>DATAIS010000462.1:0-5403 GCA_036262535.1 Gemmatimonadaceae bacterium | reverse complement strand
CGCACAAGGGGACGCGCATCGGCTACCTGCCGCAGGAGCCGAAGCTCGACGAGTCGAAGGACGTCCGCGGCAACGTGGAAGAAGCGGTCAAGGTGCAGCGCGCGAAGCTCGACCGCTTCAACGCCATCAGCGCCGCGTTCGCCGAGCCGGATGCGGACTTCGACAAGCTGATGGAAGAGCAGGGGACGCTCCAGGAGTACATCGACCAGCACGACCTCTGGAACCTCGACAACAAGGTCGAGATCGCGATGGACGCGTTGAGACTCCCGCCCGCCGACGCGGACGTCAGCAAGCTGTCCGGTGGGGAGAAGCGCCGCGTCGCGCTCTGCCGGGTGCTGCTCGAGGAGCCCGACCTCCTGCTGCTCGACGAGCCCACCAACCACCTCGACGCCGAGTCGGTGGCGTGGCTCGAGCATCACCTCGAGGCGTATCCGGGGACCGTCGTCGCGATCACCCACGACCGCTACTTCCTCGACAACGTCGCGAAGTGGATCCTCGAGCTCGATCGCGGCAAGGGCGTGCCGTACGAGGGCAACTACTCCGGCTGGCTCGAGCAGAAGAAGACGCGCCTCCAGCAGGAGGAGAAGCAGGCCTCGGCGCGGCAGCGGACGCTGGACCGCGAGCTCGAGTGGGTGCGGATGTCCCCGCGAGCGCGGCAGAGCAAGAGCAAGGCGCGCATCCAGCAGTACGAGCAGCTGGCGAGCGAGGCGCAGCAGGAGAAGGTGACGCAGAACGAGATCGTCATCCCTCCCGCGCCACGGCTGGGCAACGACGTCGTCATCGCGAAGGGGTTGAAGAAGGCCTTCGGCGACAAGCTGCTCTTCGAGGACCTCAGCTTCTCGCTCCCCCGCGGCGGCATCGTCGGCATCATCGGGCCTAACGGCGCCGGCAAGACGACGCTCTTCAGGATGATCGTAGGGAAGGAGCAGCCGGACGACGGCACGCTCAGGATCGGCGAGACGGTGCAGCTCGCCTACGTCGACCAGAACCGCACGCTCAACGGCGCGAACAGCGCGTGGCAGGAGATCTCGGGCGGCCGCGAGCAGATCATGGTCGGGAAGAAGGAGCTCAACTCGCGGGCATACCTGAGCAGCTTCAACTTCCGCGGCACCGACCAGCAGAAGAAGGTCGGTGATCTTTCAGGAGGCGAGCGGAACCGCCTCCACCTGGCGAAGACGCTGATGGAAGGCGGCAACGTCCTCATGTTGGATGAGCCGACCAACGACCTCGACGTCGACACGCTGCGCGCGCTCGAGGAGGCGCTGCTCGACTTCGCCGGCTGCGCGGTGGTGATCTCCCACGACCGCTGGTTCCTCGACCGCATCGCCACGCACATCCTGGCGTTCGAGGGGAATTCCGAGGTCGTCTGGTTCGAGGGGAACTTCCAGGCCTACATCGAGGACCTGAAGAAGCGGAAGGGCCCCGACGCCGACCAGCCCCACCGCATCGCCTACAAGAAGCTCGTCCGCGCGTAACGGCGGCTGCCGGCCGCCAGCTGCCGGCTGTCGGCCGCGCACACAGCGTATCTTGGGGCATGAATCGACAGCGAATCCTGCCCCACCTTCTGCTCGTGCTCCTGGTGGCGCTCGCGGCTGCGCACGCCGCGGTGGCGCAGAGCGCGCCGCCGCTCGCCCAGCAGGTCGAGGTGCGCCGCACCGACTACGGCGTGCCGCACATCCAGGCCCGGAACCTGACGGCGGCCGCCTACGCCCTGGCCTGGGTGCAGCTCGAGGATCATGGAGCGCGGGTCGTGCTCGGCCTCGTTCGCGCCCGCGGCGAGCTGGCGCGGTGGTTCGGCCGCGACAGCATCGAGCGGGACTTCGTCGGCCGTCCCGCGCACGCACGGGCAGTCGCGCTCTACGCGTCGCTCGAGCAGGCGACGCGCGACGTGTACGAGGGGTTCGCCGCGGGAGTGAACCGCTGGGTCGAGCTGCACCCTGACGAGATGCCTCCGGGATTCTCGACCCGCTTCACCGGCGCGGACGTACTCGCGCAGGAGATGGGGGCCGGCGGCAGTGCCGCCGTCAATCGCTTTCTCGCCCGCATCGATTCCGGCCGCGGTCGGCGCGCGCGCCAGGCCGACGATCCGTCGGATGAAGCAGGCACACCGGCCAGTGGGGAGGATCCGCCCGACGAAGGCTCCAACGCCTGGGCCTTCGCGCCTGGCCGTACGAAGTCGCGACGCGCGATCCTGCTCCGCAACCCGCACCTCTCGTGGAGCGCCGGCTATTACGAGGCGCACGTCACCGTGCCGGGAGTGCTCGACTTCTACGGCGACTTCCGCGTCGGCGGCCCCTTCGGCGTCATCGGCGGCTTCAACCGCGACCTCGGCTGGTCCACCACCAACAACGAGGCGCTCCTCGAGCAGATCTATGCGCTCGACGTCGACTCCACTCGCGTCGACCACTACCTGCTCGACGGTGGCTCGCATCCTCTCGAGCGGACGCTCGTCACGGTGGAGTTCCGCAACGGTCCAGGGCTGTCGAGCGAGACGCGCGAGGTCTGGCGCACTTCGCTGGGGCCGGTGATCCATCGCGGGAACGGCAAGGTCTACGTGCTCCGCGCCGCCGGCGTCGACGACCCGCGCGGCGGCGAGCAGTTCCTGCGGATGATGCGCGCGCGCTCGCTCACCGAGTGGAAGGACGCGATGCGCATGCGCGCGCGGCGCACGTCGAGCTTCACCTACGCCGATCGCGCCGGGAACATCTTCTACCTCTGGAACGCGACCGTCCCCTCGCTCCCGCACCCGAGCGGCGGCGACACCACCGCCATTCCGGTGCGCAGTACGACCGACGTGTGGGTGCGCTACGTACCGTTCGACTCGCTGCCGCAGCTGCTGAACCCGAAGGGCGGATACATCCACAACGAGAACGATCCGCCCTGGTACACGAACATGCGGCAGCGGCTCGATCCGTCGCGCTACCCGCCGTACTTTCCCGAGCCGCGGCTCCGCCTCCGCAGCCAGCTCGCCATCGCTCTCATCGACAACGATCGGAAGCTCTCCGTCGCCGACGTGATCGCGCTCAAGCACTCCTATCGCATGCTGCTCGCCGATCGCGTACGCGCCGATCTCGTCGCGGCCGTGCGCGCGTCGGCGCCCGCCGCCGAAGTCGCAGCAGCGGCGGATCTCGTCGCCGGCTGGGATGGCACGACCGCGCCGGACAGCCGCGGTGGCGTACTCTTCGAGCGGTGGTGGCGCCGCTACACGGCGGGCGCGGATGCCGACACGATGTTCGCGTCGCCCTGGACTCCGTCGGCGCCGCTGGCGACGCCGCGTGGCCTCCGCTTTTCCGAGCGTGCCGCGACCGCGTTCGCGCAGGCAGTCGACGAGACCAGACAGCGTTACGGCGGCTGGAACGTCTCCTGGGGCGAGGTGCACCGCGTCCGCCTCGGGCGCGTCGACGTGCCCGTCGGCGGATGCAACGGGGACCTCGGTTGCTTCCGCGTGCTCCAGTTCCGTGACACGCCCGACGGCAAGCGTGAGGCGGTGGGCGGCGACGGATGGATCCTCGTCGTGGAGTTCGGCGATCGTCCGCGCGCATGGTCGGTGCTCGCCTACGGCGAGAGTGCCCGGCCCGACTCGCCGCATCACGACGACCAGGCCGGGATGTTCGCGCGCGGCGAGCTCAAGCCGGTCGCCTGGACCCCCGCCGAGATCGAAGCGCGCACGATCCGCCGTTATCATCCGGGCGAGCTACCCTGACGCCCGGTCTCGACGACTAGAATCGAGAGAAGCCTTCGCCGGCGGCTCGGCAACCAGGAACGGGAAACGGGGGAGACTGCGATGAGAAACGGGGGACGAGGAAACGGTCCAGCATCAGGTATCCCGCCTTGCATGTCTCCTCCTCACGGAGCCAACCGCGGGAAAGACAAGGGCGACGAGCGATACCTGATGCCGGTCGCTCTCACGTTCCCCGTCGCTCATCGGCTCCTCTCCCGTCTCCCGTCCCCCGCCGTCGAGCGAAGCGATGACTTCTCTCGTCGCTGGTCGCTGCGTGTTCTCGCGTTCCTCGTCCCGCTCGTCGCGGCGGGAGCCCAGTCGCCTCCTCGGTACGACGTCCTGGTCCGCGGCGGCCGGGTGCTCGACGGGACGGGGAACCCCTGGTATTACGCCGACGTCGCCATCACCGGCGACCGCATCGTCGCGTTAGGCAACCTGGCCGGCGCGACGGCGAGGCGGGTCGTCGATGCGCGCGGACTCTACGTCGCACCGGGTTTCATCGATCCCCACTCGCACTCGGGGCCCGGGCTCGCGACGCGCGAGCTGAGCGGCGGGGTGCCCCTGCTGCTCCAGGGCGTGACGACCGTCGTCGTCAATCCCGACGGCGGCGGACCGGTCGATCTCCGCGCGCAGCGGCGGCAGCTCTCCGCGGCGCGGCCGGGCGTGAACGTCGCGCTCCTCGTGCCCCACGGCTCCGTGCGCGGGCGCGTGCTGGGGATGGAGGATCGGGCGCCGACGGCCTCGGAGCTGGCGCGAATGGAAGCGCTCGTCGACAGCGGGATGACCGCCGGCGCCTTCGGTCTGTCGAGCGGTCCGTTCTACGCTCCGGGGAGCTTCGCGAAGACGGACGAGCTGATCGCGCTGGCGCGAGTCGCCGCGGCGCGGGGCGGCGTCTACACCAGCCACATTCGCGACGAGTCGGATTACACCATCGGCGTCGCCGCCGCCGTGGACGAAGTGATCCGCATCGCGAGCGAGGCGCGCCTGCCGGGGATCGTGACGCACATCAAGGCGCTCGGGCCCCACGTCTGGGGGATGGCGCCGCGGCTGATCGCGCGCATCGACAGCGCGCGGGCCCAGGGCGTGGAGGTCTTCGCCGACCAGTACCCGTACGACGCCTCCTCGACCAGCCTCTCGGCGGCGCTCGTTCCGCGCTGGGCGATCGCCGGCGGCGACAGCGCCTTCCGACGACGCCTCGCCGACCCGACCGACCACGCGCGCATCGAGCGCGAGATGCGCGATAATCTCGAGCGGCGCGGCGGCGCGAGCCGCATCCAGTTCGCACGTTATGGTCCCGACTCCTCCATCGAGGGGCGGACGCTCCAGCAGGTCGCCGATGCCCGCCGCGAGGACCCGGTCATCGCGGCGCTCGCGCTTCTCACCCGCGCGCAGGCCGGCATCGTCTCCTTCAACATGGATTCGGCCGACGTCGCCGCCTTCATGCGCCAGCGATGGACGATGACCTCGTCGGACGGCGACCTCGTGCCGATGGGGCGTGGCGTGCCGCACCCTCGCGCCTACGGGACCTTCCCGCGGAAGCTGCGCAAGTACGCACTCGACGAGCGCGTCGTGGAGCTCGCCGACGCGATCCGCAGCATGACGACGCTCCCCGCCACCGTCATGCGCATGGAAGGCCGCGGACAGCTGCGCCCTGGGTCGTACGCGGACGTCGTCGTCTTCGA
>DATAIS010000461.1:0-5705 GCA_036262535.1 Gemmatimonadaceae bacterium | reverse complement strand
AGCTCGTCCGCGCCCGGCCCGGGGTCGGGCATCGCGTCGATCGCGGCCGCGATCTCCTCGTCGCGCTCTGCGCTCGCCTCGGCTTTCGTCTTCTTCCGCGCCCGGCGCGGCTTGCCGTCGGCCTCCGGCTCGGCGATGTCGTCGCCGGTCATCAGCGTCGGGTCGACGGCGGGCATCTCCTCCGGGGTGGGTTCAAGCGCGGTCGCGAGCGGTTCTTCCCCTGCTCTCCCCTGTCCCCTGTTCCGTCGCCGCTTTTGCGGTTCCGCTGTCTCGGCCGACGCAGCTACCGCGGGCCCCTCCTTGTAGAGCAGCACCCGGATCGGGTTCCACGCCAGTGTCGCCGCCGTCAGCGCCGAGAGAAGGCACGCGAAGACGATCCACGCCCCGATCGAGCCGAAGGCGCGCTGCATGTAGAACGCCGTTCCCGCGCCCCAGAGCCCGGCCGCGCGGCTCTCCTCCGCGCCGAGATGGAGCGCCAGGCCGGTCGCGATCGGCGCAAGCAGGGCGAGCCCGGCGAGGAAGACGAGCCACGAGCGATCGGTGCGCTCCTCCATGCGGCCGAAGAGCCGCAGGGCGTGCACCGCGGGAAGGAGCGGAATCCACACCGCGCCCGTCCAGCCGAGCACCGCGAGCATCGGCACGACGAGGAGCTCGCCGAGAAAGCCGAAGTTCGCGCCGACGCCGCCACCCGTGCGCAGCTCGGCCAGCCCCTGAGCGGCGAGGACGCCGCCAAGGAACACCGCGAGGAGAAGAAGCGCGATCGCCGCGAGCTCGCGCCGCATGTGCCGCGTCAGGTTACCGCTCCCGCTCGGGTCCCAGCTTCGTGATCTGTCGGTCGGAGTACACCGGGATCACCGGAAATGCGTCGACGGTCGCGCAGAGCTCGAGGTCTTCGGAGTATCCCGCCTCGGCGAGAGCGCGCCCGTGGGTCGCCTCCCCGAAGAGCCGGGGGAGGTTGTCGCCGTAGCGGCGGTCGATCATCGACGCCGCGTGTGCCCCGTCGTTCAGCTCGACGTCGGTCAGCCGCTTCACGATGTGGCGCGTGTAACGCCCCGCGCACGCGGCATCCTCGAGCGAGAACCGCTTCTCGCGCCCCGCGCAGACGATCGAGATGTCCGTGCCCGCACGGGCCGCGGCACGGAGCATCGCCGACGCGGACGAGAAGTTCACGTACGAGGCCACGACGACGTCGCGCGCGCCCTGCACGACGCCGAAGACGCCGGTGCCATTCGTCGTCGTGAGCAGGATCGTCTTCCCCTCGACGGCTTCGCGCGTGAACTCCCGCGGTGAGTTGCCGAGGTCGAAGCCGGGAATCGCGTGCATCTTCCGCTCGCCGGCGAGCTTGACCAGGCCGCGCTCGAACTGCTTCGCGCGCGTGATCGCCTCCTCCGAGCTGTCGAAGGGGACGACGGCTTTCGCGCCGTTCGCGAGCGCGGCGGCGACGGTGCTCGAGGCGCGCAACACGTCGATGACGACGACGACGCGACCCGCGACGTCCGACGGCGCCACCTGCTGTGGCGTGAAGAAGACCTCGACTCGCACTATGCGCTCCGCACTAGGCGGGTTCCTTCATCAGCTCCGGCTCGCGCTCGAGGAACTTCGTGTCGAAGTTGCCGGACTTGAACGTCTTGTTGCGCATGACGCGCCCGAGGAACGGGATCGTCGTCGTCACGCCCTCGATGATGAAGCTGTCGAGCGCGATCTCCATGCGCTTGATCGCCTCGAGCCGGTCGGCGCCCTGGCAGATCACCTTCGCGATCATCGAGTCGTAGAATGGCGGCACGCGGTATCCCGCGTAGGCGTGCGTGTCGAGCCGTACCCCCGGTCCGCCGGGGGGATGGAAGACGTCGATCTTCCCCGGGCTCGGCTGGAAGTTGCGCGCGGGGTCTTCCGCGTTCACGCGGCACTCGATGACGTGGCCGCGCGCCGGCGGCAGCTTCGTGAACGACAGCTGCGCACCCGAGGCGACGCGGATCTGCTCCTTCACGAGATCGACGCCGTAGAGCATCTCGGTCACCGGATGCTCGACCTGGATGCGCGTGTTCATCTCCATGAAGTAGTACGAGCCGTCCTCGTCGAGCAGCATCTCGATCGTGCCCGCGCCGACGTAGTCGATGGCCTTCGCGCCGGCCACGGCGTCGCGTCCCATGCGCTCGCGCAGGTCCGGGTTCACCGCGGGGCTTGGCGACTCCTCGATCAGCTTCTGGTGCCGCCGCTGCACCGAGCAGTCGCGCTCCCCGACGTGGATGACGTTGCCGTGCTTGTCGCCGAGGATCTGGAACTCGACGTGCCGCGGCCGCGTGAGGTACTTCTCGACGTAGACGTCGCCGTTGCCGAAGGCCGACAGCGCCTCGGAGCGCGCGAGCTGGTGCGAGCGAATGAACTCGTCGGCGTCCTTGGCGACGCGCATCCCCTTCCCGCCCCCGCCCGCGGCCGCCTTGATGATGACCGGGAAGCCGATCTCCTTCGCGAACTTGAGCGCCTCCTCGGGATCCTCGACGGGCCCGGGAGTGCCGGGCACGATCGGCACGCCGACGCGCGTCATCGCCGCGCGCGCGGCCGCCTTGTCGCCCATGACGCGGATCTGCTCCGCGGTCGGTCCGATGAACGCGATGTTCGACGCCGCGCAGGTCTCGGCGAATTCCGCGTTCTCGGCGAGGAAACCGTAGCCGGGGTGGATCGCGTCGGCGCCGGTGATCTCGGCGGCCGCGATCAGCCGCGGGATCTTGAGATACGAGTCGCGCGCGGGCGCGGGGCCGATGCAGACGTCGTCGTCGGCGAAGCGGACGTGGAGCGATTCACGGTCCGCCTCGGAGTAGACGGCGACGGTCTGGATGCCGAGCTCGCGGCAGGCGCGGATGACCCGCAGCGCGATCTCGCCGCGGTTCGCAACGAGGACTTTCTTGAACATTCCGGACGGTCAGGCCGTGGAATCGGGCTCGAACCCGCGCCAGCTCGTGTCGCTCGAGCCGGCGACGCCCTGGACGCGGAGCGCGAACTCGCTCGGATTGGTCGCGTAGAAGACCGCGCTCTCGTACGAGATCACGCCCTTCGAATACCAGTGCATCAGCGACTGGTCGAAGCTCTGCATCCCGTACTGCACCGTGCCTTCCTTGATCAGGTCCGGGATGCTGAGGGTCTTCGTCATGTCGCGAATCTGGTCGCGCACGGCGGCGGTGTTGATGAGCACCTCCGCCGCCGGGATGCGCCCCGGCTTGTCGGCGCGCGGGACGAGGCGCAGCGAGATCACCGCCTGGAGCGCGCTCGAGAGCGCGAAGCGCACCTCGGCCTGCTGGTGCGGCGGATAGAACGACAGCACGCGGTTGATGGTCTGCGTCGCGTCGGTGGTGTGCAGCGTCGAGAAGACGAGGTGTCCCGTGTCGGCGGCCTTGAGCGCGACGTCGAGCGTGTCGATGTCGCGGATCTCGCCGATGAGGATGACGTCGGGGTCCTGACGGAGCACGCGCCGCAGCGCCTGCGTGAAGCTGCCCGTGTCGGTGCCGACCTCACGCTGGTTGATGTGGCAGTTGATGTCGCGATGGAGGAACTCGATGGGATCCTCGATCGTGATGATGTTCGCGTGCCGCTTCTCGTTCACGTGCTGGATCATCGCCGCGAGCGCGGTCGACTTGCCGGAGCCCGTGATGCCGGTGACGAGGACGAGCCCGCGCGGGCGCAGCGAGACCTCCTCGACGACCTTGGGGAGGTTGAGCTCCTCGATCGTCTTCGCCTGGTACGGGATCGAGCGCAGCGCATACGCGATCGTGCCCCGCTGCTGGTAGACGTTGACGCGGAAGCGGCCGATGCCGGGCACGCCGATGGCGAAGTCCGCCTCCTTGTTCTCGGCGAATTCCTTGACCTGCTTCGGCGTCATGACCTGCTCGGCGAGCGACTTCAGGTCCTCGGGCCGCATCGGCGGCAGGGCGAGGGGGGCGAGGTCGCCGTTGACGCGCAGCGTCGGCGGGCGGCCGACCTTGAGGTGCAGGTCGGAGGCGTTCTGCTGGATCATCTGCTGCAGAATCGCCTTGAAGTTGAAGGCGGCGCCGGTGGGCGCGGCGGAAGGGGCGGCGGTGGCCGTGTTAGCCATTGGGGTCGATGCGGAAGAGGACTTGCCCGTATTCGACCGGGTGTGCGTCGCTCACCGCGACCTCCTTGACCACTCCCGCGAACTCGGACTCGATCTCGTTCATGATCTTCATCGCCTCGATGATGCAGAGGGTCTGTCCTTTCTGGACGCGGCTACCCACCGATACGTAAGGTTTTGCCCCCGGTTCGGGGGCTCCGTAGTAGGTACCGACCATCGGCGACTTGACCTCCAGCAGCGACGAGGCGGCCGGAGCCGCCCTCGGGGGCTCGGTGCCCCCCTCGCTGAGCGCCGGGATCCCCTCCACCGGGGTCGGGCGCGCGGGTGCGCCCACCGGCAGGAGCGCCGGCATCGGCGCGGCCACCTGGACGGCGCCGCGCTGCACGGGGCTCTTGGAGATCCGGATCTTCATCCCCTTGTCGGACGAGATCTCGATCGAGTCGACGGTCGACTCGTCCAGGATGTCGATGAGCTTCTTGACGTAGCGGAGGTCGATCATAACGGGTCGTGGACCGGCGTCATTCGAGCTCGATGAGCTCCCGTGGAAACCGGGTCAACAGATGCGGGCCGTCGGCGCCAAGATGCACGTCGTCCTCGACGCGCACACCGCCCCAGCCCGGACGATAGATCCCCGGTTCGATGGTCACCACCGAATTCGGGGGGAGCACTCCCTCTGCGGTCCGCGCCAGCCTCGGCGCTTCGTGCACCTCGAGCCCGAGTCCGTGCCCGAGTGAATGCCCGAACTGCGCGCCGTAGCCGCAGCGTTCAATGTAGTCACGAGCGAGCGCATCGGCATCCCGGCCACGCATCCCGGCGCGGACGGCAGACGCCGCCAGCCGGTTCGCCTGCTTCACGATGTCGTAGATCTCGCGCTGCTCGTCGCTCGCCCGCCCGACGACGAAGGTGCGCGTGACGTCGGCGCAGTAGCCGCCGACCTCGGCGCCGAAGTCGACGAGGAGGAAATCGCCGCGCTTCACCTCGCGCGCCGACGCGCGCGCGTGCGGCAGCGCCGAGCGCTCGCCGCTGGCGACGATCGTCGGGAACGGAAAGGTCTCGCTCCCGGCGTCGCGGAGCGCGAACTCGAGCGTGCCGGCGATCTGCAGCTCGTTCATCCCGGCGCGCACCTGCGGCAGCATCGCCTCGAGCGCGTCGCAGGCGACGTCCGCGGCGCGGCGGATCATCGCCAGCTCGCGTTCGTCCTTCTGCTCGCGGAGCTTCTCGACGAGGTCGATGCTCGGCCGCCACTGCCAGCGCGCGCCCCCCTCGAGGAGGCGCTGGAACTCGCGGTGCTGGACGTGCGCCGACTCGAAGCCGAGGATCTCGAGCCCGCCGAGCTGCGGCAGCGTCGCCCAGAGCCCGTTCCACAGGCTCTGTGCCTCGATCTGGACGCGCGCGACATCGGCCGCCTCGGCCGCCGCCTGCGTCTCGTAGCGGAAGTCGCTGATGAGGAGCACGTCGCGCCGCGACACGAAGAGCAGCGCGCTCGTGCCCGAGAACCCCGTCAGGTACCTGACGTTAGGCAGCGCGGTGACGAGCAATCCGTCGAGGTGCGCGACGTCGAGAGCGTCACGGAGCGCCTCGAGGCGCGCGGCGCGTGCGTCGGCCACGGCTCAGGCGCGCG
>DATAIS010000460.1:0-9174 GCA_036262535.1 Gemmatimonadaceae bacterium | reverse complement strand
GACTCGAGCAGCGCGGTGGTGAGTGCGTCATCGCGCTCGAGGGCCGCGAGGCGGTTCGCGAGCAGCTCGGCCATTCGATGCAGGGCGGCGGCGAGCTCGCCCACTTCGCCGGGCGCCGCGAGCGTGGGGCGGCGTGCGAGGTCGCCGGCGGAGATCGCCCGCGCCACCGCGTTCAGCTCCACGACGGGCCGCGATATCGAGCGGGCGAAGGCGAGGGCGAGCAACATCGCGACGATGGCGGCAATGCTCCCGGCAAACACGATGTCGCGCCGCGCGCCGTTCGCGACCTCCTCGACCCGCCGCGGGTCGACCGCGGCGCGCACGACACCCGGGCCGCTTCTGATTGCGACGGCGAGGCTTCCCGTTTCGCGTGCCCTCCCGGTTTCGCCCCGCCGTGCGGCGCCGACCTCCGGCGAGGCTTTCGCCGGCGGCAGCGCCAGCAGCGCCGGCCCGTCGAACTCCGAGTCGCCCACGACCCGGCCGGCGGAATCGATCAAGGTGACCTGGACTCCCAGCAGCGCGGACATCGCGTCGGCGAGGCTGTCGGGATCTGCTCGCGAAGTCCACGACGCCGCGGCGAGCCGTGCCTCACGCTCGAGGTCGCGGAGCGTCGACTCTGTCAGGCGTTCGCGAAGTCGATCCCCCGCGATCGCTGCCAGCGCGAGCACCAGCACGCTGACGACGGCCAGCGCGCCAAGGACGAGGCGCTGACCGAGATTCACGACCTCCCGGCCGGTTTCGTCGGCGCGTTGAAGCGGTACCCGAAGCCGCGCACGGTCTCGATCAGCGCGCCGGCCACTCCGAGCTTCGTGCGCAGCCGCTGCACGTGCATGTCGACGGTGCGCGTCTGGATGTCGGGCGCGGCCTCCCAGACGGTCTCGAGAAGGTGGGCGCGACCCTGCACGCGCCCCCGCCGCTCGACGAGGGTGAGCAGCAGCTTGTACTCGGTGGGTGTGAGCTCCACCTCGCCCCCCTCGACGGAGACGCGGTGCGCCGCGCGATCGATCCGCAGGGGTCCGATTGCCAGACTGTCGCCCGCTCCGGCGCTCGCTCCGGCACGCGCACGGCGGAGGATCGCGGCGACGCGAAGCACGAGCTCCTGCGGACTGAACGGCTTCGTCAGATAGTCGTCGGCGCCGAGCGCGAGGCCTCGGATCCGGTCCTCCTCCTCTCGCCGCGCCGTCAGCATCAGCACCGGGACCCCCTCCGTCTCGGCGGCGCCGCGCAGCCGGGAGAGCACGTCGTAGCCCGACATCCCGGGGAGCATCAAGTCGAGCACGATCAGCGCCGGATGCTCTTCACGCGCCGCCGTCAGCGCGTCTGCGCCGCTCGAGGCGGTCGACACCCGGTAGCCCGCCTTCGCGAGGTGATACGCCACGAGGGCGAGAATGTCGGCCTCGTCATCCACGACGAGCACCCGCTCGCCAGTGCCGGGAAGGGGCGTCGTCATGCCGGGACGGTCCGGATTCTCGACCTGACTTTCGCCACGAGCATCTCGATCGCGACCTCGTTGTGCCCACCGCGCGGAACGATGACGTCCGCGTAGCGCTTGCTCGGCTCGACGAACTGAAGATGCATCGGCTGCACCGTCGACAGGTACTGGTCGAGGATCTCCTCCAGCGGGCGTCCGCGCTCGGCCATGTCGCGCCGGATCCGCCGGATCAGGCGCACGTCCGCGTCCGCGTCGACGAAGACCTTCACGTCGCATGCGTCGCGGATGCGCTGCTCGGCGAAGAGAAGGATGCCGTCGATGACGACGACCGGCATCGGCTCGATCCGCTCGCTGTGCGGCGCTCTCGTGTGCGTGACGAAGTCGTAGACGGGCTTCTCGATCGCCTCGCCGCGTCGCAGGCACTCGAGATGGCTGACGAGCAGCTCCACGTCGATCGCATCGGGGTGATCCCAGTTGATCCGCCGCCGCTCCTCCATCGGGAGGTAGGCGAAGTTGCGATAGTAGGCATCCATGTCGATGAACGCGACGCCGGAGGCGGCGAACGCGCCGGCGACGCGTCGCGCGACGGTGGATTTGCCTGAGCCGGTTCCGCCGGCGATGCCGACGATCAACGGTACGGTCACGATCCGGTCGCGGCCTCGGCTACAAGCTGTGACGCGCGAGTTGTTCGGGGCAGCTGGCGCATGTCACGGTTCCGTATCGACGCTGGATGACGAGAGCTCTCGACGTTCAAGGTCGTGAGATGGGAGGGGTGCGTCAACGCACTCCCGACCCCCGGAGGCCCCCACTACGTTTCGCCCATGGAAACCCTCGCGACCTTCGCGGCGCGTCCGATCGCGCCGCGGCGCATCGTTTCGCGGAGTCTTGCCGCCTTCGTCGCGGCCGCCGGCGCCTGCGCAGCCCCCGCGAGCCAGACTCCGTCTCCCACCGCCTGCACCGACACTACCGCGCTCGTCATCGCAGCAACGACCGACGTCCACGGGCGGCTGCGCGGTTGGGACTACGAGCGCAACGACGCCGACAGCGAGCGCGGGCTCTCCCGCGCCGCCACCGTGATGGACTCGGTCCGTGCCGCCAATCCGGGGCGCGTCATCCTTCTCGACGCGGGCGACCTGCTCCAGGGAAACATGCTCGCCTACGTCGCGGCGCGCGTCGCGACCGACACGATCAACCCGATCGTGGCGGCGATGAACGCGATGGGATACGACGCGGCGGCGATCGGCAATCACGAGTACAACTACGGCGTGCCGTATCTCGAGCGCGCAGTGCGCCAGGCACGCTTCCCGTTCCTGTCGGCGAACACGTGGCGTTTCGACGGCAGTCATGCGTTCGCGCCCTACGCCATCGTCGAGCGCGCGGGAATCCGCGTCGGCGTCGTCGGCGCGACGACGCCCGGCGTCATGGTCTGGGATCGCGACAATGTCGCCGGGCGGCTGCGCCTGACCGACATCGTCCCCGCGGTCCGCGACGCGGCCGGAGCCGCACGCCGCGCCGGAGCCCAGATCGTCGTCGTCACGGTCCACAGCGGCCTGAACGAGCCGGCGAGCTACGACACCACCGCCACCGGACTGCCGAGCGAGAATGTCGCGGCGCGCATCGCCGCCGAGGTTCCTGGTCTCGCGCTCGTCGTCTACGGGCACTCGCACCGGCAGAACGCGGGAAGCACGATCGGCACGACGCGCCTCATCCAGGCGAAGAACTGGGCCCAGAGCGTCGCCGTCGCGACGGCACGCGTGGCACGGTGCGGGAGCGAAGCGCGGCTCGCCGCGCCGATCACCGAGAGCGCGCTCATCCCGGTGACGAACCGCGCCGAAGCGCCCGCCGTCCTCGCCGCGACCGAGCGCTGGCACGACGAGACGAGGCGCTACGTCACCGCTCCGTTAGGCACCACGCCCGTGGCGTGGCGCGGCGACTCGGCGCGCTTGCGCGACACGCCGGTCGTCGACTTCGTCCTCGAGGTGATGCGGAAGACGGCCGGCGCCGAGCTCGCCGGGGGCTCCGCATTCACCTTCGCCGGCTTCGGCCCGGGCGCGATCAGCATCGCCGACCTCGCCCGGATCTACCCCTACGACAACACCCTGCGCGCGGTGAAGATCGGCGGCACCCAGCTGCGCGCGTACCTCGAGCAGGCGTCGAACTACTACGGCACCCTCGGCGACGCCGCCGCGCCGGTGATCGACCCGCGCATCCCCGGCTACAACTTCGACATCGTCGCCGGCGCCGACTACGTGCTCGATCTCTCGAAGCCGCGGGGTTCGCGCGTCACGTCGCTTCGCGTGGGCGGACGGGAGGTCCAGCCGACCGACAGCTTCACCATCGCGCTCAACAACTACCGCCAGACGGGCGGCGGCGGCTTCTCGATGCTCGCCGGCGCACCCGTCACCTACGAGGGTACGGAGGAGATCCGCGTCCTGCTCGAGCGCGAGCTGCGCTCGCGCGGAACGATCCGCCCGGAGGACTACTTCCGGCAGAACTGGCGCATCGAGCCGGCCGCCGCGGTGACGCGCGCCTATGAGGCGATGCATCAGCGCCCCTACGAGACCGAACGCGCGACGGGCAGCGCGCAGCCTGGTGGGCGCCGCGTCCGGATCATCGCGACCAACGACTTTCATGGAGCGCTCGAGCCGCGCCCCGATTCGGCGGGCGTCCGCCGCGGCGGCGCCGCCTATCTCGCGACGGCGATCGCGCGGGCTGGCACGGGGTGCAACCCGCCGGAGTGCGAGACGCTGCTCCTCGACGGCGGCGACGAGTGGCAGGGAACGCCGGCGTCGAACCTCGCCTTCGGCCGCCCCGGCGTTCGCATCTTCGAGCGGCTCGGCGTCGCGGCGTCGGCGCTCGGCAACCACGAGTTCGACTGGGGCCAGGACACGCTCCGCGCGCGGATGCGCGAGGCACGCTACGGGATCTTCGGCGCGAACGTGAAGGACACGCTCGGCCGCGACTCCCGGTGGATTCGCAACGACACCATCGTCGAGCGCGCCGGCTTCAAGGTCGGGATCATCGGGCTTTCCACCGTCGAGACGCCGCGGACGACGCGCGCCGCCAACGTCGCCGACCTGCGCTTCGTCGACGGCGCGCCGATCGTCGACTCGATCGGTCGCGTCCTCCGCGCGCGCGGCGCCGACATGATCGTCGTCATCGCGCACGCCGGGGCGGAGTGTGACTCCGGCGGCACCGCGAACTGTCGTGGCGAGATCATCGACCTCGCGAATGCGCTCGCCGAGCCGGTCGACGCGATCGTGGCCGGACACACCCACCGCGCCGTGGACGTCATCGTGCGCGGCATGCCGGTCATCGAAGCCCGCTCCCGCGGCGAGGCGATCGCCATTGCGGACATCACGCCGACGCGGCGCGGCCGCGCCGATGCCGGCACCGCGCGGCTCGTCTACGTACACGCCGACTCGCTCCCGCCCGACAGCGCCGTCGCTTCGATCGTGGCGCGCGCCGTCGCCACGCTCGGCACGACGATGGCCCGCCACATCGCGACGATCGCGTCGACGATGCCGCGGCGGGGGGCACAGTACGCCCTCGGCAATCTCGTCGCGGACGCGCAGCGCGCGAGCGCGAAGGCGGACGTCGCCGTGATGAACAACGGCGGCATCCGCGCCGACCTGAGGGCCGGCAAGGCGACCTTCGGCGCGCTCTACGAGGTGCAGCCCTTCGGCAACACGCTCGTGCGCTACACGGTCACCGGCGCGACCTTGAGGAGATACCTGGAGGGGGTCGTGAATCGGCGCTCCCTGAACGCGCACCTCAGCGGCGTCTCGGTGCGCTACGATTCGAGCAGGCCCGCGGGGTCGCGCACCCTCTCCGTCACCCTCGCCAACGGTCAGGCGCTGCGCGACGCCGGACGCTACACGCTCGTGATGAACGACTTCATGGCGACGGGCGGCGACGGGCTCGCCCTCGATTCCGTGGCGATCCGTCGCGAGGACCTGCGCACGGTGGACGTCGACGCGCTCGCCGCGTATCTCCGCGCCCGGCCCCAGCCGGTGCGCGCCCCCGATGAGGTCCGGATCGTGGACGTCGCGCCCGGCGCGGCACGTTAGGCACCATGGCGAGCCGGCCCGACCGCGACCTCCTCCGGCGCCTGCCGAAGGCCGAGCTGCATTGCCACCTCGACGGCTCCGTCCGTCCCGGGACGATGCTCGAGCTGGCGCGCGAGCAGGGCGTCGCGATGCCGGCGGCGACACCTGCCGCGTTGCGCGAGCACATGATCGTCCGCGACGCGCATTCCCTGGAGGAGTATCTCGCTCGCTTCGACGTCACACTGAGCGTGATGCAGACCGCGCCCGCGCTCGAGCGCATCGCCTACGAGCTGGCGGTTGACGCCGCCGACGAGGGCGTCCGCTACATCGAGATCCGCTATGCGCCCGTGCTCAACGTCAAGCGAGGCCTCTCGCTCGCGGAGGTGGTCGAGGCGCCGCTGCGCGGCCTGGCCCGCGCCGAGCGCGAGAAGCCGATCGTCGCGCGGCTCATCGTCTGCGCCCTGCGCAACCTGTCGCCCGACGTCTCGCTCGAGCTGGCGCGGCTGGCCGTGGCGTATCGCGGCAGGGGTGTCGTCGGCTTCGACCTCGCCGGGGGAGAGCAGGGTAACCCCGCGTCGCGCCACCTGAAGGCGTTCGAGCTCGCGCGCTGCAACGACATGGCCTGTACCTGTCACGCGGGCGAGGGCGCCGGCGCCGAGTCGGTGCGCGATGCGGTGCACGTGTGCGGCGCGTCGCGCATCGGCCACGGCACGCGGCTCATCGAGGATCCCCGCCTCACCGAGTACGTCAACGACCGCCGCATCGCGCTCGAGATCTGCCTCACCAGCAACATCCAGACGCGCGCCACCGACTCGTACGAGACGCACCCGCTGCGTCGCTACTACGAGATGGGGTTGAACGTCGTCCTCAACACCGACAATCGGCTCATGAGCGGCGTGACGCTCCTCGATGAGTACGAGCATGCCGCGTCGCTCGGCTTCGGCTTCGACGAGCTGGCGACGATGGCGCTCAACGGCTTCGAGAGCGCCTTTCTTCCCTTCGCTGAACGCCGGGTACTGGTCGAACGTGCGCGCGCCGAGATCGCGGCGCTGAGGGCGCAGCCATGACCGCGGTCGCGACGGCGGGCCTCGCTCGCGAGGCCGCCGACAGGATCCGGGGCCGCCTGAGGATCGACAGGGCGCCCGTCGCCGCCATCGTGCTCGGCTCCGGGCTCGGCGGGCTTGCCGAGCGCATCGACGATGCGCAGCGCGTCAGCTACTCGGAGGTTCCGGGATTCCCGCCGTCGACGGTGGAAGGACACGCCGGCGTTCTGATCGCGGGAAAGCTCGGCGGGCGCCCGGTCGTGGCGATGGCGGGCCGCTTTCACCTCTACGAAGGGCACCCGGCGCGCGTCGCGGGCTTTCCCGTGCGCGTTCTGCACGCACTCGGCGCCGAAGTGCTCGTGGTATCGAATGCTGCCGGCGGAGTGAATCGCACCTTTCAGGCGGGCGACCTCATGGTCATCGCCGACCACGCGAATCTGATGGGCGTGAACCCGCTGGAGGGACCCGTCGAGGTGGGAGACGTCAGATTCCCCGACATGTCGGAGCCCTACGATGCGGGGCTGCGCGTGCTGCTGCACGAGTCGGCGGCGGCCCGTGGCGTCGCGCTGCGCGAGGGGGTCTATGCGGGACTGCTCGGCCCCGCCTACGAGACGCCCTCGGAGGTACGCATGCTGGAGCGGCTCGGCGCCGACGCCGTCGGGATGTCCACCGTGCCTGAGGTCATCGTGGCGCGCGCGATCGGGATGCGCGTCGCCGGGGTCAGCTGCATCACCAACCTCGCCGCCGGGATCTCGCCCGAGCCTCTCTCCCACGAGGAAGTGCTCGCGACGACGCGCCGCGTCGCGCGCGTCTTCGAGGGTCTGATCGAGGAGTTCGTCGGCCGACTGCCCACGAAGTAGCAGCGCGCGTCGTTCGACGACGCGCGCCGCTGCTTCGGCTCCTACCGCAAAGCCTCCTCGAGCAGCGCGAGCCCCTCGGCGAGCTCGTGCTGGGTCATTACCAGCGGGGGCACGAGCCGGATCGTGTGCTCGCCCGCGGAGCAGACGAGTAGTCCGAGGTCGAGCGCGCGCGCCGTCACGATGGCCGCGGGGCAGGTGACGTCGATCCCCCACATGTAGCCGACGCCGCGCACCGCGCGAACGCGCGGCGAGCGCTCGCTGAGCGCGTCGAGCTCCGCCCCGAGCCACGCACCGGTGGTCGTCACGTGCTCGAGCATCTCCGGTGCGGCGAGCCGCTCGACGACGTGCTTCGCGACCGACGCGACGAAGGGACCGCCGCCGAACGTCGTCGCGTGATCGCCCGGCTTGATGGTGTCCGCGATCTCGCGCGTCATCAGCACCGCACCCATCGGCAGACCGCCGGCGAGCGGCTTCGCGAGCGTGAGGAGGTCCGGCTCGACCCGGCTGTGCTCGTAGGCGAAGAAGCGTCCGGTGCGCCCCATCCCGCACTGCACCTCGTCGAAGATGAGGGCGACGCCGTGCCGCTTCGTGAGCGCCCGCAGCGCGCGCAGGAACTCCGTCGGCAGGACGCGGACACCACCTTCGCCCTGCACCGGCTCGACGATCACCGCCGCGACGGTACCGCCGGCGAGCGCTGCCTCGAGCGTGTCGATGTCACGTTCGACGATCGTCACTCCCGGCGCGAGGGGACGGAATGGCGCGCGGTACGCCGGACGATCGGTCGCGGCGAGCGATGCGAAGAGCCGCCCGTGGAAGCTGCCGCGAAGGGCGACGATCTCGTTCGCCTCGGGCCCACGCGTCGCCTTCGCCCAGCGACGTGCGAACTTGAACGCCCCCTCGTTGGCTTCCGCGCCGGAGTTGCAGAAGAAGGCGCAGTCGGCGAACGAGCGCGAGACGAGCGCGTCGGCGAGCTCGCGCGCCGGCGCCGTGTCGTAGAGGTTCGACGTGTGCACGAGCCCCGACTCGAGCGCGTCGCGCATCGCCTGCGCGAGAGCGGCGTCGCCATAGCCGAGCGCGTTGACCGCGATCCCGCTCGTGAAGTCGAGGTAGACGCGTCCATCCGCGCCGAAGAGCCGGACTCCCTCGCCGCCGACGATCTCGACGGGAAAGCGCTTGTAGACCGGGAGCAGCGAGCCGGTGCTCGGAGTGGCGGCGACCGACACGGTCATACGGCAATTCCTCCATGCGACGTGAGCGTGGTGCCGACCGACGGGTCGGCGATGGCGGCAACGCCGCCGATGCGAACGCGCTGCGTCCCCGCGCCCAGGGCGACGAGAGCAGTCTCGAGCTTCACCGCCATCCCGCCGGCGGCGCTTCCATCCGCGATCATCGCCGCTGCCTCGTCGGCATCGAGCGAGTCGAGCGTCAGGCCGTCGCGGCGGACACCGTCGACGTCGGACACGTAGAGCAGCTCGGCCGCGCCGAGCGCACCCGCGACGGCGGCTGCCGCATCGTCGCCGTTGACGTTGAGGCCACCCGCATCACCCGGCGCCGAAGCGAGCGGCGCCACGACCGGCAGGTAGCCGGATGCCAGCAACGCGCGCAGCAGCTCGGCGTTGACGCGGCGCGGCACACCCACCCTGCCCAGATCCGGCTGGAGGATCTCCGCCTCGATGAGCCGCGCGTCCTCGCCCGACACGCCGACCGCGGGAACTCCGCGCTGCACGAGCGCGGCGACGAGGCGCCGGTTCGCGAGCGCGAGCGCCATGCGAACGACGTCCACGTCCTCG
>DATAIS010000459.1:0-9785 GCA_036262535.1 Gemmatimonadaceae bacterium | reverse complement strand
CTCCGCACCAGCTCGCGCCACGGGCGCGGCGCGTAGTCGCCCGGGGTCAGGATGCCCCGCAGGCGCTCTGTGCCTCGGTGATCCAGGCGCGCTCGATGCGCACCGAGTCGGGAAGCGCGGCCGGGTCGCGGGTGGCGGCGGGGGTCACGGCGGCGGCGGTGCCGAAGCTGATGCCGGGGAGCGAGGCTGCCTGGACGACCATGCGGCCCTCGCCGGCGAGGGCGCAGATGCGGCCGTGCGCGCGGCGGAGGTCGCCTAACGTCTGGCCGACGCCGGCGCCGTTCTCGGTGCGGAAGGCCGGGTCGGCGACGTCGATGCGGACGACGCTCGTGTCGGCGGTGCCGCTGGTGACGGCGACGACGCGGCCGCCCCCGATCTCGACGACGTGCGCGCGCTCGGGCGTCCCCTCGAGCTCGAGCGCCGTGTCGCGCACGGTGCACGCGGCGGCGACGTCGGCGAGCCGCGCGCCGAGCCTGACGGCGCCGATCCCGCCGGCGGTGAGCCGTGCCGCGCCGCGGGTGCAGCGGTCGGCCAGCGCGCGCTGGGCGGCGCTGTCCGCCGACGCGCGCGCCGCCTCGCGGGACTCGTCGGCGCGGCCGCAGGCGGCGGCCGCCAGCGCGGCCGCGGCGATGGTGAAGCGTGCGAGGGTCGTCATGTCATGAACTCGTGGAGCAGCGAGTGGAAGTGGTGCACGCCGTTCTCGCGCTTCGCCGAGTAGCGGCCGCGGTCGTAGACGCGCGAGCGCAGGTTCTTCTGCACCGCCTCGCAGATCTCGATGTCCTCCTGCTGGATCTCGTCGCTGAAGGCGACGAGCTTCGACCAGGCCGGGTCGATCGCCGGATCGGCGGGCGGCTCGAGCGCGAACCACTCGAAGATGACGAGCGTGCGGTCGTGGCCGAGCGGCAGGACGACGTTCGTCTGGATCTGCCCGAGGTACACGTTCAGCATCGTGTTCGGGAAGATCCAGTAGTACTGCGCCTGGTCCTCGGGCTTCTGCGGCACGTACTGCCGCTTGTCGGCGAGGTGCGCCGGCACCGGTCGCAGCGGGGCGTGCTGGAGCGAGTAGAAGCGGTGAGGCTCGACGCGGTACTGGTCGTAGTCGAGCTCCTTGTGCAGCCCCGGGTGCACCACCGGCAGGTGGTAGCCCTCGAGGTAGTTGTCGACGTAGACCTTCCAGTTGCAGGCGACCTCGTAATCCTTGCGCATCACCCACTTCATCCGCTCGGGGGCGAAGTGCTCGGCGCGCTGGGGGATATCCTCGAGGAAGTCGCCTAACGGCGGGGCCTTCGGGTCCACGTTCACGAACACGAGCGGTCCCCACGACGACACCTGCACCGGCTGGAGGCGGAAGTCCTCGACGCGGAAGCGGTCGGTGCCCTCCATCTCCGGCGCGCGCATCAGGTTCCCCTTCAGGTCGTATGTCCAGCCGTGGTACTTGCACTGGAGGGTGTTGCGCTTGCCGCATCCGTAGGCGACGGGACCGGCGCGGTGGAGGCAGACGTTATGAAAGCCGCGCAGCGTATCGCCGTCGCGCAGGACGACGAGCGTCTCCCCCGCGACCTCGGTCGTGAAGTACTCCCCCGACTGCGCGACCTGGTCGGTGCGGCCGACGAGCTGCCACGTCCGCCCGAAGACCTTCTCGCGCTCGAGCTCGAGGTAGACAGGATCGACGTAGAGCCGCGAAGGGATCGTCGCGGCGCCGGCGATGTTGGGGTCAAAAGGGAAATGAACGGGCATGCGTGCTGCGGCCTGGGGTTCTGACTGCTCAACTACACTTCGGGCTGGGGAACGAGCAAGGGACGTGCTGCCTGCGACGAGAAACGAGCAGGTGAACGAGGAACGAGCAACGAGCAAAACGAGCGAGGGGTCAACGTTGCTCGTCTTGCTCGTTCAGGCTTGCTCGTTTACCCGCTCGTTTCTCGTTGCAGTGTAGTTCCCCTCGTCGCTCCACGCCGGAGCATCAGGTATAACGGAAACCCGGCGAGGATGAGCACCGTTCCCCATCCGATCACGTTCCAGCCCACGCCGTACATGGTGTAGAGTACGAAGAGGCACGCGATCGCCGCCACTGCGCGGGCGCCCCGGTCGGCGCGGGGGGCGAGGCGGAACTCGGCGGCGGTGGCGAGGAGGTGGGGCAGCAGCGTCGTCAGGACGGCGAGGAGGACGACGAAGTTGAAGACCTCGAGCAGCGTCTGGGAGAAGTAGAGGAGGAGCATCACCGTCGTCACGACGGCGCCGACGACGAGCCCGACGGCCGGAGTGCCGAAGCGCGGATGGATGGCGGCGAGGGGGCGGAAGAAGAGCCCATCCTCGGCGGCGCTGAAGGGGATGCGCCCCGACATCAGGATCCAGCCGTTGAGCGTGCCGAGCGCCGCGGCGACGGCGGCGAGGCCGACGATCGTCGCCGCGCGGGGCCCAAGCGCGTGCTCGGCGGCGAGCGCGATCGGACGCGCCGAGCCGGCGACCACGTCGTTAGGCAGCGAGCCGGCGACGGCGAGGGCGGTGGTGAGGAAGACGAGCGTCCCGATCGCGTAGCCGATCATCGTCCCGAGCCGGATGGTCCGCTCGGGCGCGCGCACCTCCTCGGCGGGCACCGTCGCCGACTCGATTCCCGAGTACGCCCAGACGATGAGCGACGCGCCGACGGCGATCGAGCCGACGCCGTTCGGCGCGAAGGGCCGGAGGTTCGCGGCGTCGAAGTGCGTCAGCGCCGCGATGGCGACGATCATCAGCGGCACGAGGTTGAGGAACATCACCACCGTCTGCACGCGGCCGCTCTGCCTCACGCCGAGGACGTTGAGCAGGCAGAACCCCCAGACGAGCGCCACCGCGAGGAGGAAGGTGCGGACGGGGCTTCCCTCGAAGCCGGGGAGGAAGGCGACGAGGTAGCCGACGGCGCCGGTGACGATCGCCGCGTTGCCGATGATCGTGCTCACCCAGTACGACCATACCGTCGTGAATCCGGCGACGTCGCCGAACGCCGTGCGCGCGTACACGTAGGGACCGCCGGTGCGCGGATAGCGCGTGCCGAGCCGGGCGTAGACGACCGCGACGAAGAGATACCCGACGGCGACGAGCAGCCACGCCACGAGGCCGAAGGGTCCGGTCTCCTTCGCGAGACCGGCGGGGAGCGTGTAGATCGACGTCCCCACCATGTTGCCGACGATCAGCGCGACGGTGGAGAGGAGGCCGAGCCCCCGGACGAGTGCCGTCACCGGATCAGGTGTCCGATGCGCCGCCAGCGGATGTCGGTGAGGAAGCAGACCCCCGAGCCACACTCGGGGTCGTACGAGTAGTACACGAAGAGCGGCTTGCCGCGGACGTTCCGGCGCGGCACGAGCCCCCAGTAGCGGCTGTCCTTCGAGCTGTGCCGGTTGTCGCCGAGCATCATGTAGTGGTCGGCGGGAATGAGGAGCGGGCCCCAGTTGTCGACGGTGGGCCGCGCCGGCGGCGGACCGAAGCGGGTGCCGTTCAGCTCGTGCTGATGCTGCCACTCGAAGAGCCGATCGTAGTAGTCGCTCTCTTCGGCGGGCCGCTGCTCGAAGTCATGCCGCGCGCTGTCGCCGTTGATGAAGACGATGCCGTGCCGCATGTAGATCGTGTCGGACGGAAGTCCGATGACGCGCTTCACCAGCGTCGGCGTCGGGTCCCAGGGCTGGTCCGACTGCGGCGGCGAGCGGAAGACGACGATGTCGTAGCGATGCGGGTCCCGATAGAAGCGAATGCGTGTGCCTGGCACACGCAGCCGGATCTGCGTGCTCGTGAACGGGATGGTGAGCCCGTAGAGGAACTTGTTCACGAACAGCCAGTCGCCGACGAGCATCGCCGGCACCATGCTTGGCGTCGGGATCCGGTACGCCTCGATGACGAAGGCGCGGATCCCGAGGAAGATCAGGACGAGGGGGAGGAACGACTTGACCGTTTCCCACGCGCGATTCGTGCTCCGTGGGGTGCGCCCGGCGCGGGCCTGCTCGACGACGTTCTTCCTTCCGGAGCGCTTCGATGCCACTGGAATGCGGGTGCGGAGACGCGGGCCGGTGCGGCGAGGGGCGCGTCCGGACGGACGCGCCCCTCGTGAGACACCGCACAGCGACGGTGGTTCAGGACAGGTGCTTGTTGACGAGCTTCGTCATGTCGAACATCGACACCTGATCGCGCTTGAAGATCGGGCGGAGGTTCTCGTCGGCGTTGATCATGCGGCGGTTCTTCTGATCCTGGAGACCCTTCCGCTTGATGTACGCCCAGAGCTTCTTGGTGACCTCGGTGCGCGGCATCGCGCCGCTGCCGACGACGGCGCTGAGCTGATCGCTCGGCTGCATCGCCTTCATGAACGCCGCGTTCGGCGTGCGCTTCGCGCCACTGCGCTTCGCGCGCCGCGCGCTCTTCTTCGCCCCACCGCGCTTGGCACCCTTCTTCGCGCCACCACGCTTCGCGCCCTTCTTCGCGCCACCACGCTTCGCACCGCCCTTCTTCCTGGCTGCCATGCTCTGTCTCCTGTGAGGGATCGGAGTCCGCTTTCACTGGGGAAATACCAGTCCGACGCGGACAAGCTATACAAGCCTGCGTAACGCGCAATAGCCAAAACGGGCTTTTTCAGAGGAGAAACGGCCAGTTCTCATAGGGGACGGCGAGGAAACGAGCAAGGGAACTGCCGCCGGCAACGAGGAACGAGCAGGTGAACCAGCTACGAGCAACGAGCAAAACGATCTAGGAGGCAACGTTGCTTTCCTTGCTCGTTTTGCTCGTTCGGGCTTCCTCGTTTACCCGCTCGTTCCTCGTTGCCCCGCTGTTCTCGCTACTCGTTCCCAGCCAGCTCCCGGACGAGACGGATCATCTTCTCATCCCACGGGTCGGGAGACGGATCGTCCTCCGCGATCTCGTAGTCCTTCTGGGGTGTCTCGAGGATGAGGGGAATGCCGGTCGTGCGGCGGTCGGCGAGGAGCCAGCGGAAGCCGTTGACGCCGATCTTTCCCTCGCCGATGAGGGCGTGGCGGTCGGTGTTCGACCCCAGGTCGCCGGCGCTGTCGTTGAGGTGGAAGAACGACGGCGCGCGTCCCGTCGCCTCCTCGAACTCGTCGAGGATAGCCGTCGCCGCGCCCGGGCCGAAGGTGAGGTCGTAGCCGGCGGCGAAGAGGTGACAGGTGTCGAGGCCATAGCCGCTCCTCTCCTGGAGCGACGCCGGCACGCCGGCGAGCATCGCCGCGACCTCCTCGGGTGTGCGGCCGACGGTGCTCCCCGCGCCGGCGGTGTTCTCGATGAGCACCCGCGTCTCGCCGTCCACCGTCTCGAGCGCCTTCGTGATCGCCTTGCCGACCCGCTTCGCTCCCGCCGCGCGATCGCCATCGGTCGCTGCCCCGGGGTGGAAGCAGATCGCGCCGATGCCGAGCGCGGTCGCGCGCTCGAGCTCCTTCGTGAGGCCGTTGCTGGCGCGCGTCCACTTCTCGTCGTCGGGAGTGGCGACGTTGAGCACGTAGGCGCAGTGGGCGACGATGTTCCGCGGCGCGATCTTCGACTCGCGCACCGCGGCGCGGAAGCGCTCGACACGCTCGGGGCGGACGCTGACCTTCTCGTTGTAGTACTTCGGGATCGCGGTGAAGACCTGCATCGCGGTCATCTCCGACGCCGCGGCACGGCGCACCGCCATGTGGATCCCGCCGTTGTCGATCGTGTGCGCTCCGATGTAGCGCTGGGCCGCCATGTGTCCTCCGCGGAGAGTCTATCGAGCCGGGCGTCGCACGCCCGGGCGTACCACCGCACGCGCCGCGCCGGTAGGATCGCGCTCGATCCACGCGACGGCGACGCTGCCCGACGCGAGCGCGACCTGCGGCCGACTCGCGGTGCCGCGTCCCCCGGGCACGTCGAGCCGATCCTCGAAGACGTGCCCCATCGTGCGCGAGAAGGCGAGTCCGACGCGGGGGACGCGCATGTTCGGGTCGACGAAGGCGATGGCCACGGTGTCGCCCAGGGCGGCGATCGCCGTCTCCGTCAGTCGCTCCCCGTACATGATCGGCACCGGCGAGTGAAAGAGCCGGCCGCGGTCCATCGAGTGCGAGAAGAAGACTCCCACCCCCTCGGGGGCGCGCATGCTGTACGCGACGTGCACGTAGCCCGCGATCGAGTCAGCGGCGATCGCTGGCGCCGGCCGCTCGCAACCCCGGGTGATCATGTCGAGCGTGTCGATCGCCTGCGCCACCTCCCAGCTCTTCCCACCGTCGACGCTGCGCGCGGCGACGAGCCAGGACGTGGAGTCAGCGCGCGGCGACCACCACGTTGCATAACGCTCGGTTCCACTCGTGCCGGACGCGGCGACGCGGACGCTGCCGGGGCAGGCGTCGGTGCGCTGCGGCGGCTCGAGCGATGGCGGAACGAACTCGGGCTGCGCCGTCCCGAGTCTGAGCTCGCCCGGGAGGGTCCCGGCGTCGCGGGAGTCGAGTGAGGTCCACTCCACGGGAGCGGGCGGGGAGCAAGCGACGAGTATCGCGAGAGCACAAGCGGCGCGGCGCACGCGGGAAAACTAGCGGAACGAGCAAGGGAAACGCTGCCTGCAACGAGAGAACGAGCGGGTGAACGAGCAAGCCTGAACGAGCAAAACGAGCAAGGAAAGCAACGTTGCCTCCTTGCTCGTTTTGCTCGCTGCTCGCAGCTGGTTTACCTGCTCGTTCCTCGTTGCCGGCAGCAGGTCCCTTGCTCCCTGCCTTCCGGACGGCGATTAGCTTTCAGTGACCTCCCGCAGCGAACACCCAATGTCCGCACCCGCCGTTCCTCGTCCCTCGTCCTCCAAGTCCCCTGCCGCGAACCAGCCGCCGGCCGCGCTTCCCGGCGCGTCGGCGTTCTCGGGGGTGAGGCGAGTGCCGCCGCCGGTGAACGAGCCGGTGCGCTCGTACGCGCCGGGGTCGCCGGAGCGGGAGACGCTCAAGGAGCGGCTCGCGTCGATGAGCAACGAGCGCATCGAGGTGCCGATCGTCATCGGCGGCGAGGAGATTCGTACCGGCGAGCTCGCCCAGGCAGTGATGCCGCATGCGCACCAGCACGTGCTCGCGGACTGGCACAAGGCGTCGCGCGAGCACGTGGTCCGCGCCGTGGACGCGGCGCGTGAGGCGCAGCGCGAGTGGGCGAACTGGAGCTGGGAGGATCGGGCCGCGGTCTTCCTCCGCGCCGCCGAGCTGCTCTCGACGACGTGGCGCGCCACCGTCAACGCGGCGACGATGCTGGGACAGTCGAAGACCGCGTTCCAGGCGGAGATCGACAGCGCCTGCGAGCTGATCGACTTCTTCCGCTTCAACGTCGGCTTCGCGCAGGAGCTCTATCACGAGCAGCCGCTCTCGTCGCCCGGCGTCTGGAACACGATGGACTACCGGCCGCTCGAGGGATTCGTCTACGCGGTCACGCCGTTCAACTTCACGGCGATCGGGGGCAACCTGCCGACAGCGCCGGCGCTGATGGGGAACGCCGTCGTCTGGAAGCCGGCGGCGACAGCGATGCTCAGCAACTGGTACGTCTTCAAGCTCCTCGAGGAGGCGGGGCTGCCGCCGGGAGTCATCAACTTCGTCCCCGGCGACGCGGCGATGATCTCGGACACGCTGCTCTCGCACCGCGACCTCGCCGGCGTGCACTTCACGGGGAGCACCGCCGTCTTCAACTCGATGTGGAAGACGATCGGCGCGAACATGTCGAGCTATCGCTCCTACCCGCGCATCGTCGGCGAGACGGGGGGCAAGGACTACATCCTCGCCCACCCGAGCGCCGACCCCGCGGCGCTCGCCGTCGCGATCGTGCGCGGCGGCTTCGAGTATCAGGGGCAGAAGTGCTCGGCGGCGAGCCGCGTCTACGTGCCGAAGTCGCTCTGGAAGGAGGTGCGCGACCGCTGCGTCGCGATGATCCAGGGGATCCGTGTCGGCGACGTGCGCGACTTTCGCAACTTCATGGGCGCGGTGATCGACCGTAAGGCATTCGTCAAGATCAGCGAGTACCTCGCCGACGCGAAGCAGAACGCGAAGATCATCGCCGGCGGCGGCGCCGACGACCGCACGGGCTACTTCATCGAGCCGACGCTCCTCGAGACCGCGGACCCGGGGTATCGGCTACTCTGCGAGGAGATCTTCGGTCCGGTCGTGACCGTCAGCGTCTACGACGACGCGAAGTGGCACGAGACGCTGCGGCAGGTGGACGCGACGTCGCCCTATGCGCTCACCGGCGCGGTCTTCACGCGCGACCGGGCGGCACTGCGCGAGGCGATGGTTGCGCTCCGCAACTCGGCGGGCAACTTCTACGTCAACGACAAGCCGACCGGCGCCGTCGTCGGCCAGCAGCCCTTCGGCGGTGCGCGCGGCTCGGGCACCAACGACAAGGCGGGCTCGAAGCTCAACCTCGTCCGCTGGGTCAGCCCGCGGGCGATCAAGGAGACCTTCGTCCCGCCGACGGACTACCGGTATCCGTTCATGGAGGCGGAGTGATTCACTTGCCCGCGCCCCTGCGAGTCGCTGGTGCGGGGTTCGGGAATCCGTTTCCGTACCTCGCACCAGCGGCCGCTGGCCGCGAGCAGTTCCGAGATCGATGCGCCGATACAGATATCTGACTGCTGACGTCTTCACCGACACGCCCTTCGGCGGCAACCAGCTCGCGGTGCTGCCGGATGCGCGCGGGCTCGACGACGGGGCGATGGCGAACCTCGCTCGCGAGTTCAACTTCTCGGAGTCGGTCTTCGTCTTCCCGCCCGAGAATGGCGGGACGCGCAAGGTGCGGATCTGGACTCCTGGGGGCGAGCTCCCGTTCGCGGGGCATCCGACGGTCGGCACGGCGCACGTGCTTGCGGCAATCGGCGACATCGATCTCGAGGGCGACGAGACACGGATCGTGCTCGAGGAAGGCGTCGGTCCCGTTCCGGTCACGATCCGCGCGCGCGACGGGAAGCCCGTCTTCGCGCAGCTCTCGGTCGCGAAGCTCCCCGAGGTGGGGCCGCCCGTCCCGACGCGCGAGACGCTCGCCGACATGCTCTCGCTCGACGCCAAGGATCTCCTCGGCGGACAGTGGGCGCCGCAGGCGATCTCCTGCGGCTTCCCGTTTCTCTTCGTGCCGGTGAAGGATCGTGCGGCGCTCAAGCGGTCGCGGCTCCGGCTCGATCAGTGGGAGCGCACGCTCGCGAACGCGTGGGCGTCGATGATCTTCCTCTTCTCGCGCGACCCCGAGCGCGAGGGATCGGACATCCGCGCGCGGATGTACGGGCCGAGCATCAACGTCATCGAGGACCCGGCCACCGGCTCCGCCTGCGCGGGACTCGGCGGCTACCTCGCCGCCCGTGACTCGCGCCAGCAGGGAACGCTGCGCTGGGTGGTCGAGCAGGGTTTCGAGATGGGCCGGCCGAGCATCATCGAGGTCGAGGTCGACAAGGACGGCGGCAAGGTGACCGCGGTGCGCGTCGGTGGATCGACGGTGATGATGGGGGAAGGCACGATCGGCGTGCCGTAAAGCGGCCAGATATCTGGCGAAATGTGCATTGCGACGCCATCGTACGGCGCCGTTCTCCCCACCTCCCCACCCCCCACTCCGCACTCCCACATGATCTCCTCGCGACTACCGATGCTGGTTGCCGCGTCGCTGGCGCTCGCTGCCTGCACGACGGGCGCCGACTCGAAGGCGCCCGACAGCGCCGCCGCGGCCGCGCCTAACGTCGTCACCGTCAGGGCCGACGACTACTCCTTCCAGATCCCCGACACCGTTCGCGCCGGGCTCACCACCATCCGCCTCGAGGCGGGCGGCAAGGAGCTCCACCACGCGAACGTCCTCAA
>DATAIS010000458.1:0-2834 GCA_036262535.1 Gemmatimonadaceae bacterium | reverse complement strand
CGCTCGTGCCCGAGAACCCCGTCAGGTACCTGACGTTAGGCAGCGCGGTGACGAGCAATCCGTCGAGGTGCGCGACGTCGAGAGCGTCACGGAGCGCCTCGAGGCGCGCGGCGCGTGCGTCGGCCACGGCTCAGGCGCGCGCCGCCGGAGCGAGCATCGCGACGAGCCCGCGGAGCGCCAGCTCGTAGCCCTGCGCCCCGAAGCCGCAGAGCACCGCGCGCGCGGCCGGCGCGAGCATCGAGTGCCGGCGCTCGGGCTCGCGCGCATGGATGTTCGAGACGTGCACTTCGACGAAGGGCACCTCGACCGCGGTGAAGGCGTCGCGCAGGGCGAGGCTGCTGTGCGAGTAGGCGCCGGCGTTGACGATGGCGCCGTCGGCGGTGCCGCGCAGCGCCTGGACGCGGTCGATGAGCGCCCCCTCGGCGTTCTCCTGCGCGAACGTCAGGTCGACGCCGAGCTCGCGGGCGACCCCGCGCAGCCGCGCCTCGATGTCCGCGAGCGTCTCGCGACCGTAGATCGCGGGCTCCCTCGTGCCGAGCAGGTTCAGGTTCGGCCCGTTGAGAACCGCGATCCTCACTTCTTCTTCAGCCCCGAGAGCCAGTCGTTGAACTGTGCGACGTCGTCGTCGGTTGAGAGCTCGGGGCCTCCGACCGACGCCACGCTCGGGTCGGTGGGACGCGGCGACGCCGGCGCGGCCGGCGGCGCGCCCTCGGAGAAGAACTGGTCGAAGGAGAACGCCCCGCTCGCGCGCGCGGTCCTGCGCTCGGCCTCGCGAAAGACGTTGTCGAGGGAGAGCTCGTTCGTCGCCCGCTCGGCGGGACGGCCGGCGATCGGCGCGCCCTCCACGGTCGGGAAGGCTCCCGAAAGGGCCTGGGCAGCCTCGTCGTCCGCTGCCGCGACGTCGATGCCGACGAAGAGGTTGTCGATCGTCGGCGGCTGTGCGTCGTCGCCGCGCGGCGTCGGCGTGCGCGGTGCACGTGGGGCTACGGGCGCTTCGGTCGCGGCCGCGCTCTCCGCCTGCGCCGCGAGCGACAGCCACGCCGGCTCCGGCGCCGTCGGCGTCGCATGGTCCGCCTCTTCGGGCGAGACGCCGGGCGGTGCGATCGCGCCGTCGGGGACGATGAAGGCGTCGTCCTGCTGCTCCGCCTCGGGCACCTCGGGTGCCTGCGTCCGCACCGTGTCGTAGACGTCCATCATCGGCAGGTCCGCGGTCGCGGCGGCCATCGTCGTCTCCGCGCTGGGAACGTCGTCGGTCGCGTCCTCGTAGCGGTGGAGCACACGGCGTCGCATCAACGCCGCGAAGAAGTCGCGCACCGTCTGGGTGCCCTGCTTCGGATGGCGGCGCTGCTGGGCGTGCTCGACGACTTCGTCGGAGACCGCCGCGACGCTCACGCTCGAGCGCGCACCCTGCTCGAGCGCGGCGACGCGATCGCGAAGGCCGGCGTCCTTCGGGTTCTTGGCGACGAGCTGGCGGTACACGCCTAACGCCTCCTGCACGAACCCCTGCTGGAGGTACAGCTCCGCCAGCGTCTCCGTGACGAAGGCGGCGGGAGTCTCCTCGCTCTGGACCTCGCCGGTGAACGGGATTCCGTGGCCCGGTCGCACGCTCTCCACGGAGCGCGGCGTCTCCTCGCGCGACGGCGGAACGAACTCCATCACCTCGAAGCCGAACTCGTTCGCGGAGCCGAAGCTCTGCGCGGGTTTCTCCGCCGCCGGCGTCGCCGTGTCGAAACGGATCTCCTCGCTGCGCTCGACGCCCTCGATCCCGCCGCGCGCGGCTGCCGACTCCGGACTTGGCATCGCCAGATCGCCCTCCCCATCGCGCTCGAACTCCGACGCGGGAGCGGGATGCGGAGCCGCTGCGGCCCTGGGGGCCGGAGACGGCGCCGACGGCGCCACGGGAGGCTTCTGGGCTGCCGAAGGGGCTGCGGGAGCGGGCGCCGCGGGCGCGGGGGCCGCCGAGCGCGCGATCGGGACCGCCGGGACGGCGGGGGCCTCGACGGTCGGCTGCTCCGAGGCGGTCCGCTCGGGATTGATGTCTCCCCACCCACCCGTGCTCGCGCCTCCGGTGGGCGCCGCTGGCGCCGGAGGTGGCGCGGCGGCGTCGAGGGAGGCGATCTGCCCGGCGATCTCCTCGTTCCGAGGGTCGGCGTCGAGGACGCGCTGATACCAGGCGCGCGCGCCGGCCAGGTCGCCGTTGTGCCTGGCGATGTCGCCCAGGTGCCGGAGGGCGATCAGGTTTTCCGGATCGAGGCCGAGCGCCGTCTCGAAGACGCCCCTCGCCTCCTCGTACTCCCCCGACTCGAAGAGAGCCTGGCCGAAGACGATGTGCCCGCTCATGTGGCCGGGCTGCTGGGGGAGATAGGCGCGGCAGAGCTGGATGGCCTGCTCGAGGTCCCCCGACTTCCGGTACTCGTTCGCTAGCGGCGCGAAGTAGCGGCGTGGGTTCTCATCGAACTTCTTCTTCAGCTCGTCGATGCGAGGGGAACTGGCCATTCAGCGCCTCGGGAGGGGTCCTGCCAGGGGCGCCCGACAGGATCGGGCAATGTATATCTTGCTGACGATTCAAGTCAATCAGAAGTGACACGCTGACTTGATTTTACCCCTCGCCGCGGCCTAGTTTTCGGGCTTCGCTGACCGGCCCCGGTCGCCCCTCTAGAACCCCCTCAGGAGCCTCGTTCCGTGCTGCACCAGATGCGGAGCGCCCGCAAGTTCATTCTCGTCGTCTTCATCGTGCTGGGCCTGACCTTCGTCGGCGGGTTCCTGCTCTATGAGACCTCCGGGCTCATCTCCGCGCCCGTCACCAGCGGGACCAAGGTCGCCGAGGTCGAGGG
>DATAIS010000457.1:0-26790 GCA_036262535.1 Gemmatimonadaceae bacterium | reverse complement strand
CGCACCGTCGAGGACGCGGCGATCCTGCTCACCGCGCTCGCTGGTCCGGACACACGCGATGCCGCCACCGCGGCTGGCGCGCGCCGCGCGGTGGACTTCACCACCTTCCTCGATCGTGACGGGCTGCGCGGCGCGCGCATCGGCGTCGCGCGCGAGAAGTTCGCCGGCTACAGCGACCGCACCGACAAGCTCCTCGACGCGGCGCTCGACGCGATGCGCCAGGCCGGGGCGACGATCGTCGATCCCGCCAACATCGCCACGGCGCGTACGCTCGACGCCGACGAGCTCGACATCCTGATGTACGAGTTCAAGGCCGACCTCAACGCCTATCTCGCCGAACTGACGAACAGCCGCGTTCGAACGCTCGCCGACGTCATCGCCTTCAACCGGGAGCACGCCACGGAGGAGATGCCTTACTTCGGCCAGGAGATCATGGAGCGCTCGCAGAAGAAGGGCTCACTCCAGAGCGCCGAGTACCGCCGGATGCTCGCGCGCGGCAAGCGGCGGGCGGGCACCGAAGGGATCGACGCGACGATGAAGGCACATCGGCTCGACGCCATCGTCGCGCCGACCCAGGGACCGCCGTCGCTCATCGACCTCGTGAATGGTGATCCGTCCGGGGGCGGATACTTCACGTCGCCGGCGGCGATCGCCGGCTATCCACACGTCACCGTCCCGATGGGTTTCGTGTTCGGATTGCCGGTGGGGATCTCGTTCGTCGGCGGCGCGTGGAGCGAGCCTACGCTGCTCAAGCTCGCGTACGCCTACGAGCAGGCGACGAAGCATCGCCGCCCGCCGGCATTCGCCGCGACGGCGAGCCTGTCCGCCTGACTTCGCGCGCCGGGTGATGAGCAGCTGGCCATCGGCGTCGCTCGCGCGCGCCATCTTCGAGCAGTCTCCCTTCAGCGCGGTCCTCTACGACATGGAGGGCCGGCTCATCGCGCTCAACGCAGCTTTCACGAAGCTCTGGGGCGTCTCGATCGACAGCGCCCCGCCGGAGTATTCCGTCTTCACGGATCCCCAGCTCCTCGAGGCGGGCGCCATGCCGGTCATCCGCCGCGCCTGGGAGGCGGGCGAGGTGGTCGTCACGCCGCCGGTGCGCTACGACATCTCGCGAACCTCGACGACCGGCGAGGGACGCCAGGTCTGGACGCAGGGATACTTCTTCCCGCTTCGCGACGACGACGGGCGCATCGTCAACGTAGCGCTCGTCCACATCGACCTCACCGACCGCGTCGAGATCGAGCGCGATCTGGCCCAGCGCACCGCCGAGTACCAGGAGCAGGTCGAGCAGGCGCAGCAGCTCAACATGGAGCTCGAGGAGGCGCGCGAGGAGAGCGAGATCGAGCGCGAGCGGCTGCGCGAGCTCATCGACGGCCTGCCCGAGGCGACCGTGATCTATGACTCGCGCTGGCGGTATCTCTACCTCAATCCGGCGGCGCGGACGATGGTGCGGGCATCGAATCTCGAGCCTCAGGAGATGATCGGCCGCAGCGTCTGGCAGCTCTTTCCCTTCGTCGTCGGCACCAGGTTCGAGTCCGAGCTGAAGCGGGCGGCCGAGACACGCCAGGTGATCGACTTCGAGGAGCACGCGCCGCTCGTCGACGGCTGGCTCGAGACGCGGGTCGTACCCATCAGCGACGGCGCGGTCACGATGTCGCGCGACGTCTCCCGCCAGCGGCACGAGCTCATCGCACGCGACGTCCTCGCCCGCTCCGGTGCGGTGCTCGCCTCGTCGCTCGACTCGCGCGCAGCGGTGCAGGGTCTGGCGCAGCTCACCGTGCCCGACCTCGCGGACTGGTGCGTCGTGGACCTCGTCCGCGACGATCGGCTCGAGCTCGTCGCCGTCGCGCACGTCGATCCGAACAAGGTTGCGCAGGCGCCCGAGCTCCGGCGCGTCACGAACCCGGACAGGCTCGTCTCGCCCCAATCGCGCCGCATCATGGAGATGGGGAAGGGCGAGTTCTACGGCGACATCACCGACGAGATGCTCCGGCTCTCCGCGCCGTCGGAGGAGGCGTACCGGATCCTCAGGGAGATCGGCTTCCGCACGGTCGTCACGGCGCCACTCATGGCGCGTGGCCGCGCGCTCGGCCTCTTCACCCTCTGCACCACCGGCGAATCTCCGCGTCGGCTGACCGCCGCCGACGTGCCGGTCGTCGAGGAGCTGGCGCGCCGGACCGCGATCGCGCTCGAGAACGCGCAGCTCTTCGAGTCGCAGCAGGAGGCCGTGCGGCGCGTGACGCGACTGCAGGCGGTGACGGCGCACCTCGCGCGCGCGACGACCGTGGACGAGATCGCGGACGCGGTGCTGCAGGAAGGAACGGCCGCTCTCGAGGGACTGCGCGGCGTGTTGTACGTGGTGGAGGGGAGCGACCTCGTTCTCGTCTGGAACGCGGGCTCGTTCGAGGGACAGGAACGGTACTCCCGCATCCCGATCGACGAGGCGGTGCCCATCTCCGACTCGGTGCGTGAGAACCGCACGGTCTACATCGAGGGACCAGGCGACCTCACGGGCCGATATGCGTGGCTCGCGGACGCATCGTCAGGCTTCACGGGCGCGCTCATCACCGCGCCCCTGACGCTTCGCGGCCATGTACTCGGCGCGCTCGCGTTCGCCTTCCCGGCGCCGCGCGGCTTCAGCGAGGGAGATCGCAGCTTCGTCGAGGCGCTCGCCCTCCAGTGCGCACAGGCACTCGACCGGGTCCGGCTCTTCGAGCGCGAGTCCGTGGCACGGCGCCTCGCCGAGGGCGAGACCCGCCGCGTCCGGAATCTCCAGCAGCTGACCGCCGCGCTCACCGCGGCCGTCACGGTCGCCGACGTCGCCGCGGTCGCGCTCGAGCAGGCGGGTCCGACCTTCGGCGCCGCGGCGGGACTCATCAATCTCCTCAGCGCCGACGGCAAGCGCTTCGTCAATCTCGGCGTGCGCGGTTGGGGCGACGAAGCGATGAGGCGCTGGCGCGACTACTCGGTCGATGCGGGGACGCCGGGCTCGCAGGTGATCGCGACGGGTCAGCCGGTGTTCATTCCCTCGTCCGCGGACGTGGCGGCGCGCTTTCCCGCGCTCGCCGAAACGCTGACCCACGGCGACTACGAGGCCGTCGCTGCGCTGCCGCTGCGCATCGAGGACCGCACCGTCGGCCTCGTCGGCTTCAACTTCCGCGAGGTGCGCAGCTTCGAGCCCGGCGAGCGCGCCCTCATGATGAGCTTCGCCGGCCAGTGCGCGCTCGCCCTCGAGCGCGCACGGCTCTTCGAGGCCGAGCGCGAAGCACGCGCCGAGGCCGAGCGTGCCAATCGCGCCAAGGCCGACTTCCTCGCGACGATGTCGCACGAGCTGCGTACGCCGCTCAACGCGATCGACGGCTACGCGGAGCTGATGGAGCTCGGCATCCGCGGGCCACTGACCGAGGTGCAGCGCGAGGATCTCGCCCGCATCCGGCGCAGCCAGAAGCACCTGCTCGCCCTCATCGACGACGTGCTCAGCTTCGCCCGCATCGAGTCCGGCCAGATGATGCTCGACCTCGTCCCGGTACCGCTCGATGAGGCGCTCGGTGCGCTCGAGGAGCTCGTCGCGCCGCAGCTGCGCGCGAAGAAGCTGCGCTACGACTACAGGCGTACGGCGCCGGACGTGTGGGTGCGCGCGGACCCCGAGCGCCTGCGGCAGGTGATGCTCAACCTTCTCTCGAACGCGGTGAAGTACACCGACGAGGGCACGATCACCGTCGAGGGCGCGATCGAGGACGGCTACGCGATGGTTCGCGTGCGCGACACGGGGCGCGGGATTCCGGTGGAAAAGCTCGACGCGATCTTCGAGCCTTTCGTGCAGGTGGACCAGGGACTGACGCGCCGGAGCACCGGGTCGGGACTCGGGCTCGCCATCAGCCGCGACCTCGCGCGGCGAATGGGCGGTGACCTGACCGTGGAGAGCAGCGCGGGCCGCGGTTCGGTCTTCACCCTCACCCTGCCGCGCTCGGAATAGCGTCGCCGGCGCCCGGCGGCTTCCGACTCAGCGCGCCGGCGGCTCGGCGGCGCGCCGGCGAGCCAGCGCGTCGCGGGCGAAGGCAGCTTCGCGCGCCCCCGGGTGCCGCTCGACGATCCGCCGCAGCTCGGAGAGCGAGCGGTGCGGCTGGCCTAACGGTCCGTCGTAGAGGTCGATCAGGCGCTGCGACGTGTAGAGGTCCTGCTGGGGCGCGAGCCCGGCGAGCCGGCGCATCGCGATGAGCAGCTCGGCGGCACGCACGGGATTCTTCGCCGGCCCCGCGAAGAGCTCGACCGCCTGCATGCGGAGCACGATGCTCGTCGGCTCCTCCACCATCGCTGCCTCATAGGCGGCGACCGCGCCCATGATGTCGCCGGCGGCGATCTTCGCCTGGAGGTGGGAGTAGCTGGATTGCCGCGGCGCGACGCCGGCGTTGGGCGCGAGGATGCGCATCACGCCGCGCCCGGCGGCGTCGGGGAACCAGAAGACGCCCCCGAGGAGGAGCAGCGCGGTAGCGGGGATGGACGTGAAGAGCGTCGCCGCCGCGCGCCATCCCGTCCGGTGCGTCACGGCGTTGATCGCGATTCCCACCGCCACGCCCGCGACTGCGCCGACCAGCGCCCACCGCGCGACGCGCACTTTCTCGAGGCGGTCGCGCCGCTCCCAGTCGGTTGTGGGCGCCTCCGGAAACTCGGGGCGGAGCGACCCGTGGTGGTCGGTGGGCATCGCTCCAGAAACGAGCGAGCCCACGGGGGAGTCACCCGGCTTGCATCGGAGGTCGGAGCTCAGCGCGGCGGACGCGCCCAAAGCGCCGGATCCTCGAGCCCGAGGCGCCAGATCGCAACTCGCCGTACGCCGAGCGAGCGCGCCATGTCGCGCAGCGTCGCGAACTGTGCGGCGTCGCCGACCCAGAGCTCGCCGTCGGCGAATCGCGCAGTCAGTTGTCCGCTCGCCGCATCGCGTGCGAGGGTAGTGCCCGCTCGGGCGGTGAGACTCCGCGCGTCGTGAAAGCCGATCGTTTGGCCGGGGATACCGCGGCGCCAGTGGTAGCCATATGCCGGCAGCGCGACGACGAGCCGCTCCGGGCCGATCTCTCGTACGCGAAGCGCCAGGGCGTCCCGCGCCCAGCTCGCGCTGGTCACCGGACCGGGGCTCGATCCCGACCAGTGGAGATCGTAGAGCATCGGTGCCAGATAGTCGACATGTCGCGCGAGCAGCCGCGCCGGGTAGCCAGCAGTGTCGACAGCGGGGATGGCCATCGCGATCACCTCGGCCCCATGAGCGCGCGCGGAGTCGGCGATCGCGGCAACGACCGCTCGCAGCTGATCCCGCTCCGACGGCTCGTGTCCCTCGAGGTCGAGGACGAGGCCCTGGTAGTTATGTCGCCCGACGATGGCGCCGACGGCGCTCGCGACGGCTGCGAGTCGAATCCCATCGGACGCGAGGGCCGCGATGCCACGCGGGTGAAAGCGATCGCGGTGCCACGACGTGACGATCGCGAATCGTCGCGTCGAGCTCGGGAGGCGCGCGGTGTCCGGGTAGGCGAGGCGCGGCGCAGCGGTCGCGGAATCGAGCTCGATCCAGCCGCTCACCGCGACTTCGAGCGCAGAGGCGTGTCGAGCGAGGCTCGAGTCGCTGCGTGCATCCCAGGGCGCTGCGAAGCCCCACAGCTCATCACGCGACTCCGCCTCCGTGACGCGGCCCGCCGCGCACGCGAGCAGGAAGAGGAACGCCGCCACGGCCGCGAGCCGTGGCGCCGCGTTCCTCAGCGGCTCCACCACGGGGAGACGTCGGATCCGGGCGGCGCTTCCGGGAGCGTCAATGGACGTGACGCGCCGGTGCCGACGTCGACGATCTCGAGTCCCGCCGGGGGGAACCGGTTCGTCTGGACGACGAGCGCGGTGCCATCGGGGGCCCAGCTCGCGACGAGCTCCTGGAAGGGAGTCGTGGCGACCGCACGCTGGTCGGTCCCGTCGGCGCGCATCGTGAAGAGATCGAAGGAGTCCACGAAGCGGGACCAGACGATGCGCGTGCCGTCGGCGCTCCAGGAGGGATAGCGGTCGTCCTCCGGATTGTTCGACAGGTTCACCGCCGCACCGCCATCGGCTCCCACTGCATAGACCTCGAACTGGATGTCCCGGTTCGTGTGGAAGACCACGCGCTGTCCGTCGGGTGATACGCGCGGGTGCTGGTCGGCGAACGGGTGGTTGGTCAGGTTCGTGGTCGTGCCCGTGGCGAGGTCGATCCGGAAGATCTCCCAGTTGCCGGTCACGAACGTCGCGTAGTAGAGCGCGGCATCCCCCGATCCCCAGCTCGGAGAGCGGTTCTCCGATCCGTTCCGCACGACCGCGCGCGCGCCGCTTCCGTCGGCGTTCATGACCCAGATCTCGACCGACTCGAGACCGTTAGGCCCCGGTATTTCGCGCTCCCAGGCGATGCGCGTCCCGTCTCGCGAGGGGACCGGCGCGAAGTCGTTGCGTGCGTCGGTCGTGAGGCGCCGCGCCGCGCCGCCATCGCCGGCGATCGAGTAGATCTCGAAATTCCCAGCGAGCCGGTTCGAGGCGAAGAAGACGTGGCCGCGCGCTCCAGTGCCCGGCGCCGCGATGTTCGTCTCACGGCAGGCGACGAGCAGCACCAGCGAAGCCCAGAGCCAGCGAGTCCGGGTCATAGACCGATCACGTGCACCGCGTTGACCGCGGGAGCAGCGACGAAGGCGAACAGCCCGTCCGGACGGATCGCCACCGGTCCCGTCCCCGCGTTCTCGATGCGGTCGTAGACGGCGAGTGTGACGCCGTCCACCACGAGCGTCGGAGTTCCCGAGATCACGACGTAGGGAACGCGGCCGACGTGGCGCGCGGCGAGCCCACCCGGGGAGACCCCGGTCTCGACACTCCCGGCAAGCCCCCAGCCGGCGCTGCCGCGACGGTACATCCGCATCCGCCGCTCGGCGGGGTAGAGCAGGTAGACGGCGTCACCGGTCGCATCGAGAGCGATCGCGGTCGCCCCTGGCTCGATCGCGAAGCTGCCCGAGGTGTCGTTGGCCTGGGCGGACACGAGTGCGACGCGCCACCCGCCCGCGGACTGCACCGTGGCGGCAATGAGCCTACCGTCACCCGAGCGGGCCAGCTCGTGCGGTTCGCCGCCGACGGGAACCTCGCTCAGACCTCCGCCCGACTCGATCGCGACGAGGCGGCGGTCGAAGGTGGTCGCGATGAACACGCGTGAGCCGACGCTCACGGCGCCGGCGGGCCCCGAGCCGACGAACATCCGGGCGAGACGCTGCGAGCTCGCGGTCGCGATGCGGCCGAGCGAATCGATGGCGAAATGGGTCGCATACACGGCGCTCGACGTCGCGGCGAGCGCGTGGACTTCCGCGCCCACGTCGACCGCGGCCCCGCGGAAGAAGCCAAGCGCGTCGATCACGACGACGGAGTCTCCCGACGTCGCCACGTAGGTGCGGGTATAGTCGGGGCTGAAGGCGATCGCTCCGGGGGCCGCGCCGACGGCGATGGTGTAGTCGATCGTCGAAGGAACGACGACCACCGTGACGGACGCGCTCCGATTCCCGTTGGGGGCCGCCGCGGTGATGGTGGCGGTCCCCGGCGATACGCCGCGGACGGTGCCGTTCGCGTCGACGTCCGCGACCGACGCGTCCGATGAGCTGAAGCGGAAACCGGTCAGTCCGAGGTCGTAGCCGCCGCTCGCGAGCGCGACCGCGTGAACCCGCGTCGTGGCGCGCACCTGAACCGTGTCAGCCGTGAAGCCCGCGTCGCCAATGGTCGCGCGAACCAAGGCCACCTCCGCCGCCGCCGGGTCCATCGGCTCGAGGCACCCTGACAGGGCGAGCGCGCCGGCAAGAAGCCAGGGATGTCGCCTCATGGCATGGCCTCCATCACGAGGAGCGCAGAGACTCTGCCGCGCGCTGGAATGCGAGGAAAGAGAAGACGTGCCTCGCCCGCGACCGCTGGCAGCGACGTCGCGCCAGTCATCGAGGAGACGCGCGCAGCCCCCGGCACCACGACCCGCACGACGACGGAGTCGGCCGCCTCATGGCCAGCGTTGTCGACGTCGACCTTCAGCGCCCCGTCCGTCGCCAGCGCAGTCGAGGTGCGCAGTCGATGACGGGCAAGCCACCACCTCGCGACGTCGTGTCCCGTGGTCCTCCACAGCGTGCTGTCACCGCGCATCCGACGCGCGAGCGCGGCGACCACGGGCACGAGCTCGGGACGGGACATGAACTGCGAGTGGTAGCTCAGGATGTACAGTCCGCCGAGCGCCTCCACTTTTCCGAGCGCGCTCTCGTATTCGGCAACGAGCCCCGGTACGCCGACCTTACCCGCACGGTGCACCGAGATGACGTCGTCGTTGGTGACGCGCGCGAGGAGCACGAGCGTGTCGCCACCGACGGCGAGCAGCTCGGGACTCGCCGTGCGTGCGTCGTTCGCACCGAAGACATAGGTGCCACCGGCGTCGGCCCATGCGCGCAGCGTCGCGATGTCGAACTGTTCCTCCGGTGGCCGCAGGCCGGCCACGGTCCGACCGAGCAGGTCGGCGAGCTGGTGCTGCGTGTTCGCAAGGCGGCGCGCCTGCTCCCCTTCGCTGCCACCGGCGAGCACGAGGTGATTCTCGGTGTGCGTTCCGATCTCGCCGTTGCGCGCCAGGCGGCGCACCAGCGCGCGGTTGCTGCGCGCGAGATCGGACACGAGATACCAGGTGCCGCGCACCCCTGCCGCATCCAGGGAATCGACCGCGTGACTCGCGTTGCCGAAGCCGTCTTCGACGTCCTGCGCGATCATCGCCGCGGCTTTCTTCCCCGCTGGCCACGGTTCCACGCTCGCGGTCGGGAGGCCGGCGGCCCAGGCGACGACGTTCCGGGTGAGCAGTGCCGCGACGGCGCGGTTCCATGGCGACGGCGCTGCGCGCATCGGCTCGAAGCCGAGCAGCACCGCTCGCCCGCGTCCGAGGATCACATGCGCGATCGCGGCGTCGAGCAACGGCTGATCTCCCGCAGGCGCCGGGTTCATCGCGCGGTCGGTGTAGAGAACGTGCCGGCCGGGCACGCGTGCCGCGACGTGGTTCGCGACGAGGAGCTCGAGGCGCGATCCCGGTGGAATGTCCGCGCCGAGTGGAGCGTTGCCGGCGACGGCGACGTAGGTGGCGTTGCGCGTCTCGAGCGTGTCGAGGCGCATCGCACCGGAGAGCCGGGCCGGCAGCGACCAGCCCACCGGTGCGCAGCCGCCGTCACGCGTTCCGGTCAGCCACGTGACGATGACCCCGCCGCCGCGGAGAAGGGCATCGTCGATCGCGCGACGCGCAGCCGTGCCGAGGCAGGGTTGGGACGGGACGAGCAGCACCGACGCCGCGCGCAAGGCCGCACGGTCGTCGGGTGCGACGACGCCAGCCGTCGCGCCGAGGTCCGTGAGAGTGGTCCGCCACCAGCCGAGGATGGAGTCGATCACCGCTCGGTCATCGTAGTACGCGACGCTCGCCGGATCGCGAAGGATCGCCACCCTGACGGGCGTGCCGAGGCGCGCCTCGGGCAGCAGCGGCTCGAGGGTACGCACTGTGAGTGCGCCGACCGCCGCCGTCGGCGCCGCCGACGTGCTCGGTGCCGCTGCCATCTTCGACCGAACGAGCATGACCGAGATGACGACGATCGCGAGCGCGACGACGACGACGAAGAGGCCGCTGCCGCGCCGCCGGGCCGCGGCCGGCTCAGCGGCTGGCCGTCTGCTCCGTGCCATTCGCATCGGTGGCCGTGTCCTGCCGGCTGTCGGGCGTCCCGAGGTAGATGCGCTCGAAGAAGATCGGCGCGCTGCCGTCCGCCGCCGGGTCGAGCGCGGGGCGGCGTCGTTCGCGCAGCTTGTAGGCAGTGTAGCTGCCGACGGCGAGAACGATCGTCACGAGAAAGGTGACGAGAATGACGGTCGAGAGCAGCGTGTTCACGGACATGAATGGGTCTCCTCTAGATGCGCCCCGCGCGCTCGAGCTTTCCCCACGTCATGCGGACCCTGAAGAGCTCCTCCAGAGTGGCGAAGAGCTTCGTCACGTCGATCATGACCACGAAGAAGAGCCGGTAGATCACTGCATACGGCACGAGCGCGAGCTCCTCTTCCTCCATCGCCACGCTGTGCAGCGCGGCGGCGACGTCGAGCAGCGTGAGGAGCAGCCACCACCAGAGCACGTACGCCGCGGCCCCCGCCTCGAGCGCGGCGAGGGCGAAGACGAGGTTTCCGAGGACGTTCATCACGGGCCAGACGATGGCCTCGAAGAACATCGCCTGCAGTGAGATCCAGACGCCGATTCCCGAGCCGGGCCGCGGCGCCGCGAGCCAGCTGGCCCGCTTGCGGAGCGCCTGCAGGATTCCGCGCGTCCACCGGTAGCGCTGCTTGATGAGGTCGATCAGCTGCTCGGGCGCTTCGGTCCACGCGACGGCGCGATCCTCGTACGCAACGTGCCAGCCCGCGGTGAGGACCTTGAGCGTCAGATCGGCATCCTCGGCGAAGGTGTCGGTATCGTAGCCGCCGACCGCGGTGAGCGTCTCGCGGCGGAAGATTCCGATCGGCCCGGGGATGATGTTCACGACGCGTGCGAAGCCCTGGGCGCGCCGCGCCATGTTCAGTCCTTCGATGTACTCGAGCGCTTGCAGCCGCGTCCACAGGTTGTTGCGGTTGACGACCTTGACGTTGCCGGCGACGGCGCCGACGCGCTGATCGGTAAAGTGCGGCATCGCGACCCGCAGCGTCTCGCGCGCCAGGCGCGAATCGCCGTCCATGCAGAGCACGAACGGCGAGCGCGCGAGGGCGATGCCGGTGTTGAGCGCGCTCGCCTTTCCCGCGTTCGCCTTGCTCACGACGCGCACGCTGACGGCGCCGTACCTGCCCTCGAGCTCCGCCGCGCGGGCGTGGGTGTCGTCGCGGGAGCCGTCGTCCACGACGAGGATCTCGTAGCCGGGGTAGTCGAGCTCGAGGAGGCTGCGAATCGCCGGCTGGATGACCGGGCCCTCGTTGTACGCGGGAACGATGATCGTGACCGGCGGCAGCGCAGGCATCGCGGCGTCGTCGTCGCGGGGCTCGACGTGGTGCAGGAATCCGAGCCACAGGAGCACGAAGTAGCGGACGACGAGGAGGACGAGAAAGGTGAGGACGAGCCCGATGCCGACGCGGAGCGCCAGACTCTCCGTTCGCAGCGGCGCGCCCTGGAGCAGCAGCACGATCGCGACCGCGATCGCGAGGAGCATCACCGCTCCCGAGGCGACGACGAGGGCATAGCGGGCGCGCATGCTACCAGTCGACCTGGACCCGCGCCTGGGTGTTGAGCGCCTGATAGCCACCCTCCCGGCCGCGGGCGTACGAGCCGTCGACGAGCGCGCGCCAGCGGCGATCGCTCCATGTCAGCTCGTACCCGGCGAAGAGCTGTCGTACGTTGCGCGAGGTCGACGCCGCGGGCGCGACGCCGGGAATGGCCACCTGCTCGATGCTGCGCGCGACGCCGGGAAGAACGCGCGCGGCGAAGGACAATCCGAGGGGCTGGCGACGCGCGACTTCGACCCCGACCGAGTGGGAGGTGTAGCGCGTCGGGTCCCAGTACACCTCGCTCTGCTGCGAGAAGCCGAGCGTGCCCCCGGAGTAGAGCGCCGCGAAGTGCGGCGCGATCGGGACACGCAGCGAACCCTGCAGCGACGAGCGGCGGTTGCCGTCGCTGAGCCGCAGGATCCCGCCGCCAAGCCAGGCCTCCGCCATGCCGATGGGCAGCGTCACGCTCGCCGATGCTTCGTGGCCGCGGAGCGGCGTGGCGAGCCGGCTCTCCATCGGCGCGCGGCGAACGAGTGCGCGTGTCGTCATCATCGACGCGTACATGGGGCCGGTGCTCCCGCCCACCGTGACGCGAGCACCGCGCACGATCGTCCCGACCGCGAGCGACGCGTACACCATGTCGCGCACCAACGCGTGCCGCGCGATGCCGATGCGGCCGCCCCCCTGCACGTGACGGCCCGCGTGTTCGGCACCCAGGTCGATCGCGCTGCCGTACAGGTATTCCTCGCGCCCATCCGGCGTCCGCTGCGAGATGCGCCGCTGTTCGACGCCGATCGCGAGGGTCGTCGAGCCGCCGAGCGCGAAGCCACGCTGGAGGCTCGCGGCCAGGAAGAGAAAGCCCGTGTTGTCTTCCGAATGCGTGACGACGCCAGTCCAGCCAAGGGCGGCCCTCGCTTCGGCGGCGAAGGCTGCACGCTCGGCGCGCTCGACCGCCTCGAGGCTGGCGAGGATCGCGGCGTTGCCGGGTCGCAACTCGAGCGCGCGCCGGTACGCGTTGCGCGCGCGCTTCCAATCCCCGCGCCAGCGATAGAGGTCGCCAAGAAGGCCGTACGTCTCCGCGCGCGGCGCGAGCTGGGAGGCGAGCAGCAGGTCGGTCTCCGCGCCGCGCTCGTCGCCGCTCCAGAGCCGCAGCTGCGCGCGCATGAAGACATCCTCCTCGCGTGGTCCGCGCCCAATGAGCACGCCCAGCTGCTCGATCGCCGCCGGGCGCTCCCCCGCCCAGGCAAGCGCGCGCGCATACCCTCGCCGCAGCGAGGTATCCGCCGGCTCGAGTCGCACGGCGCGCGCGAGGAGCGCGGCGGTGCCGACCGAATCTCCGCCGGCGGCGCGCACGCCGGCGGCCTCCCGCAGCAGCTGAACGGTCTCGCCGTTTGCCAGCACGGTATCCCACTGCACGACTGCCTCGCGAAAGCGGCGCGCCCGCGCCAGTGCGCGCGCCAGTGCGATCCGGTAGGGCCAGTGCGAGGGATCCTCACGCAGCCACCGCGCGGCCTCTGCGGCAGATGGCTCGAAGCCGGCGCGCGATGAGCGGAGCATCTCGCGGATCGTCGTGTCGCCTGGGAAGCGGCGCGCGAGCCCGGCGAGGATCGGCTCGGCGTCGCGCGGGTGATCGCCCCAGGCGAGGGCCCGCGCGAGTCCGAGCTCGAACTGACCGCGGCCGGGCGATTGCGCGGCGAGCGCGCGGAATGCCATGGCGGCGCGATCATAACGGCCCGCCTGCAGGTAGGCGCCCGCGAGCTCGGCACGCAGCTCGACGTCGCGCGACCGGCGCGCGACGACGCGCTCGTACTCGGCGAGCGCACTGTCCGTCTGGCGCGTCTGCGCGAGCAGGCGGGCGTGCTCGACACGCAGGTCGTCGTCGTCCGGATGCCGGACGAGCCACCGCCCGAGCAGTGCGGCGGCTTCCGCGAGGCGACCCGCCTGCACGTGATGCCAGGCGCTGTCCGTCACGACCTGTCGCGGCGACGGACGCCAGACGCTTCCCGACGATTCCCGCCAGCGACGCATCATCCGCTCGTTGCGCACACGCCAGATCGAGTCTTCGACGGCGAATCGGCGGTAATCCTCCGGCGACGCGCCGAGGTCGCCCGCGCGGTGAACATCGAAGGTGTCCGACACTTCGCCGGCAGCGAGCGCGAGGGGACGGTCATCCCGCTCGGCGAGGCGCGCGAAGGTGACCACCGCGGCGGCGAAGATGGCCATCACCGCGAGCGCGAGACCGAGGGCGTAGCGCGCTCGTGTCACGTCGCGGCGCGAACGCCGAACAAGGCGCGCATGCGCGCCTCGTCGGCCGGGTAGGTCAGGGTTTCGATCTCGAGCTCGCCGCGACCCGTGTGCCGCCACTCGCCGCGCACGCGCTCGACGAAGGGAGCCACATCCTTCCGTCGTGCCGAGTGCAGGTAGATCTTCACGCCTTCGTCGTCGACGCCGGTGAGATCGCCGCCCTCGATCCGCGTATTGCGCAGGGCGATGTCGGATATCGCCTTCGCATCGCCATCGTGCGAGCGGATGCTGACGATGGTGAAGAAGGGAATCCTGTCTCCCGAGACATGCGCCTGCACCGCCTGGCGGAACGCGTCGCCGTCGAGAGGCTCGTAGCCCTCCGCAACCTGCGGCTGCACCGCGAGCGGGACCTCGGTATCCGCGACCGGCGCCGCGGTCGAGCGGCCCATGCGCACGAGGTTCTCTACCCGGAGTACGAGCTCGTCGGGCGACGCGTCCCCCGGGAGGAAGCCGTCGGCTCCCGCGCGGAGGGAGCGCGCGCGATCGGTCGCGCGCAGGCGATACGAGGTCATGAGGAGGATCGGCGCGCGGTTTCCCGCGCGTCGCAGCTCGCGGACCAGCGTCAGCGTATCGTCCACCAGATCGCGGCGAACGTCTATCACGATCGCGCCGCCGCTCATCTGGGTGAGCTGGGCGATCGCCGAGCTGAGTCCCTCGCGGACGGTGACGTCGAACTGCGCCTGCAACGCCGCGATGTGCTCCGACGACACCGCGGCGGTGAGATTGAGGACGAGCACGCGGCGGCGCGTGCTGTCCGGTACGTCCTCGGACCGGCGTCGGGGCAGCTCGCCGATCGAGGTCAGTCCCTTGCCCGGCTGGATCTGGAAGTGGATCGGCGCCGTCGAGGGGACCTGATAGCGCACCTTCCGGAGGTCCATCTGCCCCGTACGGTCGGGAAGAACGGAGAGGTGCAGGATCGCAGCCGCCCGCTGGACGAGATGCTCGAGGCGACGGTCGTACATCCCGGCCAGATCGCCGGGAAGCGTGATGAACGACGTCGCTCGGAGACGCTCGAGCAAAGCGAGCGCTGCGACGAGCCCCGCGCCCGAGGCCTGGCCAGCCTCGAGGAATGGCGCAATGGAGTCGATGACGATGCGCGTCGGCGCGGGCTCGCCGAGCAGTCGCGCCAGCTCGTCGAATGCGGTTTCGGGCGAAACGGCGCGACTGAAGCGACGGGCGAAATCGAGCTGATAGCGGACGAGGACCAGCCGGTCATCGCGGACCGCCCGTTCGAGGTCGATGCCGAGGAACTCCCCCTGCGCGATCAGGTCCCCAGGATCGTCGACGGTGAGGAGGGCAGTCCGCTCGCCCGCGATGAACCCCCCATGCAGAAACTCGAGACAGGCCGCAGTCTTGCCTGTTCCGGGCGCGCCGGTGAGGACGTACAACCGGCGTGCCTGTATACCGCCGAGACGCTCGTCGACGAGTCCGATGCCGGATTGGATCAACATGACCGAAATGCGCTCTCCTCTTGCCCATCCCGTGCCTGAAGCAAGGACCTTGCCTGACGACGGCGGCGGGAAAAGCAAACCGGAGCGTGCGCGAATCATTCACCGATGATCGCCATCATTGGTGCGGGGGTCTCGGGACTCGCCGCGGCGCGCGACCGGATCGAACGGTGGACGGGGCCATCGCCAGCGGACGCCACGCCGCGACGCTGCTTCTCCGCGCGCGCCGTCGGACGTGAGGCCTAACGGGGAAAGGGGAGGCTGACGGCGAAGGTCGCGCCGCCGGGCGCGAGCGACGCCGTGCCCGTGCCGAGGAAGATGCGGTCGAGCCGGTTGCCGCGGTGTCCGTGGGCATAGCGCACCGACCGGATGCCGGCGACCGTGCCGAGGGCGGCTCCCATGACCACGTCGCTCGCCCAGTGCTTGTCGGCGTACATGCGCGAGAGCCCCGGGCCCATGGCGAGGGTGTAGAAGAGCGGCGCGAGCACGCGGCGGCCGCGCGCCCCGCGGAGGCGCATCTCCTCGGAGATCGCGGCCGCGGTCGAGAAGGCCGCCGACGAATGGATGGACGGGAACGCGCGATAGCGAAGCTCCCCGAATCCCTTTCCATAGTGATAGTCGAAGGCGTCGCGCCGATCGGTGACGAAGGGACGCGACCGCCCGAGGATTCCCCGAATCACCGTCGACGCGGCGCTGGAGATGACGATCGCCTCCGTGGTGTGGAACGCGATGTCGCTCGTGCTGCGTGCCTTCGCGAGTCGTGCGCCGGCGTAGGTGAGAACGCCCGCGGCGGCGAGGCTCTTCTCGTTGATCAGCGAGTAGACGTCGGCGATGTCGTGCAACGCCTGGTTGTCCTGCTGGCGCTGCAGCTCGCGGGCGATGCGGCTGTCGAGCTGCATCACGCCGATGGAAACCGCCGTCGCCGCGCCGAGCCACGCCACGTCGCGTCCCCGGAGCCACGGCTCGGGGGACGCCGGCGCAGCGGGCGTCTGGGCGCCGAGCGCGATGGGGGCCACCGCGAGCGCCCACGCAAGCGCACGAAGGCCGAACCGGGGGTCGGGTCGCATGCGGCCGGGGAGTGCAACGGCAGTGCCGAAGCCGTTGCCTCCGCTTGGCTTCCCCCGTCTGGATGGTGGCAGCAGTCCAGCACGCCTTTCAGCCCCGTAGCCCATGCGTCACCCCCTCCTCCTGCTCCTCGGCGCCACGCTCCTCGCCGCAACGTCGCTCGCCGCCCAGGGCGGTGTCCCGAGCCTCCCGCCGATCCCCGACGTCCGGCCCTACACGCACTGGGGAACGATCGAGAACTCGTACGACGACGAAGAGAACTCGACCTCGATCGCACTCGACCTCCCCTTTGGCGACGAGGATCTGCACAGGTTCGTGCGTCGCGGACGGGTGAGGCACCTCAGCTTCGGCGCCGGCTTTGTCTACCCGGGAAAGGTGATGACGAAGTATCCCGACGTCGTGACGCTGATCCTCAAGCTGACGCGCGATCCGTCGGAGGCACTCAAGTCGGACAAGCTCCCGACCGAGCTCGTGCTCATGCTGGACGGCGCGCCGCTCCGTGTCGGTTCCACGCTCGTCGCCCGGAACGCGATCAGCGAGGACCGTGGCGCGATGCGCGAGATCGAGGACACCTATGTCGTGGTGCTGACCCTCGGGCAGTTCCTGCGGATCGTGAACGCGGCGAAGGTCAGTGCCGCGCTCCAGGGCCAGGCGTTCGAGTTCACCGGCGGGCCGCTCGAGGGGATGCGCGATCTGGCGAGCCGGATCATCGTCACGCCATGACGGTAGTCAGCGCCCGTCGGCGGGCGCGCGAAATACCGTTCCGCCTTTCATGACGAGGGCGACCCTGCGCAGCGACGAGATGTCGCGCGTGGGGTCGCCCTCGACCGCGACCAGGTCCGCGAGCAGGCCGGGAGCGACGCTTCCGATTCGATCCTCCATGTGCAGCACGCGCGCGTCCACCGACGTCGCGGCGCGGAGTGCCTGAAGGGGCGTCATCCCGTACTCCACCAGCATCTCGAGCTCGCGAACGTTGTCGCCGTGGGCAAAGACGCCGACGTCGCTGCCGTTGCAGATGGTGACGCCCGCGGCGAGCGCGGCACGGAAGCTCGCGCGCTTCGCGGTGATCGACGCCGGCTCGGGGTCCGTCCCCTTCCGCCACCCGCGGTAGCGCGCGATCGCGTCGCCGGCGGCCAGCGTCGGACAGAGCGCGACCTTGCGCTGTGCCATGAGTCGGAAGACCTCGGGCGTGCCCTCGTCGCCGTGCTCGATCGTCTCGACGCCAGCCATGATCGCGCGACGCATCCCTTCAGCAGTGGACGCGTGCACGACGACTGGACGCCCGCTGCTCCGCGCCGTCTCCACGATGCGCGTCATCTCCTCCAGCGAGAAGGTCGCCCGTGCGCTGTTGCCCGGACCCCAGCGGTAGTCGCCGTAGACCTTGATCCAGTCGGCGCCCTTGCCGATCTGCGAGCGGACGACGCGCGTGAGCTCCTCGACGCCGTCCGCCTCCTCTGCGCCCTGCGGAACGTCCCAGCGGGGATCGAACCCCTTCGGCGCGTAGCTTCCGGTGGCGACGATCGCGCGTGTCGTCACGATCAGTCGCGGGCCGGGGATGATCCCCTGCTCGACCGCCTGCGCGAGTCCGACGTCGGCATAGCCGGCGCCCTCGGTGCCGAGGTCCCGCAGCGTGGTGAAGCCGGCGAGGAGGGTGGCGCGGAGGTGGTTGGTCGCGCGGGCGACGCGCAGCGCCAGCGCCTCCCGCAGCACCTGGTCGTTCCACGGCGTCTCGTCGTATGGATGGAGGAGCACGTGCGAGTGCGCGTCGATGAGCCCCGGCAGCAGCGTCATTCCGGGGAGGTCGACGACACGCGCGTCGGCAGGCACGTTCGCCTGCGCTGGGGGGCCGGCGCGCTCGATGCGCTCGCCGCGGACGACGACGACCCACCCTTCGTGCATCTCGTTGCCGTCGAAGACGCGCGCGGGACGGAGCACGGTCGGCTGCTGCGCGCGGAGCGATATCGCGGCGAGGCAGGCGAGCAGGCAGGAGAGGATGCGCATCGGGCGAGGAAGATGGTGAGGGCGACAAAGATGGCGGCTCCGGGCCCCGGCCGCACGCGCGTTTGTGGTCTGTTTCGCCGGCGCGATATCTTTCGCCTCTCCTCGCCACCCGCCGCATGCGTCGCATCTTCCTCTTCCTCCTCGCCGTTCCAGCCGCTCTCGCCGCCCAGCAGCGGCCCCTGACCCAGGCCGACTGGGACCTCTGGAAGTCCATCCAGGGTGTCGCCGTGTCGCCCGACGGCCAGTGGGTCGCCTACTCGATCGTCCCGCAGGTCGGCGACGGGGAGCTCGTCATCCGCTCGACGACCGGTGCCACCGAGTACCGCGTCCCGCGCGGCTACGTCGGCAGGCCGCAGCTCGTGCCTAACGCGGACAGCAACTGGACGGCGCCGGCGCCGGTGTGGACGCCAGACTCGCGGCACCTGCTCGCCCTCCGCTACGCACCGCGCGACAGCTTCGAACGGGCGCGGCGGGAGAAGCGGAAGGCGGCTGACCAGCCGAAGGCGACGCTCGTGATCGTCCGCGTCGCGGATGGCGCGATCGACAGCGTGCGCGAGGTGAAGTCGTTCCGCGTCCCGAAGGACGCCGGCCGGCACGCCGCCTGGCTCCTCGAGGGAGGCACGAGCGACAGCGCGGCGAAGGGCGACTCGACGAAGCCCGCCACGGTCGGCGCGACCCCCGGAGGGCGTCCGCGCCCCGTCGCCGGCGACAGTGCCGCGAAGAAGAAGGAGTACGGCACGACGCTCGTCGTCCGTGACTTCTCCGGCGGCCGCGACGCGACGATCGCCGACGTCACTGCGTACGTGTTCGCGGACAGCGGCGGGGTGCTCGGCTACACGGTCTCCTCGCGCGCTGCCGCGAACGACGGCGCCTACGCCCGCGACCTCGCTTCGGGACGGACGCTCACCCTCCTGTCGGGGGTGGGCAACTACAAGCAGCTCGTCCTCGATCGCGGCGGACGCCAGGCGGCCTTCGTCAGCGACCGCGAGGAGTACGGCACGCCGCAGCCGCGGTATGCGCTCTACTACGCGCGCGTCGGCAGCGCCGCCCGGCCGGTGGCGACGACGGGCGCGCTCGGCGGCCTCCAGGTCGCCGAGCGCGGACGGACCTTCTTCACGCGCAACGGCACGGCGGTGGTGTTCGGCGTGATCCCGGCGCCGCTCGACTCCATCCCGGCCGATTCGCTCGCCGACAAGGCGATCTTCGACCTCTGGCACTGGAAGGACGCGCGGCTGCAGCCGCAGCAGCGCATCGAGGTGACCCGCGACCGCGATCGCAGCTTCACCACCGTCTACCAGATCGCGAGCGGCAAGGTCGTCCGGCTCGGCACGGACAGCATTCCCCAGGTCACCGTCTCCGACGACGGACGCGTCGGACTCGCCGTCGCGCAGCTGCCGTACGCGGTCGAGTCGATGTGGGGCGAAGGAGGCGCGGACGTCATCGTCTTCGACGCGACGACGGGCAAGCGCACCCTCGTGAAGCAGCGCGCGCGCTTCGGCGCGTCACTCTCGCCGGGTGCGCGCTACGTGACCTGGTTCGAGGATGGCCACTGGACGAGCTACGACACGCGCAGCGGCGCACGCGCGAACCTCACCGGCTCGATCCCCGTGCGCTTCGACCAGGAGACGTGGGACGCGCCGAGCGAGCCGGCGCCGTGGGGAATCGCCGGCTGGACGGATGGCGACGCGTCGGTGCTCATCTACGACCGTTATGACGTGTGGCAGGTGGACCCCGCGGGCAAGCGCGGCGCGGTGAACGTCACCGACGGCGCCGGCCGGCGCGACTCGACGGTGCTGCGCATCGTGACGCTCGATCCCGACGCGCGGACGATGGCGCCGTCGGCGCCGGTCCTCCTCTCGGCGTTCAACATCAACACCAAGCGGAGCGGCTTCTGGCGGGATCGGCTCGGCGCGGCGTCGGCACCGGCGACGGTCGTGATGGCGGACGCGGCGTTCGGTACGCCGCAGAAGGCCCGGCGCGCCGATCGCTACGTCGTCACGCGGGGCACCTTCGTCGATTTCCCCGACCTGTATGCGGGCGAGTCGCTCGATCGCGTCGCGAAGATCTCGAACGCGAATCCGCAGCAGAAGGACTACCTCTGGGGCAGCGTCGAGCTCGTGCAGTGGCGGAGCGACGACGGCGTCCCGCTCAAGGGGCTGCTCTACAAGCCGGCGAACTTCGACGCGTCGAAGCAGTACCCGATGGTGGTCTACTACTACGAGCAGCTCAGCGACAATCTCCACCAGTACGTCGCGCCCTTCGGACGGAACGTGATCAACCCGACGCACTATGCGTCGAACGGCTACCTCGTCTTCGAGCCGGACATCGCCTACACGACGGGATATCCGGGTCCGGACGCGCTGAAGTCGATCGTTCCGGGAGTGCAGAAGCTGATCGACCGCGGCTTCGTGAGGCAGGACGGCATCGGCCTCCAGGGACAGTCGTGGGGGGGCTACCAGACGGCGTGGCTGATCACACGCACCAACCTCTTCAGGGCGGCGATGGCGGGTGCGCCCGTCGCCAACATGACGAGCGCGTACGGTGGCATTCGCTGGGAGTCGGGGCTCGCGCGCGCCTTCCAGTACGAGAAGGGGCAGAGTCGCATCGGCGGCTCGCTCTGGGAGGCGCCGATGCGCTACCTGGAGAACTCGCCGCTCTTCGCGGCCGATCGCATCGACACGCCGCTCCTGATCATGAGCAACGACGCCGACGGCGCGGTGCCGTGGTACCAGGGGATCGAGCTCTTCGTCGCGCTGCGGCGGCTCGGCAAGGAGGTGTACCTCGTCAACTACAACGGCGACGGCCACAATCCGCGCAAGCGCGCCAACCAGAAGGACATCGCGATGCGGATGGAGCAGTTCTTCGACCACCACCTGAAGGGCGCGCCCGCGCCGGAGTGGATGAAGAGCGGCATCCCCTTCCTCCAGAAGGGGCGTGACCAGCTCGCGCCCGTCACGGCGGGGTCGCCCTCCGGCGCGCCCACGGCCGGCCCCGCGACGCAGCAGACCGGCTCGCGCACGCCGTGACGGCGGCGATCGCGACGTCGGCGCTGCGCAAGGTCTACCCGGCGCCGCCTAACGGGCGGCGGCCACCCGGGCGTCCGGCCTCCGGCGACGGCGGCGTCGTCGCGCTCGAGGCGCTCGACCTCGAGGTGGGCGAGGGGGAGTTCTTCGGGCTGCTCGGGCCCAACGGGGCGGGGAAGTCGACGACGCTCGGCATCCTCACGACGCGCATCCGGCCGACGGCGGGCACCGCGCTCGTCGCGGGCGAGGACGTCGTGCGCCACGCGCCGCGCGTGCGGCAGCGCATCGGCGTCGTCCCGCAGCGACCGAACCCCGACCGCGGCCTCGACGTCCTCGAGAACCTGGTCTTCCACGCCGCGTACTTCGGCGTGCCGCGAGCGGAGGCGGAACAGCGGGCGTCGCGCCTGCTCGAGATGCTGAGCCTCACCGAGAAGCGTGGCAGCAAGGTGGACGAGCTCTCCGGCGGCCAGCAGCAGCGGCTCATGATCGCGCGCGCGCTGATCCATGAGCCCGACGTCATCTTCCTCGACGAGCCCACCGTCGGCCTCGATCCGCAGGCCCGCCTCGCGCTCTGGGACATCCTGCGCGAGCTGCACGACGCCGGCCGCACCATCGTGATGACCACGCACTACATGGAGGAGGCGGACCAGCTCTGCGAGCGCGTCGCGATCGTGGACCGCGGGAAGCTGCTCGCGCTCGACACGCCCGCGCGCCTCAAGGAGCGGGCACCCGGAGGCACCCTCGTCATCCTCACGCTCGACGGCGACGCCACCGACGCGGCGCAACGCGCGCGGCGCGTCGCCGGCGTCGAGCGTGTCGAATCGGAGGCGACGACGATGCGCGCCTTCGCGTCGCGGGGCGGCGAGCTCATTCCCGCGCTCATCCGGGCGTCGGAGGAGGCGGGACGCACCGTCACCGACATCACGCTGCGCGAGCCGAGCCTCGAGACGCTTTTCATCTCGCTGACGGGCCGGAGGCTGGTGTGAGCCGCACCCACGCCGCGTTTCCGGTTCCGGCGACACGGCCGCGCGTCCGGCGCTCGCGCGTCTTTCTCGCCCTGCTCCAGCGCGACCTGCGCGTGGCGCGAAAGGAGCTGCCCTTCTTCCTCATCCGGACGACGCTGCAGCCGCTGATGTTCATCGTCGTCTTCGGATTCCTTCTCCCGCGGATGGGCTTCATGCGCGGCGAGTACACGAGCGCGCTCCTTCCGGGGATTCTCGCCGTGAGCCTCACCTTCGCGAGCATCCAGTCGGTCGCGCTGCCACTCGTGCAGGACTTCGGCTTCACGCGCGAGATCGAGGACCGCCTGCTGGCGCCGGTGCCGACGCGGCTCGTCGCCGCGGAGAAGATCGTCGCCGGCGTCATCCAGGGGATGGTCTCCGCGATCTTCGTCATGCCCGTCGCGCGACTGATCATGGGGCCGATCCCCGGCCTGACGCTCTCGCACCTCCCGCTCGTCGTCCTCATCGTCATCCTCGGCGCGACGGCGTTCTCGGCGCTCGGGCTGCTGCTCGGCACCGCGATCAGCCCGCAGCAGATCGGGCTCATGTTCAGCATCATCGTCGCGCCGATGATCTTCTTCGGCTGCGCCTACTATCCGTGGACGGGGCTGGCCGCGGTCCCGATCATGAAGTACGCGGTGCTCGTGAACCCGCTCACCTACGTCGCCGAGGGGATGCGCGGCGCGCTCACGCCCTCCATCCCGCACATGCCGGTCGCCGCGGCCGCGGGGGCGCTGCTCGTGCTCTCGGGGGTGTTCTGGGCGCTCGGCATCCGCAGCTTCGAGCGAAGGGCGATCGGATGAGCGACATCCCGGCCGATCCGATCGTGCGCTTCCAGGCGCTGCTGGCCGAGGCGATCGCGCTCCCGCGCGAGCGGCTCCCCGAGCCGACGGCCTTCGCGTTAGGCACGGTGGACGCCGACGGCCGGCCCTCGGTGCGGATGCTGCTCCTCAAGGCCGCCGACCACGACGGGTTCGTCTTCTACACCAACCTCCGGAGCCGGAAGGGCCGCGCCCTGACGGCGAACCCGCGCGCGGCGCTGTGCTTCCACTGGCAGCCGCTCGAGGTCCAGGTCCGTGTCGAGGGCGACGTCGTGCCGGTGAGCGCGGCGGAGGCTGATTCCTACTTCGGCTCGCGCCCCCGCGGCAGTCAGGTCGGCGCCTGGGCCTCGGAGCAGAGCCGCCCGATCGAGCCGCCGGGAGAGCTCGACCGGCGTGTCGCCGAGTTCGAGCAGCGCTTCGCCGGCGGCGTCGTCCCGCGTCCATCGCACTGGAGCGGATTCCGGCTCGTGCCGTCGGCGATCGAGTTCTGGAAGAACATGCCGAGCCGGCTGCACGTCCGGGATCTCTACACGCGCGCCGGGAGCGGGTGGCGCGTGCAGACGCTCTACCCCTGACGGCGGGCTTTTCGTTATTCGCTTTACGACGTTCGTGACTGCGTTTACCGCCGTGTCGTACGTCGAAAAGCGTAAAGCGAACAGCCCGCGGGCCGGCCTCACCGGTACCCCGACCCGGGCGAACCCGGTATCTTCATCCCCCATGGCGACGAAGGTGGAACAGGAGGCGGCGGTCGAGCCCACGACCGAGGGCTGGTCGATCGAGGCGGCGCGCTCGCTCTACAACATCGAGGGTTGGGGCGCGGGGTTCTTCGACATCAACGAGCGCGGCAACGTCGTCGTCCTCCCCGACCGTGACGACCCGGCGCGCCAGATCGACCTCTGCGAGCTCGCCACCGATCTCGAGGAGCAGGGGATCCAGCTCCCCGTGCTGGTGCGCTTCTCCGACATCCTCCGCTCCCGCATCGAGGCGCTGAGCGGCCGCTTCGAGCACGCGATCGATGAGTTCGGGTACACGGGGGGGTACACCACCGTCTACCCGATCAAGGTCAACCAGCAGCGCCACGTCGTCGAGGAGATCGTCCAGTTCGGGAAGCAGCACGGCGTCGGCCTCGAATGCGGCAGCAAGCCGGAGCTGCAGGCCGTGCTCGCCCTCAGCGAGACTTCCGAGCATCTCATCGTCTGCAACGGCTACAAGGACGAGGAGTTCATGCGCCTCGCCCTCATGGGGCAGAAGCTGGGGCATCAGGTCTTCATCGTCGTCGAGCAGCTGCACGAGATCGACACGCTGCTCAAGGTTGCCGACGAGCTCGGGGTCCAGCCGACGGCGGGGATCCGCATCAAGCTCGCGTCCGCGGGCTTCGGGCGCTGGGCGCAGAGCGGGGGAGAGAAGTCGAAGTTCGGGCTCAACGCGGCGGATCTCGTCAAGGCGATCGACAAGCTGAAGGCGGTGAACCGGCTCGACGTGCTGCGGCTGATCCACTTCCACCTCGGCTCGCAGATCACCGACATCCGCTTCATCAAGCACGGGCTCCAGGAGATCGCGCGCTTCTACGCCGAGCTCCGGCACATGGGCGTGAACATCACCCACGTGGACGTCGGCGGCGGCCTCGGCGTCGATTACGACGGCACGAACTCGACCTCGGTGTCGTCGGTGAACTACTCGCTTCAGGAGTACGCGAACGACGTCATCTACACGCTGTCGGAGTCGTGCAAGGAGCTGGAGCTCCCGATGCCGCACATCATCAGCGAGTCCGGGCGCGCGCTCACGGCGCACCACGCCCTCCTCCTGCTGAAGGTGATCGACGTCGAGACCCACGCCGAGCCGCCGGTTCCCGAGCTGACCGAGGACGATCACCAGATCCTGCACGAGATGCTCGCCGACTACCACGCGCTGACGAAGAAGCGGCTGAGCGTGCGCAAGGTGCGCGAGACCTACCACGACGCGACCTTCGACAAGGAGCGGTCGCAGCAGCTCTTCAACAGCGGCGTGCTCTCGCTCCGCGGGCGGGCGATCGCCGAGCAGCTCTACACGGCGACGATCAACGCGATCTCGACGATCGCCAACCGCGACCGCGACGAGTACGAGGACATCATCATGGACCTCGACGCGGCGCTCGTGGACCGGTACTTCTGCAACTTCTCGCTCTTCCAGTCGCTCCCCGACAGCTGGGCGATCGACCAGCTCTTCCCGATCATGCCCGTGCACCGGCTCGACGAGGAGCCGACGCGGCGCGGCACGCTTCAGGACGTGACCTGCGACAGCGACGGCAAGATCGACCGCTTCGTCGGCGACAAGAACGGCCGTCCGAGCCTCGAGCTGCACCAGTTCAACGAGGAAAAGCCCTACATCCTCGGCATCTTCCTCACCGGCGCGTACCAGGAGATCCTCGGCGACCTGCACAACCTGTTCGGCGACACCAACGCCGTCCACGTGCGCCTCTCGCCTAACGGCCACGAGATCACCGACCTCGTGCGCGGCGACACCGTGACCGAGGTGCTGAACTACGTGCAGTTCCGCGCCAGCGACCTGCTCGCGACCTTCCGGCGCAAGGTGGCGAACGCGAAGGGGCTGAGCCGGCAGGAGGCGAACACCTTCATCGCCGACTACGTGGCCGGCCTCGAGGGGTACACGTACCTGGAGTCGGCCGCCGAGTGATCGACGCCATCGCGCTGCTCGCGGCCCCCGCCGCGGAACGCGGCGCGGTGACGATCACGCAGCTTCTCGCCACGCTCGTCGCCGTCATCGTTGCGACGAAGCTCCTCGGCGCCCTCGCACAGCGGCTCGGACAGCCGGCGGTGCTGGGCGAGCTGATCGCCGGCATCCTCCTCGGCGGCTCGGCCCTCCGCCTGCTCGACCCGTCGGCGCCGGTGATCCACGCGCTCGCCGAGCTCGGCGTCCTCGTCCTGCTCTTCGAGATCGGGCTCCATACGAGCGTCCGCTCGCTGGCGTCGGTCGGCGGGTCGGCGACGACGGTGGCGATCGTCGGCGTCGCGCTCCCTTTCGCGCTCGGCATGCTCGTCGCGCGAATGCTCGGCCTGCCGACGATCCCCGCGCTCGTCGCTTCGGCGTCGCTCACGGCGACGTCGGTCGGGATCTCGGCGCGCGTCCTCGGCGAGGTCGGGGTTCTGGAGAGGCCCGAGGGGCGCATCGTGCTCGGCGCGGCGGTGCTCGACGACATCATCGGCCTGATCATCCTCTCGGTCGTGTCGACGACCGTGGCGGGGACCGCGCTCTCCGGGTGGGGGATCGCGCGCACGGCCGGGGTGGCGGTCGGTTTCGTGGCGCTCGCGATCCTGATCGGGGGGCGGATCGCCCCGCCGATGTTCCGCTTCGTCGCGCGCGTGCAGAGCGAGGGAGTGCTCGGACCGGTGGCTCTCGCCTTCGCCCTGCTCGCCGCGCTGCTCGCCTCGGCGGCGGGATCGGCGACGATCGTCGGCGCCTTCGCCGCGGGGCTCGTCCTGCATGCCACCCCGCAGCGGGCGCACATCGAGACGGCAGTCACCAACCTCGGGCACTTCCTCGTTCCGATCTTCTTCGCCAGCGTCGGCGCGGCGGTCGACCTGCGCGCGCTCGCGAGCCGCGACTCGCTCCTCCTCGGGGCGGCGCTGGTCGCGGTCGGCATCGCGGGGAAGGTTGCCGCGGGCTACGCGCCGTTAGGCTTCCGCGGCAACCGCCTGCTCGTCGGCGTCGCGATGGTGCCTCGCGGCGAGGTCGGCCTGATCTTCGCTCAGATGGGGCTCGCGAGCGGCGCCATCGGCAGCGCCGAGTTCGGGGCGATCATGATCATGGTGCTCGCCACGACCTTCGTGACGCCCCCCGCGCTCGCCCGCATCGC
>DATAIS010000456.1:0-6990 GCA_036262535.1 Gemmatimonadaceae bacterium | reverse complement strand
GCGGGATCAAGTACTCCGGCGACATCGTCAAGGCGCTCGCCGCCGGCGCGTCGAGCGTCATGATGGGATCGATGCTCGCCGGTACCGAGGAGAGCCCGGGCGAGTCGTTCCTGCTCGAGGGGCGCCGCTTCAAGATGGTGCGCGGAATGGGGTCTCTCTCGGCGATGCAGGACGGGAGCGCCGACCGGTACTTCCAGGAAGGCGAGATGTCGCTCAAGAAGCTCGTCCCCGAGGGGATCGAGGGGCGCGTTCCCTATCGCGGCCCGGTCGGCGACGTGCTGTACCAGATGATCGGCGGTCTGCGCTCCGGGATGGGCTACGTCGGCTGCGCGAGCATCGACGAGCTGCGCACCCGGACGGAGTTCGTGCGCATCACCACCGCAGGACTCCGCGAATCCCACCCGCACGACGTGACGATCACGCGCGAGGCGCCTAACTACAGCTCCTGATCCTCGCGATGCGAGCGTGCCATGGCGCCGGATCTCACCGGCGCCATGCGCGTTTCTGACGCTTCTCGCACGTCGCATTTGCTTGACAAAGACGCGGCATGGGTCGCAACTTGCCGCGGCTTTCCGGAGGGAGCACTCTCACCCGCCCCTCGACGTCCTCGCCGCATTCCCTGGAGACTTGCGCATGGGTATTTGGTCCAAGAAGAGCATGGCCGTTCTGCAAGCCGAGGCCAGTGCCGAAGGGCACGGCACGCTCAGACGAGCGCTCGGGGCGTTGAATCTGACCACGCTCGGAATCGGCGCGATCATCGGGGCTGGCATCTTCGTCCTCACCGGAACGGCGGCGGCGCAGTATGCCGGCCCCGCCGTCGTCTGGTCGTTCGTCATCGCCGGCGTCGGCTGCCTCTTCGCTGGGCTCTGCTACGCGGAGTTCGCGTCGATGATCCCCATCGCCGGCAGCGCGTACACCTACGGCTATGCGACGCTCGGTGAGTTCATCGCCTGGATCATCGGCTGGGACCTGATCCTCGAGTATCTCTTCGGCGCCTCGACGGTGGCCGTCGGCTGGTCGGGCTATTTCGTCGCCTTCTTGTCCGAGCTCGGGATCAACCTCCCGAGCCAGTGGGTGAACGCGCCCTACGCGGTGCAGGGAACACACACGCTGGTGCGCACCGGCGCGATCCTGAACCTGCCGGCGATGATCCTCGTCGGCCTGATGACGGCGCTGCTCGTCGTCAGCATCAAGGAATCGGCGTCGTTCAACAACGTGATCGTCGTCGTGAAGCTGATGATCGTGCTGCTCGTCATCGCCTTCGGCTTCGCCGCGGTGAACAGCGCGAACTGGCACCCCTTCGTTCCGCCCAACACGACGGGTGAGTTCGGCCATTACGGATGGAGCGGCGTGCTCCGCGCCGCCGGCGTCGTCTTCTTCGCGTACATAGGATTCGACGCGGTATCGACCGCGGCCCAGGAAGCCAAGAATCCGCAACGCGACATGCCGATCGGCATTCTCGGCTCGCTGCTCATCTGCACCATCCTCTACATCCTGATGGCGCTGGTGATGACGGGGCTCGCGCACTACACGGAGCTCAACGTCCCGCATCCGGTGTTCGTCGCGATCGAGAAGGCGGGGCCGGGGCTCGCGTGGCTCAACGTCTTCGTCAGCATCGGGGCCATCGCCGGGCTCGCGTCGGTGGTGCTCGTGATGCTCATGGGCCAGCCGCGCATCTTCTACGCGATGTCGCGCGACGGCCTGCTGCCCAAGGTCTTCGGCAAGGTGCACCCGAAGTTCCAGACGCCCTACATCACGACGATCGTGACCGGCGTCGTCGCCGCGCTCGTCGCGGGGATCTTCCCGATCGGCCTCCTCGGCGAGCTGGTCTCGATCGGCACGCTGCTCGCCTTCGTCATCGTCTGCGGCGGCGTGATCGCGCTCCGCATCCAGCGCCCGGACATCCCGCGCCCGTTCCGCACGCCATTCGTTCCGCTGGTGCCGATCCTCGGCATCATCGTCTGCTTCGGCATGATGTACGCGCTGCCGGGCGACACCTGGATCCGGCTCGTCGTCTGGATGGCGATCGGCATGGTGATCTACTTCCTCTACGGCATCCGCAACTCGCGGCTCGGCCGCGGGGATACCAGCCCGGCGGTCGCGGGCGACTGACCGATCGATTATCCTGATCTTCACGCGGCGCCCGCGACCTGCGGGCGCCGCGCTCGTTTTCATCCACTGACCACGCGTGCCGCTCGCCGACCTCCTCGACGTCGACGCCTCCCGCCGCGCAGCGATCGATCGCCTCGCCGCCGAGCTGCGGCCCGGGCGGCGGCTCGCCCTCTCGACGCACGTCAACGCCGACGGCGACGGCTGCGGCTCGGGCACCGCGCTGGCGCGCCTCCTCGCGCAGCGCGGGATGAAGCCGTTCATCGTCAACCCGACGCCGTGGCCGGAGATGTACCGCTTCCTGCTCGGCGACGATGTCCCGGACCGCAGCGACGAGGGCCCGGCGGCGCTCCGCGACGCCGACGTCCTGCTCGTGCACGACATCAGCGACGTGCGGCGACTCGGCGCGCTCGCCGACACCGTGCGCGCGCTGACCATCCCGAAGCTGGTCATCGACCACCACGTCCCGAGCGACGAGCCCCCCGGCGACCTGGTGCTCGCCGACACCGCCGCCTGCGCGACGGGAGAGCTCGTCTACGACCTGGCCTGCGTGCTCGGCCTGAAGATCGACGCCGCCATCGCGCGCTCGCTCTACGCGGCGATCCTCACCGACACGGGGGGGTTCCGCTTCAGCAACACGACGCCGCGATGCCACGCCATCGCTGCCGTGCTCCTCGCCGCCGGCGTCGATCCCGAGGAGATGTACACCCGCATCTACGCATCGGCGCCGGCGGGCCGGCTCCATCTCCTCGGCGAGGCGCTCGAGACGCTCGGCATCGACCGCGAGCACGGCATCACATGGATCTCGGTCGCCGCGGGTGCCCTCGAGCGCCACGAGGTGCGGAGCGAGGACCTCGACGGGATTGTCGAGCACGCACGCTCGGTCTCCGGAACGCGCATGGCGCTCTTCTTCCGCGATCTCGGGCATGGCAAGGTGAAAGTCTCCTTCCGCAGCACCGGGACCGTGGACGTGAACCGCTTCGCGAAGCAGTTCGGCGGCGGCGGCCACGCCAAGGCCTCCGGCGCGCTCGTCCCGGGGTCGCTCGACGACGTGCGCGCCCGGGTCGTCGAGGCCGCGCGCGCTTTCCTGGCGAGGGAGCGCTGAGGTCGGGGCGCCGCTACACGGGGGAGCCCGCGCGCGGCTAGATTTCTGCCATGGGAGTTTTCTCGCGAACGCGCCGCGACGGCGCGGCAATCGAAGCCGAGCTCCGCGCGGCCCTTCTCGAGTTGCGCACGCTGCTTGGCGACGGCTCGCACGAGGTCGAGCTCGTCGCCTTCGAGCTCGCGACGGGCACCGCCGTGCTGCGCTTCGCGGGCGGCTGCTCCGACTGCGACATGACCGCGGACCGGCTCCTCCAGGGAATCGAGGCGAACCTCCGCCGTCGCGTCCCGGAGCTGCGTGTCGTCCGCGCCGAATACTGACCACAGGTGGCGATGAACCTGCAGGAACGTGTCGTCGCGGCGCTCTCGCGCGTCGCGAGCCCCCGCGCCGGCACGGACGTGCTGAGCGCCGAGATGGTGCGCGACCTCGCTCTCACCACCGAGGGCAAGGTCCGATTCACCGTCCTGCTCACCCCGCAGGACGACGCCGCGCTCGTGCGCGACATCCGTCAGGCGGTCGAGAAGGTCGACGGCGTCACCGACGTCCGGGTGGACGTGCGCGACGCGAGCGAGCGGGCGCGCGCGGGAGCCGTGCCGCCGTCCCCGGCGCCGGGCGGCGGGCGGACGCTGCCCGTGATGGACAGCTCACCGCGCGCGCAGGCGCCGCGCGGCTCGGTCCCCGCGCCGGTCGCCTACCCGCGGCTCGGCCGCATTATCGCCGTCTCGAGCGGGAAGGGTGGGGTCGGGAAGAGCACCATCTGCGTCAACCTCGCCGTCGCTCTCGCCCGCGAGGGAAAGCGCATCGGCATCCTCGACGCGGACATCTACGGGCCCAACATCCCGCGGATGATGGGGGTCATGGAAGCGCCACGCGTCATCAACGATCGGATCATCCCGCTCACCGCGCACGGCGTGAAGGTGATGAGCCTCGGCTTCATCATCGAGCGCGACCAGCCGGCGATCTGGCGCGGCCCGATCGTGATGAAGATCATCACCCAGTTCCTCGGTGAGGTGGACTGGGGAGATCTCGACGTGCTCTTCGTCGACATGCCACCGGGTACTGGCGACGCGCAGCTCTCGCTCGTCCAGGCGACCCAGGTCCACGGCGCGATCATCGTCACGACGCCGCAGGAGGTCGCGGTCGGCGACGCGCTGCGCGGCGCGAAGATGTTCCAGCGCGTCGGCGTGCCCGTGCTCGGGATCGTCGAGAACATGAGCTGGCTCGAGTGCCAGCACTGCGGCAAGCCGATGGCGATCTTCGGCAGCGGCGGTGGCGAGCGCCTGGCGAAGGAGCTCGACCTCCCGCTGCTCGGCCAGATCCCGCTCGCACCGCGAGTGATGGAAGGGGGCGACCGCGGCGCGCCGATCGTCGTCGCCGACCCGCGCTCGGCACCGGCGCTGGCGATCGCGAAGGTCGCCGCGGCGGTTGCGGAGGCCCCCGTCCCGGCAGGCGCCACGGCGCCGTGACCGGCAGCGGCGTCCGCGAGGACGACGCGCGGCCGACCGAGTCCGACTCGGCGGCCGCGCTGCCGTTCGAGCAGCGCGACGGCAGTGCCCTCTACGTCACCGGCGAGCACGGCGCCGCCACGCACGGCACCCTCGTCACCGGACCGTTAGGCCCGACGATCCTCCGGCTCGCCCTCCCGGCGGTCGCGTCGATGCTCCTGATGACGATCTTCACCTCGGTCGACGCCTACTGGGTGGGGACGCGCATCGGCTCGCCCGGCCTCGCCGCGATCACGGCGTCGGTCTTCTGGGTGTGGCTGGTCATCGCCATCGCGGAGCTCGTCAGCGTCGGCCTCACCGCGCTCGCCGCGCGCCGCCACGGCGAGGGGCGCCCGGCGGAGGCGGCTCGCGTCAGTGGGGAGGCGCTCGTCCTCGCGCTGATCATGGGGCTGGCGGTGACGGTGCTCGGGCGCGCGGCGCTGCCGCTGCTCTTCCGCCTCATGGCGACGCCGCCCGAGGTGACCGCGCTCGGGATGCGCTACCTCGGCACCTACTTCCTCGGCGTCCCCTTTCACTTCGCGTTCTTCGTCGTCGACGCCACCTTCCGGGCCCGGGGCGACGCGCGCACGCCGTTCCTGCTCCTCGCGACCTCGGTCGCGGCGACGCTCGTGCTCGACCCGATGCTGATCATGGGGCTCGCCGGGATGCCGGCGCTCGGCATCGCCGGCGCCGCCGTCGCGAGCGTCACGACGCGGGCGATCGTCTTCGTCATCGGCTTCGTCCTGCTCGTGCGCTCGCGCGCGATGACGTTCGGGCGGCCGCGCCTCGCCACGTTCCTCACCATCGCGCGCGTCGGGCTGCCGACGGCCGCGACGGGGGTCGTGTTCTCGCTCATCTACGTCGCGGTGGCCCGCATCGCGACGCCATTCGGCACCCCGGCACTCGCGGCGCTCGGCATCGGCCATCGCGTCGAGAGCTGGCTGTACATGGTCGGCGTCGGTGTCGCCTCGGCCGTCGCCGCGATCGTCGGGCAGAGCCTCGGCGCGCGCGATCCTCGCCGCGCGGCGCGCGCGGGCTGGGTCTCGGTCGGCTACGTGAGCGTCCTCGGCCTCGTCGTCTGCGTGGCGCAGATCCTCTTCGCCCCGCACATGGCCGGGCTCTTCACCAACGACGCGCTCGTCGTGGCCGAGGGAGCGCGCTACCTGCGCATCGCCGCCCTGTCGCAGCTCTTCATCACGACGGAGATCGTGCTCGAGGGGGCGCTCGGCGGCGCCGGCGCCACGTTCGCGCCGATGATCACCTCCACGTCGATCAGCGTGCTGCGCATCCCGCTCGCGATGCTGAGCGTCGCGCGCTGGGGGACGTCGGGGCTCTGGTGGACGATCTCCCTCACCGCGATCGGCCGTGCGGTGGCGATGATGCTGCTCTGGCGCGCCGGGCGCTGGCAGCGCAGATCAGTGTAGCATGCGCCCCATCGTCACCCTCCTCACCGACTTCGGCACCGCCGACGGCTACGTCGCCGAGGTGAAGGGGGTGATCTTCGCCCGCACGCCAGACGCCGAGATCGTGGACGTCACGCACGACATCCCGCCGCAGGACGTCGAGGCGGGGCGGCTCGCCGTCGCACGCTACTGGCGGCGCTTTCCGACCGGCACCGTTCACGTCGCGGTCGTCGATCCGGGTGTCGGCAGCGGGCGCGGCGCGCTCGCGGTGCTCAGCGACGGCCGCTATCTCGTCGGCCCGGACAACGGCATCCTCTCGCCGGCGCTGCTCGTGGCCGGCGCGCGGGCGGTGGTGTTGCCGGTGCCCTCGAACGCCGCGCCGACGTTCCACGCCCGCGACGTCTTCGCGCCCGCCGCGGCGCTCCTCGCGGCCGGGACGCCGATCGACGGACTGGGCGCCCCCGCGTCCGACCCGGAGATCCGCCGGACGCGGGAGGCGCATCGCCTCGATGACGGCTCGATCGAGGGGTCGATCATCACCGTGGATCGCTTCGGGAACGCGATCACCAACCTCATCGCGCCGCACGGCGGGCTCGTCGAGGTCGGATCGCTCCGTCTTCCCGTGATGCGGACCTACGCCGACGCCGCCGCGGGGACCGCGCTCGCCCTCGCCAGCTCGAATGGGCTGATCGAGATCGCCGTCCGCGACGGCAACGCCGCGCAGTCGTTAGGCCTGACGCGTGGCGCCCGAGTCGTGCTGCGCCCCGGTCGCCGCTAGCGGCACCATCCGCTCGATGCGCTCGGTGGAGGGGCGGCCCGGCTGCCCCTCGGTGCCGATGCGGCCGGTGTAGGTGGCGCCGCGCTCGGGCTCGACGCGAGCCGTGCCGCAGTG
>DATAIS010000455.1:0-2013 GCA_036262535.1 Gemmatimonadaceae bacterium | reverse complement strand
CTCACCGAGGAGAACGACGTCGTCATCGCCGAGGGGTCCGTCCGCACGCGGCGCACGTCGGGCGAGGTGATCGCGCTCGAGTTCTGCGACGTCTTCGAGATGCGCGATGGTAAGATCCGGCGGCTGATCAGCTACCTGATGCAGGTGGAGTGAGCGGGTTCCTCGCCGGGCTCTCGCCGCGGACCTTCCGCCAGGCTGTTTCCCTGCTCGTGGGCGCGCTCGGGGGCTGGCTCCTCGTCAGGGCGCGATGATCGAGTCCCCGCAGTCATGAAGAAGACTCTCCTTCTCTACGGACTCGCCGGCGGCATCCTCATCGTCGCCCTCCGGCTCGCCGAGTATCGCTTTCTTCTGCTCGAGCACTCGCTCGAGATCTATGGCGGGATCGTCGCGGCGCTCTTCGCGGCGGTCGGGATCTGGCTCGGGTCGAAGCTGACGCGCACCCGCGAGGTGCGGGTGACAGGCCCATTCACGAGGGACGAGGCGAGCGTCGAGCGGCTCGGCATCACTCCGCGCGAGCTCGAGATTCTGGAGGCGATCGCGGCGGGGCTGAGCAATCGCGAAATCGCCGAGCGACACTTCGTCAGCGAGAACACGGTTAAGACCCACGCCTCGCGCGTCTTCGGCAAGCTCTCGGCGCAGCGCCGGACCCAGGCCGTGCAGCGCGCGAAGGAGGCGGGGCTGATCCCCTGACGGACAGCGCGGCCTTCAGGCCTGGTGCGAGGTGCGAGAATGACTCTCGTACCTCGCACCAAAAACGGACAGCGCGGCCTTTCAGGCCTGGTGCGAGGTGCGAGAATGACTCTCGTACCACGCACCAAAAGGTGATTTTCGGAAAATCACCCGTTCGGGTGACGCGCGAACGGACAGGGAAGGACAGATTCGCGGCTCACTCAAACCGTCGATACCAATGAAGCGAATCGTCCTCATCTACGGCCTCATCGCCGGCGCGATCCTCTCGGCGACGTTCCTCATCACGCTACCGTTTCACGACGCGATCGGCTTCGACCACGCGATGGTCGTCGGCTACACGTCGATGGTCCTCGCCTTCCTGCTGATCTACTTCGGCGTGCGCTCCTATCGCGACAACGTGCTCGGGGGAACGATCCGCTTCGGGCGCGCGCTGGGGACGGGGCTTCTCATCGCTGCCGTCGCGGGGATGTGCTACGTCGCGATGTGGCAGGTCGTCTACTACAACTTCATCCCCGACTATCTCGACAAGTACCAGGCGCACGTGCTCGAGAAGGCGCGCGCCGAAGGTGCGACAGAGGAAGCGATCGCGCGCCAGCGCGCGGAGATGGAGGACTTCGCGCGCATGTACCAGAACCCGGCGGTCAACGCCGCGGTGACCTTCCTCGAGCCGCTGCCGGTCTCGCTGCTGATGGCCCTCATCTCGGCGGGGGTGCTGAGCCGGCGGCGCGGCGCGGGGGCCAGGGCGGCCTAACGCGCGACGCCGACGACGTAGCAGAGACCCCAGGCGCCGATCGCCCCGCTCTCGGCGACGCCGAGCCCCGCCGCCGCGATAAGCCGCTCCATCGCGCTCGCGTCGACGTGGCCGTGGCCGTGAATGAGGGTCACGAGCCCGTGGCGCGTGCCGGGCGCGAAGTCCACCGCGACGAGCCGGCCGCCCGGCCTCAGCACCCGGCGCATCTCGCCGACGCCCTGCTCGCGCGTCTTCCCGGGAAGGTGGTGCAGCATGACCGTGCTGAGGACGACGTCGAAGCTCGCGTCGGGGAAGGGGAGCGCTTCGGCGACGCCCGTCTCGAAGGTGACGCTCGCGTGCCGGCGCTTCGCCTTCGCGCGCGCACGAGCGATCATCTCCGCGGAGGGATCGACGCCGTGCACGGACCCGGCGATGCCCACCTGGCGGGTCGCGGCGATCGCGAGCGTGCCGGTCCCGCAGCCGACGTCGAGCACCGATTCGCCGGGCTGGAGCCGTGCCGGCGCGAGGAGCCGCTCGCGGAACTTCCGCTCGCGGCCGAGCGTCATCAGCCAGACGAGCAGGTCGTAACGCGC
>DATAIS010000454.1:0-10034 GCA_036262535.1 Gemmatimonadaceae bacterium | reverse complement strand
ACCTCGCCCATCCCGCCGCGGCCGAGGAGCTCGCCGAGCTGGTAGCTCCCCATCTCGCGCGCCTTCCGGATCTGGATGCCGAGGCGCATCACGACGTGCGAGATGAACACCGCGACGCCGGCGACGATGAAGTCGGGGTAGTGCATGACCACGATCCCCTTCGCGCCTCCGAAGTCCCACGTGCCGCGCGCGTCGGCGATGAACATGCCGAGCGGGTTCATGAGCACGGCGACGAAGCTCGCGATCGCCATCTTCCGCGGCGTGTTGGGGACGAGCGCGGCGAACATCAGCACCAGCATGCCGATCCAGCTCAGCTCGGGCTTGAGGCCGAACCCGGGCGGGATCGGGTACCAGTGGAACATCATGCCTAACGCGAAGGCCTGGAACACCATGTACCAGAGCCCGAGGTCGAGCACGAAGGCCGGATCCCGCTCGCCGCGGCGGATGACGACGAAGAGCGCGATCGACACCGCGACGACGAGGATCGAGATCGCGTCGGTGATCTCGATGCCCTGCCGCATGATGGACACGCCCGTCATCATCGTCGCCGCGACGTGGCCGAAGAGCGTCGCCACGGTCCAGACCGCGGCCGCGAGCAGGCACATCGTCGCGAGTCGCGTCGAGGCCTCGCGCTGCAGGTCGCGCGGCAGCTCGTGCGCCCGGGTGCGCGCCGCGCCGCTGGGGGTGGGCGTGCTGCGCGGGACCGGACCAATCAGCTGCGGGGACGGCATCGACATCCGGCCTCGAAACGAGGGGAACGCCCAACATGGCGCAGGCGTGGTGTGCGTCAAGGCCACGCGCAGCGGGAGTGCCGACCCGGTACGCTGGCGGGCGGGAAAACCCACCTTCTCGCGCCGCTACTTGACAACCCCAAAAATCAGCCGTAGAACAGGTCGGCGGCAGGAACCCCGGGCCCCCCGCCGACGATCACTGTGAGAATGCGCGCCCCCGACTGACCAGACTCGGGAGAACAGTCGTACGCGACGACTCGGTTCGTACTCGGTACCCAGAAGCCGTAGTACCCTCGCCATCCGCGCGGCCACCGGACCTCCCGCCACGGTCGACGCCCGCGCATCGCGCATCGCGCATCCGCGCGCACATGTACAGCGAAGAGTGCAGGGCCAGCAGTCCATCCGCAGAACCGGGAGGAGGAACCCCACGCATGTTCGCAACTAAGAGGTCAGTCATGAACAAGACGGCATCGGTCCGGAGCCCACTCCGGAGTGGCCGGTATCGCAGCCTGCTCGCTGCGGGCATCGGCGTGCTGCTCGCCCTCGCGCTGCCGGGCGTCGCCCGTGCGCAACAGATGTCCGTGTCGGGCACGGTCACGGGCGCCGAGGGCGCGCCGCTCCAGGGCGTCACGGTGATGGTGATCGGGACGGACACCCGCGCCGTCACGGGAGCCAACGGGCGCTACCAGGTCATCGCGCCCGCAGACGCGACGCTCAACTTCTCGCTCGTCGGGCGGCGGCCGGTCCAGACGTCGATCTCGGGACGGGCGACCGTCGACGTCACCATGGAGCGCGTCGCGTACCTCGAGGAGGTGCTCGTCACCTCGTACACCGAGCAGCGACGCAGCGACATCACCGGCGCCGTCGCCAGCGTGTCCATGGAGACGGTGAACCGCGAGAGCAGCGCCAGCGTGCTGCAGAAGCTCGCCGCGGCGACGCCGGGCGTCACGGTCCAGAACAGCGGCTCGCCGGGATCGCGCACCACGCTGCGCATCCGCGGCATCAGCTCGTTCCAGAACAACGATCCGCTATACATCGTCGACGGCACGCCGGTCCAGGACACCTACGTCAACTGGCTCAACCCGAACGACATCACGTCGATCCAGGTGCTGAAGGATGCCTCGGCGGCGTCGATCTACGGATCGCGCGCGTCGAACGGCGTCGTCGTCATCGAGACGACGAAGAAGGGGCTCGTCGGCCCGCCGCGCACGACCTTCCGCGCGCGCACGGGTTTCGCGCAGCCCGTTCGCGGCTACGACGACTTCGTCATCACGAACTCGCTCGCCTACTTCGACGTCGTTCGCGCCGCCTACCAGAACGCGGGCCAGCCGGTGCCGACGAACATCTACGGCAGCGCCACCAACCCGAAGGTGCCGGCGTACATCTGGCCGAACAACTGCGGGCCGGGCGACAGCGCGGGCGTCTGCTCCACCGTCAACACCAGCGGCTACGCCTACCCAAGCAATCTCATCATGCGGGGGAGTCCGGGGACGAACTGGTGGGACGCGGTCTTCGGGACGGGCAAGGTCAACGACCTGAGCCTCGACGTGTCCGGTGGAAGCCCTGACAACACCTACGGCGTCTCGTTCAGCTTCTTCGACCAGGTCGGCACGGCGAAGTACAACGAGTTCAAGCGCGGCACCGTCCGCGTGAACACGGAGTTCCGTCGCGGCAAGCTCACCTTCGGCGAGAACCTCGCCGTCGGTGCCGAACGTGCCTTCGGCGGCCTCGGCGACGACGTCCTCATTGAGAGTGCCCTCCTCGGCAAGAACATCCTGATGCAGCCGATCGTCCCGATCCGCGACATCGGCGGCAACTGGGCCTCGGGCAAGGCGGTCGGGCTGGGGAACAACACCAACCCGCTCAAGCACGCCTACGAGAGCCGCAACAACATCAGCCGCAACAACCGCGCGTTCGGAAACGTCTTCGCCGCGGTCGCGCCGCTCCCCGCGCTGCGCCTCCAGAGCCGCTTCGGCTTCAACGTTGGCCAGGGCACGTATCGCTGGTACAGCTACCCGACGCCGGAGAACGCCGAGCCCACCAACCAGACGACGATCGGCGAGAACCAGCGCGAGTTCGTGGACTGGACGCTCTCGAACACCGGCACGTACTCGGTGACGTACGCGCAGAACACCCTCAACCTGCTCGTCGGCCAGGAGGCGAACTCGGGTAACGACCGCTTCCTCCAGGGGCAGATCAGCGGGCTGCTCAACACGCAGCTCAACTCGCGCTACATCCAGGACGCGCTGGCCGACCCGAACACGAAGAACGTCTTCAGCACCGGCGGCGAGTACGCGCTGCTCTCGTTCTTCGGCAAGGCCGATTACAACTTCGCCGACCGCTACGTGGCCAGCGTCACGCTGCGTCGGGACGGCTCCTCGCGCCTCGGCCCCGAGCACCGCTGGGGCACCTTCCCAGCGTTCGGCTTCAACTGGCACGCGACGAACGAGCCGTTCATCCCGCGCAGCCGCTGGGTAAACGACGCGATCTTCCGTGTGGGTTGGGGTGTCACCGGCAACCAGTTCATCCCCGCGGGCCGCATCGTCTCGACCTTCGGCGGCGACCGCGGCGCGACCTTCTACGACATCACGGGCGCGAACAACAGCGTCGTCACCGGCTATCGCCAGGTGGCGATCGGCAACGCCGACCTGAAGTGGGAGGAGAACCGGTCCATCAACGTCGGCACCGACATGACGCTGTGGGACAGCCGGCTCAACTTCGTCTTCGATTGGTACACGAGAAAGACAGAAAACCTTCTCTTCGATCCGCGCCTTCCGGCCACCGCCGGCGTCGCCAATCCGCCGATCGTCAACGTCGGCAGCATGCGCAACTCCGGCTTCGACTTCTCGGTCGGACACCGCGCCGCGAACTGGAACGTCACCTTCAACGGCAGCCACTACCGGAACGAGATCGTGAAGATCGCCGACAACCTGGAGTCGTTCCGGGGCCCCGGTGGAACCAATCCGATCCGCTTCGGGAACCCGATCCTCAACATGGTCGGCCACCCGATCGGCGCGTTCTACGGCTACAAGACGGCGGGCTTCTTCCGCGACGCCGCCGACATCGCCGCGTCGCCGGTGCAGTCGGGCGCGAAGCCGGGACGCTTCAAGTTCGTGGATGTGAACCGCGACGGGCGCATCAACAACGACGACCGCACCATCATCGGCAGCCCGCATCCGGACTTCACCGCGGGTCTCGACCTCGGCTTCCGCTGGCGGCAGTTCGACCTGGCCAGCACGATCTTCGGCACCTTCGGCAACGACATCTTCGACGCGCAGAAGCAGTACTACGTCTTCCGCAACTTCTCGACGACGGTGCGGAAGGACCTGCTCGCGAACTCGTGGACGCCGACGCGGCAGAACGCGAAGTACCCCCGCGTCGACTACACGGACACGTACAGCTCGCAGCTCAGCGACTTCTACGTCGAGGACGGCTCGTACGTCCGGATGCGGTCGCTCCAGATCGGGTACACGATCGGATCGAACACGCCATGGATCAGTCGCGCGCTCACCGGCACGCGGGTCTACCTCCAGGGCGACAACCTGTTCACCATCACCGGCTACGACGGGCTCGATCCCGCGCTGCCGGTCGTTGCCCGGACCGGTGCGGCGGGCGACGTCCGCGACCAGTTCCGCGGCGTCGACGTAGGTACCTACCCGTCGAACCGTATCTTCAGCATCGGCGTCACCACCAGCTTCTAGACCAGCCGCCCAATTCGAGGACGCTCACAACGATGAGAATCGCATCGAAACACCCGCTGCTCGTGGGTACGGCGCTGGCGATCGTATGTGGATCGGCGCTGTACGGATGCAAGAATTTCCTGGACGAGAATTCGGTACCCCAGGGCACGCTCGACGCCGCGACGCTCAGCAGCAAGGGCGGAGTCGAGGGGACGCTGATCGCTGCCTACCGCGCGTTGGACTGCAACACGACCACCGGCGCGTGGGGCTGCGCGGTCAGCAACTGGGCATTTGCCAGCGCGACGAGCGACGATGCCTACAAGGGCTCGGAGTCGAACGACCAGCCGAACGTGGACGAGCTCCAGCTCTACCACTGGGACACGCCGGGCGCGATGGGGTACCTGGACCAGAAGTGGACCGCGATGTACGACGGCGTCGTGCGCGCCAACGCGGCGCTGCGTCTCCTGAAGCAGGTCCAGGGGCAGGGCAAGATCACCTCAACGGAAGGCGCCCAGATCGCGGGCGAGGCCATCTTCCTCCGCGCGCACTATCACTTCGAGGCGTGGCGGATGTGGATCCGTATCCCGTACTACAGGGAAGACGACACGGATTTCCGGAAGCCGAACCTCGACAGCGCCGCGGCGCTGACCGAAATCCTCAAGGACCTCGACTCGGCGGCCAAGCTCCTTCCGTCGACGCCGCGTAACGGCAACATCGGCCGCGTACACAAGTGGACCGCCCTGGCGTACAAGGGGCGCGTCCAGGCCTACGCGAACCAGTGGACTGCCGCGCTGGCCACGCTGCGTGCGATCCGTGCCGCCGAGGGAACTCCCCGCAGCACCACCAACACGGGGTGGAATCTCAGCCAGAGCTACGACCAGGTCTGGTCGGGGTTCAAGGCGAACGAGAACGGTCCCGAGACGATCTTCGCCTACCAGGCATCCGCCAACGACGGCGAGCCTAACGGGAACAATGCCAACTTCGGCGAGCGGCTGAACTTCCCGCACTCGGGAAGTCCGTTCGGCTGCTGCGGCTTCCATCAGCCGTCGCAGAATCTGGTGAACTACTTCCGGGTCGACGCACAGGGGCTTCCCCTGGCGCTGTCGAGTCCCACCAACTGGAACGCTGCGGACGCCAACTTCGCGACCGACACACTGAACGCGAACCGGCTCGTTGCCGTGGATCCGCGTCTCGACTGGACCGTGGGCCGCGACGGCGTCCCGTTCAAGGACTGGGGGCTGCACGAGGGCGGATGGATCCGCTCCGCTTCGTGGGGCGGTCCATACAGTGCGAAGAAGAACGCCCATGAGCGCGCGAGCGGAGCGCAGAGCTCCGTCGGCTGGACGAATACCCAGCTCAACTCCGTGAACATGCACATCTACCGCTACGCCGACCTGCTGCTGATGCTCGCCGAGGCGGAGGTGGAGGCCGGGGTGCTCGAGAACGCGCGGACGATCGTGAACGAGGTGCGCGCGCGCGCGGCTCGCACGGCGCAAGGCTGCGGCTGGCCGACAGACTCCGCGGCCCGTGCTCGCGAGGCGGCGAAATACCCGCAGTGCGCAGGTGATACGCGCATCGCCGTACCGATCAACGATGCATCCATCAGATGGGCGACGTATCGGGTCGGGCAGTACCTCACGCCATGGACCAGCCAGACGACTGCGCGGGATGCGGTAAGGGCGGAGCGCCGACTCGAGCTGGCGATGGAGGGGCAGCGCTTGTTCGACCTCCGTCGCCACGGCAACGCCGCAACGGTGCTCAACGCCTACATCAACGACGTCGGAGGCGGCGCGGAGAAGAATCGCCGTACGCAGTTCACTGGTGCAGAGCCTTACCTCGCGAAGCACAACAAGTATCCGATCCCGATCAACCAGCTCCAGCTCAGCCGGATCGGCGGCCAGAACAAGCTCACCCAGAACCCAGGCTGGTAGCGGCTAGGGGGTTCTGATCAGCCAGGTCTGCAGCGAATCACCGGCGTTGGCGATGATGATGCCAACGCCGGTGTTCGTTTTCACGGCGGCGAGACCGGTGACGTTTCCTGGTGCGAGGAACCCGCTCTCGCGCGGTGAGACGGGCTGGAAGCCGCCCTTGCCGTCGCCGCGCAGCCAGAGCCCGTTCCCGGCGTCGGCTCGAGGCGTGTTGGGCTCCGCGTCGTAGAGATTGCCAGCGACGACGACGTCGAGCTTCCCGTCGTGGTCCACGTCCTGGACGACGATGCCGCGGATCGGTGAGATCTGCGCGAGGGCGGGAAGGGGCGAGGCCACGAATCGCTTGCCGCCATCGTTGCGAAGGAGGATGCTGGCGAAGGTGTCGGCCTGATAGTGCAGCGCGTCGCGCAACACTGCCTCTCCGAAGAGCTGTGGCATCGAGGCGGCAGCGAAGGCGCCGTGGGTGGGGAATCTGATCGGCAGGGTGTAGATCGCCTGACCGAGCGACGCCATCCCGCCTGACGGGTACTCTACTCCCCCGATCTCCTGGGTCAACACGACGTCCGTTCGCCGGCTGCCCGTGAAGTCGGCGGCGTAGAGGCCGAAGCGGCTCTCGCGGGACGTGGTGTAGCTGTAGTTGAGGCCAAGGTTCCCGGCGACGAGATCCGTCCGCCCGTCGCCGTTGAAGTCGCCGGCGGCGAGGCTGTACCACCACCCGCGGAGGGGTGCGGGAAGGAGCTCCGCCGTCGCGCGGCGCAGGCGGCCGCCGTCGTTGCGGTAGATCTCGATCCCGGCCCACTCACCGACGGTGACGAGGTCGAGGTCCCGGTCGCTGTCGACGTCGAGCCACTGCGCGTCGGTCACCATGCCGCCGGGCGTTACGAGCTCCGGCGCGACCCGCTCGGTGACGTCGCTGAAGCGCCCCCCATCGTTGTGCAGGATGTAGCTGCGGGTCGGCAGGGGCCAGCTCCGCGGTGCGAGGCGTCCGCCGACGAACAGGTCGAGCCTGCCGTCGCCATCGAAGTCGGCGGCGCGCACCGTCGCCTTGCTGGCGAGCATCTCCGGCAGAGCGTCAGGATCGCGCGCGAACCGGCCGCCGCCCTGGTTGATGTAGAGACGGTCCTGGAGCTCCGGGGACTCGGGCGCCGCCTCGTAGCTTCCGCTCGCGATGTACAGGTCCTGCCGGCCGTCGCCGTTCGCGTCGAAGAAGAGCGCACCCCAGTCGCCGAAGCCTCCTTCGCTCGCCCACGGCTGCGCGATGCGCGACTCCGCGAAGCTGCCGTCCGCCCGCTGGAGGAAGAGCTTTCGCGATCCCTGCGAGACACTGCCAACGAAGACGTCCTCGAGCCCGTCGCCGTCGGCGTCGCCGACCGCAATCGGCGGCCCGCGATGGGAGACGAGGTAGGGGAGCAGCGGCTGGACGGAGAAATCGTTAGGCGGCGTGCGCGGCGGGAGGTAGACGGGCGCGCGGCCCACGGGCAACCGCGAAAATCGTTTCGGGGCGAATGAGTCGTCCACCGTGCGGACCGGCACCGTCGCGTCCCGCTGCCTGAGGGTGATCGCGCGGTCGGCATCCACCGCGGTCAGAAGCTGGTGGCGTCCGTCGGGCCACGTCACCTCGAGCGAATCCACCCGGGCCGCGGCGCCGAGCCCGAAGTGCAGCCGGTCGTCGACCGTGGACATGTAGCCGCGGTAGGGCGACTGGTAGAGGTATTGCTTGCGTCCACCGGCGCGGAGCACGACCGTTGCACCGAGGCCGCGCCGGTTCGCCCCCTCGCCCTCGAGCTGCACGCGCAGCCAGTGGCCCACGTCGCGTCGCGCCCCGACGTTGCGCAGCACCGACGCCGGCGCGTCGATGTTGTTCACGACGAGATCGAGCCGGCCGTCGTTGTCGAGGTCCGCGTAAGCCGCACCGTATGAGAAGCTCGGCTCCTCGATCCCCCACGCCTTCGAGCGATCGCTGAAGGCGAGGTCGCCCTCGTTGCGAAAGAAGTAGTTCGTGACGTGGTATGCGGGGAGGTTTCGCAGCAGCTCCAGCGCCGGCCGGCGCGAGCCGCCGTCGCGCTCGCGCGAGCGTGCGGAGAGCGCCGCGTACACGTAGTCCAGGTCGTTGACCGCCTTCGGATAGCCGTTGCCGATGAAGACGTCCTTCCGCCCGTCGTTGTCGAAGTCGGCGAAGAGCGTGCTCCAGCTCCAATCGGTGTGCGAGACACCCGCGAGCCGTCCGATCTCGCTGAAGAGTGGGCCGCCGTCGGGCGCGAAGCCGTTGCTGAGCTGGAGCGAGTTGATCGAGTAGTCGTCGCGAAGCCCGCGTCCCCGCGCGTCGTGCATCTGCTGGAAGGTGAGGTATCCGCTCATCCGCTTCCGGCGAGCGAGATCGGCGGGCATCATGTCGGCCTGGAGGATGTCGGGCCAGCCGTCGCCGTCGACGTCGGCGGCGTCGACGCCCATCCCGGCGACGCTGCTGTGCTTCAGCCAGTCGCCGGCGCGGTTGGTGAAGGTGCCGTCGCCATTGTTGCGGTAGATGACGTCGTTGGGCGCGGCGTCGTTCGAGACGTAGATGTCCGGCCGCCCGTCGCGATCGAGGTCGGCGACGACGACGCCGAGCCCGTAACCCGCCTCGCGAAGGATCCCCGCCCGATCCGAGACGTTGGTGAACGTGCCGTCGCAGCCGTTCCGATAGAGCTCGTTGTGGCTCCCCGGCGTCTCGATGCGCATCCCCGAGGGCTGGCGACCGATGTCGCTGCGCGAGAAGTCCTTCGGCGAGTTGTTGAGCAGGAAGACGTCGAGGCAGCCGTCGCCGTCGTAGTCGAGAAACGCCGCGTGCGTGGTGAAGCCCCGGTCGGCGAGGCCGTACTTCTCCGCCGACTCGGTAAAGGTGCCGTTCCGGTTGTTGATGAAGAGAAGGTTCGCCCGATCCTCCGGCTTCGACCACTCGGGCCCCGAGACCGAGACGTGGATGTCGAGCCACCCGTCGCCGTTGATGTCCACCATCGACACGCCGGTCGCCCAGCGTGTGGTGCCCACGCCCGCCGATTTCGTGATGTCGTCGAAGCGCATCTTCCCGGTGTTCCGGTAGAGGCGACTGGACACCATATTGCCCGCGAAGAAAACATCGAGCAGGCCATCGTTGTCGATGTCCCCGACCGCGACCCCCGCGCCGTTGTAGACGTAGACGTCCGACTGCACGTTCACCGAGTCGCTCGTGGTGATCGTGTTCGCGAAGTCGATCCCGCTCTGCCCGGGGCTGAGCGTCTCGAAGAGCCGGTCATCGCCGCCGCAGGCCGCGGCGAGCGCCACGCAGGTCAGCGCGAGGAGCGCCGGCCGGCGCATCGGGGGGGACGTCGCCATCGTGGTCGCGATGCAGGGAAGGGAGCCGGACGTTACAGCCATGAACCCGAACGATCAATGACCCAGCAGATGCACGTCTCGCGCGTCATCAACCTCGTCCCCGACGACAGGCAGCGACTCTGGACGATCGGCGTCGACGAGGCGAGGCGGCGCATCCTCGCCGGCGACGCCGCCGACGTGCTCGCATTCGACGGCTCCTTCGCGCTCGTCGCGCAGGATGGAGAGCGGGTCGTGCTCGCGCGCAGTCTCGACCGCCCGCTCCGCTACTTCCTCGCGAAGGCCGTCGCGGGACCGGTGCTCATCGTCGCCGAGCGGATCGACGAGATCGTCGCCGAGCTCGCGCG
>DATAIS010000453.1:0-4124 GCA_036262535.1 Gemmatimonadaceae bacterium | reverse complement strand
TTGGGAACTGCACACTGCGGTGGTTCGCCGATGGGTGTGCAGGTGCAGTCCTCCGCGACCTCTGCGCCTCGGCCGTACCAAAGAGCAGTGGCAGTTACCTACAAAGGCCCTGGCTGTTGCAGTTGCCGTTGCAGTTCCCGTTGCAGTTCCCGTTGCAGTTGCCAGCTACGGGGAAGCGATGCGGGCGGAGGTGTCGTCGGCGGCGCGGCGGGCGCCGACGCGGGTGAAGGCGGCGAGCGCTTCGCTCCAGACGGCGCCCGCGACACCACGATCGCCGAGCTTGCGCCAGAGCTCACCCAGCTCGCAGAGCAGCTCGGCGCCGAGTACCTCGTCCTCGGCGTGTTTGGCGAGCTCGCAGGCTTCGCTCAACGTCGCGATCGCCGCGTGGTGGTCGCCGCGCTCGCGCTCGATGCGAGCGCGGAGCTTGAGAGCCTCGGCGCGGCGGAGGCCGTCCCCGCGGAGCTCGGCGAGGTCGAGCGCGCGCTCGCACGCAGTCGTCGCGTCGGCGAGGCGTCCGCGCGCGAGGAACGATTCGCCGCGATTGCGCTCGACGACGCTCGACACGAGCGTGTCGCCGCGCCCAGCCGCCAGGTTCTCGGCCTCGCCGAACGCGCGCTCGGCGTCGTCCCACTCGCCGAGCTCTCCATGGAGGCGGCCGATGTTGTTCCACACCCAGGACGCGGCCTCCTCGTCGCCGGTCGCCTCGAACGCGCGCAGGCTCCGTCGATATGCCTCGAAGGCGGCCTCGCGGTCGCCACGCACGCTGGCGACGATGCCGAGGTTCTGCTGAATCATCCCGCAGAGCCGCGTGTCGCGCGCGCGCTCGGCGGCAATCGCCGCCTCACGATAGCGGCGCTCCGCTTCGTCGAGGCTGCCGCGACGCTGCGCGATCGCGGCGATGCAGTTCAGCGCCTTCGATGTGCCAATGGCGTAGTCGACGACCTCGGCGACGGCGAGACTCTGGCTGTAGAGGCGCTCGGCGACCTCGGTCTCGCCGCAGTGGAGGTGCAGGTTGCCCTTGGCGCGCAGCGCATCGACGAGCGTGCGCACGTCGTCCGAGCCCGCGAGCACGGCGACCGCCGCCTCGTACTCGTGGCGCGCTTCGCCGGTCCGTCCCGATCGCTCGGCGGCGCGCGCCCGGCCGAGGTGCTCGACCGCGGCTGGATGCGCGCCGGTGCAGGCCTGGTTCATCCGCTCCTAGTCGACGGCGACAATGTACCCGGAGAAATGCCGGACCGGGAACTTGACCCGCAGGGGGAGGAAGTCGAGGCGCGTCGGGATGATCTCCGTGACGTTCGCGGTCCCGTCGGGGAAGATGTCGCCGCGGGACTCGAAGTACGCACCCTTCATCACGACGCCGAGCAGCCCGGTGAGACCCGTGTAGCGGAGCTCCTGGGAGAAGGTCGCGCGGTCGTCGAACCTGAGACCGTGCGGCTCGAACTCATACGCCACGACCGATCCGGCTACCGCGGTGACCGTCAGGTTCGTCGGCTCGCTGAGCGCGCCGGCGGGCACGGTGAAGCGGAAGCCGATCTCGCTGATGGTGATCGAGCCTCCCGCGGGCCCGATCACCGCGCTGCGCGTGATGTCGCTCTGGAGCGGCTCGGCCCAGGTGAGGGCGGTGATGGTCGTGTCGACCAGTCGGCCCAGGTCCCCTGCGCCGGCGTCAGGTAGGCCGAGCAGCGCGTCGGGCGCGGGCTGCTGCGCGACGGGCTCGGGCGCGACGGCGTCGCGACAGGCGGTCGGGGCGGCGAGAAGCGAGACGGCCCCGAGGATGGCAAGAGCGAGGGAGCGAAGGCGGCTGCTCATCATTACGGCGGGAATTCGTGGATGGGTTCGTGAAAGCCGTCAGTAGAAGCATCATGCGTACCCGCTCGTGGCACAGCGCCGTCGTGAAGGAGGGGGGAAGCCGACATGCTCTGACCAACCAGTCAATCATCGGCCGCGGAGCACGAAGGGCCGGCATCGTTTCGCCGGCCCTTCGTGTTCGTGCCCCCGAACCATCATCAGCGAATCGCGATCAGTCGACAGCGACGAGGTACCCCGAGAAGTGGCGGATGTCGAACCGGACCACCATGTCGTCCGCATCGGTGTTCGCCGGGATGAGCTCCTGGACGATCGCGCGGAGCAGGCGGGAGATCAGGTCCGTCTGCGACTTGAAGTAGCCGCCCTTGAGCCGGATCCACTGCGCGGTCCAGCGCGTCACGACGGTCGGCTCGAGGTCCTGCGTGAGCGTGACTGGCTTGGCGAAGGTGATCCCGTGCGGCCCGAACTCGTACGCGACGGCGCGTCCGGCGAGCGCGGTGACGGTGATCGGCGTCGGCGCGGCGAGCGCGCCTGCGGGGAAGTCCACGGTCAGCCCCGCGCCGGGTACGACGACGCGGCCGCCCTCGCTGCCGATGATCTGCGTGACCGTGATCGGAGCCGGTAGCGCGACGTCGCGCTGGAGGACGGCCACCGTATCCGGCGCGAGGAGCGGCCCCAGGGCGGGCAGGCCGCCGATGAGCTCACCGACAAGCGCCGATGGCTGCCCCGGGTCCGGGGCAGAGGCATAGCCGGTCGTTGCCTGAGCCGGCGGCTGAGGGGCTGGTGCGAGCCCGGCATCGCGGCAGCCCGCGAGCAGGAGGGCGACCGAGAGGCTGAGAAGGGCTGGGATGCGGCGGAGGGTCATCACTGGGGTCGTTGAGGTGGCGGACTCGTCTTAGGCAGCCCTCATGCCGCCACGCAACCGATTGAAAACCAATGATTTAGGAAATAGCACCCGGTCGGGCCGCGCGGATCTGGAAAGGATCGTTACAGGGAGGCTGCAACGATCCTTTCACCCCCGTGAGCCGCGTCGTCAGTCGGCGATTCCACCACAGCGGCGTCGGGTCCTTCCGGCCGGAGATCGGGTCCGCCCCGACGGAGCCGGGGATTCTCCTACGCGACATTGCCTCGACGCGAGCACCGCGCGCAGACCAGCCAACACGAGACCATGAGCGACATCCCGAAGACCAACGAGCCCGAGAGCACCGCCACGCGCCGCGAGTTCATCCGCCGCGCGGGGCTGATCGCCGCCGCTGCCCCCGCCGCCGCGACGCTTCTCGTGGCCTGCGGGGACGACAAGCCCAGCCAGGCGGCCGGCGGCGCGGCACCCGCCACCGGCACCGCGACCGAGCCCTCGGCGCCGACGGGAATGACCCCGGCCGAACACGGCGGAACGATGCCGACGCCGGCCTCGACTCCCGTCGCCGCCGCCCGTTCAGACGAAATGGACGCGATGCACGAGAAGGGGGTGAAGGCGTTCCCCGCCGCGAGCAAGGGCAAGGGGAACCAGCTCTTCGAGCCGAAGATCGTGGCCGGCGTGAAGGTCTACGAGATCACGGCGCGCAAGATCCAGTGGGAGACGGAGCCGGGAAAGACCGTCGAGGCCTGGGCCTACAACGACCAGGTGCCCGGCCCGCAGATCCGCGTTCGCGAAGGCGACCGGGTGCGCATGATCGTCAGGAACGAGCTCCCCGAATCGACCGCCGTGCACTTCCACGGGCTCGAGGTGCCTAACGATCAGGACGGCGTCCCCTTCATCACCCAGCCGCCGATCAAGCCTGGCCAGACGTACACGTACGAGTTCACGGCGCCGAATCCCGGCTCGCACATGTACCACTCGCACCACAACGCCGCGAAGCAGGTCGGACTCGGCCTCCTCGGCGCGTTCATCATCGAGCCGAAGCGCCCGCGCGCGATCGAGAAGGTGGACGTGGACTACGTGATGGTGATCAACGACGGGATGCACGGCTACACGCTCAACGGGAAGGGCTTCCCGGCGACGGAGCCGATCGTCGCCAGGCTTGGCCAGAAGGTGCGCATCCGCTTCATGAACGAAGGGATGATGATCCACCCGATGCACCTGCACGGAATGCACATGACGGTGATCGACAAGGACGGCTGGCCGCAGCCCGCGCCATGGAAGTGCGACACGCTCAACGTCGCGCCGGGCGAGCGCTGGGACGTGATCGTGAACTGCAACAACCCGGGCGTGTGGGCCTTCCACTGCCACATCCTGCCGCACGCGGAGAGCGAGCATGGGATGTTCGGGATGGTCACCGCGCTCATCGTCAACAAGTAGGGCGACGAGCAACGAGAAC
>DATAIS010000452.1:0-3595 GCA_036262535.1 Gemmatimonadaceae bacterium | reverse complement strand
AGCGTCTGGCGCGCGTCGGCGTAGGATCGCCCCACGACGTTAGGCAGCCGCACCGTGGCCGGCCCGCTGCTGACGACGAGCTGGATCGGACCCGGGGGCGTCGCCTCCGAGCCGCCGGCGGGGGAGGTCTCGAGCACCGTGCCGCGCGGGCTGTCGCTCGAGCGCGGGGTGATCGTGCCGACCGCGAACCCGGCATCCTCGATCGCGCGCTCGGCGTCCCGCCGCGACATCCCCGCCACGTCCGGCACCGGCTCGGCGCGCTGTCCCGCGCTGACCACGAGCGAGATCACCGTCGCCGGGCGTACGACCGCTCCCCCGATCGGCGACTGCTCCACGATCGTGCCCGCTGGCGAGCCCGCGCTCGGCCGCGTCTCCGACTGCCGGCCGCGCAGGCCGACGCGCTCGAGGCGTCGCGCGGCGTCGTCCAGCGTCGAGCCGACGACGCTCGGCACCGTCACGTCCGGATCGCCGCTGTCGCCCGGGAACACCGCGAGTGCGACCACGATGTACGCGGCGGTGAAGCCGAGCGCCGCGGCGATGAGGTAGGGCATCGCGCGGCGCAGGGCAGGTCGGAAGTTCACGTGCCGTCCGTCAGCGCAGGTTCATCGTGCACGGCGCAGCCGCGCCGCGAACGCACCGTCGGTGCGATGGCGCTGCGGCAGCACGCGCAGCCGTCCGGCATCGAGCACCGACTCCGGAACGACTCCCGCCGGGGGCGGCTCGAGCGTCCACTCCGGATGGTCGGCGAGGAAGCTCTCCACCTGCGCGTCGTTCTCCTCCGGCTCGAGCGAGCACGTGCTGTAGACGAGGAGGCCCCCGAGGCGCACGACCGACGCCGCCGCGCGGATGATCGCGCGCTGGAGCGCGCCGAGCACCGCGAGGTCCGACGGCTTGAGCCGCCAGCGTGCATCGGGATGGCGGCGGAAGGTGCCCGTCCCCGTGCATGGTACGTCGACGAGGACCGCGTCGAGCTCGCCCAGCGCCGGAAAGCGCGCGTCGGCCACGAGCAGGTCGATGTTCGTCGCCTCGAGCCGCGCGATGTTCTGCCGGACTCGCACCAGCCGCGTCGCGGAGACGTCGCTCGCGATGACGCGACCCGCCGTGCGCGAGAGCTCGATCGCCTTTCCACCCGGGGCGGCGCAGAGGTCGGCGACCGTCGCGCCGCTGGGGAAGCAGGCGTACCGCGTGACCAGCGTCGACGCCGGGTCCTGGACGTGGAAGAGTCCCTGGCGATAGGCACCGAGCTCGGTGAGCCCGATCTGGTTCGTGGCGATCGTCAGGCTGTCGCCGACGAGTGGCGCGTCGCCGACGGCGACGCCGGCGGCCTCGAGGTTCGCCTCGAGCTGTTCGCGCACGACGTGCCAGGGGCGAACGATGATCGGTGCCTCCGCGTTGTTCGCCTCGAGGAGGCGGCGCGTCTCCTCCTCGCCCCAGCGCGCGATCCACCGTGCGACGAGCCAGCGCGGATGAGAGTGCTGGAGGGCGACCGCGTCCACCGGATCCGCCGGCGCCGGGGTCGAGAGCCGCTCCCGCTCGCGGTCGAGTCGCCGCAGCACGGCGTTCGCGAGCTTGCTCGCGCCGATGCCGTGACGGCGCTTTGCGAGCTCCACCGTCTGCGCGATCGCCGCATACGGAGGGACGCTGCGCATCTCGAGCAGCTGGTAGCTGCCGAGACGCAGGAGATCGGCGAGGTCTCCATCGAGGCGCGCCAGTCCGCCATTCACGCGCTCGGCGAGCAGCGCGTCGAGTCGGGCCCGTCGGCGCAGCATTCCGTAGACGAGCTCCCGCGTCCAGCGCCGGTCGCGCGCGTCGAGTAGCGCGGTGCGCCGGTCGAACGACGGATCGAGGAGATCGCCGCCGCGGAGATCGGCGCAGATCGTCGCGGCGGCGACTCGAGCCTCGGTCACTCCGCCGGCGACGGCCGGCCGGTTGGCGTCGGTGCCGGTGTTCACAGCCGATGTGCGGACCGAGCGCGTCCGCGCGTCCAGGTACGAAGGAGCTTCGCGATCATGGCTCAAAGATACAACCGGAGCGGCCCTTCGGGGTGCCTTACGGTAGTGGGATGGGCGGTGTCGGGGAGGCCGTCGAGGGGCTGGGGGGTTGCGCATCGCGCCCTCATGACGACACTGTAAAAACATCTGGCGCGCTTCTCGCGTAGTGACTGCCGTCGCAAGCTGGCAGTGACGAACACCCGATCGCATCGCGTTGGAGTGGACTCGAGCGCAGGAGGGGAATGCCGCACGCGGACGTTCTGCGAACGTTGGTACGTGAGCTCGAACGTGTTGGCGTCGACGCCGACCACATGGTGGCCGGCCTGACCGCGCGCGCCGAGGACGCGATTCGCGCGCTGCGGACTCTTCCCGACAACGCCGGGCCAGCGGCGTTTCTCGCGAAGCTGCGCACCGAGTCGGAGCGCCGGACCCAGGACCCGGTCGACCGCATCGCCTGACGGTCGGGCACTTCCGGTGGCCGACGAACGAAGTGGGGCCGCTGGCGACGTCGGCCCCGGGCGCGGCGGCCACACCCGCGTCCTGCTCACCCATCCGGCCGGCGGCAGCGCCGAGCTCTACGCGCACGGCGGGCAGCTGCTGACCTGGCGTCATCCGCGCCACGGCGACGTCCTCTTCGTTTCCCGTCGCGACGACCGGCGGCAGGAGTCGCACGGTGGCGTGCCCGTCGTCTTCCCGCGCTTCGGCAAGGATCCCGAGGGAAGGCTCCGGCAGCATGGCTTCGCGCGCGACATGGACTGGGCGATCGGCGAGCGTGGACAGGATCGCGACGGCCGCGCGACCGCATCGATGACTCTGCGCTCCACCCCCGAGACGGTGGCGCAATGGCCGCACGACTTCCGTCTCGAGATCGAGGTCGCGCTCGGCGAGTCGCTGACGATGACGCTGCGCGCCACCAACCCGGGGCCCGATCCCTTCGTCTTCACCGCCGCGCTCCACAGCTACCTTCGCGTCGCCGAGCTGCGCCGAGCCCGCATCCGCGGGCTCGGCGGTGTGGCCTACCGCGAGAGTGCCGGCACCGCGCGCGAAGGGGCCGATCCCGGGCCGCTCGTCATCGATGCCGCGACCGATCGCACCTACCGCGAGTCTCCGTCGCCGATCGTCGTCGAGGACGCCGCCCGCGTGCTACGGGTGGATAACCGCGGCTGGCGAAACGTCGTCGTCTGGAACCCGGGTCCCGCCGGTGACGAGCGCTACGACTTCGCGCCCGGGGAGTGGGCGCAGTTCGTCTGCGTCGAGGGGGCGACGGTGCTCGAGCCCATCACGCTCGCCGCCGGGGAGAGCTGGAACGCCTCACAGACGCTCAGCGTGCGAGCAGGCTGACCGCTTCCTCGTAGCCCGACGGAAGTCCCACGTCGAGGAACCGCCCGCGGATCAGGCAGCCGGTCAGCAGCGAGCGGTTGAGCAGGAGCTGCATCACCGGCACGTCGTCGAGCTCCGCCCCGGGCTTGATCGTCGCCTCGACCTCCTCGATCGCGCGCCACAGCCGATGCCCGAAGGCGTAGCGGCCGACGCCGGTGTGCGCCACCTTCGCGCCGCGAGTGTCGAAGGTCGAGCTCCTGGCGCCCTTGTCGGGGATGTGCGTG
>DATAIS010000451.1:0-7862 GCA_036262535.1 Gemmatimonadaceae bacterium | reverse complement strand
CCGGAGACGATCATCGACTTGAGCCGCGGCGTGGCCGTGAGGCGGTCGAGGACGGCTTCGTTCCAGACGAGGCGGTCGGGGTGGAGTGAGTGGACCGCCCACACCGTCGCGATGCCGACGCGGTAGGGGTCGTAGGCGTCGCGGTCGGTGATGCGGATGCGGATGCCGCGAACCGTCTCGCCGTTCATCTCCGGCGGCCTGCCGAGCCAGGGCTTCTGCTCGGGGACGAAGGTGATCGTGTCGAAGGCGACGCCGCGCAGGGCGAGGCCGTTCAGCATCTGGGCGGCGCGGACGTTGTCGAGCCAGGGCGCGCCGATCCACTCGAACGGGTGATCGGTCCCCCGCCCTTCCGAGACGTTGAGCGCCTCGAAGAGGCAGGTGCCGACGTAGGTGAGCACCGACTCGAGCGTGATCAGGTTCGGCGACGGCTTCCGCCAGGCGAGGCCCGTCTCGTCGTACCACATGTCGCGCCGCCATCCCTGCATCGGGATCACGTGCAGCGCCGGCGCGACGCCGCCGCGCAGCATCCGCTCGCCGACGTACATCCTCGCGAGCTCGCCCATCGTCATCCCGTGCACCACGGGGATCGGCGCGTAGGAGCCGAAGCGGAAGAGTGCCGCGCTGTCGGCGAGGAAGCCGTCCACCTTCATGCCGGTGATCGGATTCGGGCGGTCGAGCACGACGACCTCGATCCCGTTCTCCGCCGCCGCCTCCATCACGAAGCCGAGGATGTTGACGTGCTCGTAGAAGCGCGCGCCGACTTCCTGGATGTCGATGACGATCGTCTGCGTCCCCGCGAGCATCCCGCGCGTCGGCTCGTGCTGCTCGCCATAGAGGCTGTACTTCGGCACCCCCGTCTCCGGATCGGTCGTCACCTCCGGATCGCGCGCCACCGAGTAGTCGTTCGAGCGGACGTTGTACTCCATCCCGAACAGCGCGGTGAGCGTGACGCCGGGCGTTTTGTGCAGTGCATCCGCGAGATGCGTCCCGCCCGCGAGCCGTCCGCTGTGATTCGATACGAGCGCGACCCGCTTGCCGCGAATCAGCTGCGCGTACTCCGTGAAGAGCCGATCGGCGCCAGCCACCACTCGTGCCGGCGTTACCGCGGTCGTCGTGGGGCGCGCGCATGCTGACGTGAGCATCGCGGTTGTGAGAAGAGCGGCTGCGTATGTCGAGCGGTTGGAGAGAAGCATCAGGATGTCGTGAAGGTGAAGAACGCGACGCCCGGTCTCGCCACTGGGCTGTTGTTCACCACAGAGCCACAGAGGTACACAGAGGGCCACAGAGCACCCGGCGAGATGCACTCGCCACGCTTGCCCCAAAATCTCTCGGAGCTCTGAGGTGCTCTGGGAACTGCACACGCAGAGAGTGCGTCGCCCGTGTGCACTTCTCTGTGGCAGTCTCTGTGTACCTCTGTGCCTCTGTGGTGAAGCAGTCGCCGCAGGAGCGTGGCCGCCGCTACGAGCTCGATGGGGCGAACCGGAGGCAGACCGGCAGCGGCACGGTGAGTGGCTCACCCGTTCGCTTCAGACGGCCGCTGCTCGCGTCGATCGAGAAGCCCACGATCGAGTTGGAGCGCTGGTTGGCGACGTAGAGGAAGCGGCCGCTCGGGTCGATGACGAAGTTGCGCGGCCAGTTGCCGCCCGTGGAGATCGTCTGCAGCGGCGTGAGCAGTCCCGCGGTGCCGACCGTGTACGAGACGACGCTGTTCTGTCCGCGGTTGGTCATGTACAGGAACCGTCCCGAGGGATGGAAGTGGATGTCCGCGGGCGAGTTGGAGCCGCTGAACGCCTCCGGCAGCGTCGTCACCGTCTGCAGCTCGCCGAGCGTTCCCCTCGTGGCGTCCCATGAAAAGACCGTCAGCGTCGAGTTCAGCTCGTTGACGACGTAGACCTTCGTCTGGTCCTGGTTGAACACGAAGTGCCGCGGCCCGGCGCCGGGCGCGAGGACGCCTTCGCCTGCGCGCTCGAGCGTTCCCTTCGTCTGGTCGAAGCGATAGACGACGATGCGGTCGATGCCGAGGTCGGCGGCGAGCGCCCACTGGTTGGTCGCGTCGACCATGATGCTGTGCGCGTGCGGCGACTCCTGGCGCTGCGCGTTCGGCCCGCGTCCCTCGTGCTGCACGAAGGCGCTGGCCGGACCGACGCCGCCATCGCCGCGGAGGGGGAACACCGCCACGCTCCCGCCGACGTAGTTCGCGACCAGCGCGTAGCGCTCGCCGCGGTCGAGCGACATGTAGCAGGGCGCCCCCCCGCGCGACGGCTGGCGCGAGACCAGCGCGAGCTGCCCCGTCGCTTGGCGCGCGAAGCCGCTCACCGCGCCCGACTTCTCGCCCTGATATTCCGTGGTCTCGTTCACCGCATAGACGAAGCGCCCATCGCGCGATGGCACGAGGAACGACGGGTTCTCAGCCTGCGCCGTGACGCCGTCGAGCGTCAGCGCGCCCGTCGCTTCGTCCATGCGGACGGCGTAGATCCCCTGGCTCCGTCCGTCATTGGTGTACGTTCCGACGTGCAGCAGGCGACTTCCTCCGGGCTTGGGGCTGGTGCGCCGCATCGTGCAGGCGGCGGCGCCGAGCGCGGAGAGTACGAGAAACTCGCGCCGCGACTTCATCGCGGCGTCGCGGCGACCGTCGTGTCCGCCTCCCACACGCGCACCGGCGCGTCGAGGATCGCCTGCTGGGCCGCGTTCGCGACCACGCGCCGCAGCGGCCCGACCTTCTGGTTGTTGCGTGTCGGGTTGACGCGGTTGGTGAGCAGCACGACGAAGAGCTGCTTCTCCGGATCGACCCAGATCGACGTCCCCGTGAACCCCGTATGTCCGAAGCTCCTCGAGGAGAAGTAGCGACCCGCGCTCGAGCGCGGTGACGGCGTGTCCCAGCCTAACGCGCGGCTGCCGAAGGGCTGCTGCCGCGCCGTCCAGCGGGCGATCGTCTCCGGCCTGAGGACGCGCACGCCGTTGTACTCGCCACCGTTGAGCATCGTCTGCGCGTAGATCGCGAGGTCGCGCGCGCTCGAGAAGAGCCCGGCGTGCCCCGCCACGCCGCCAGCCTTCCACGAGTTCTCGTCGTGCACCACCCCCCAGACCTGCCCGCCGCGGAAGTCCTGCGTCTCGGTCGGCGCGATCCGCCACTTGAGCGAGCTGTCCGGTGTGAACCGGGTGTCGCGCATGCCCAGCGGCGCCCAGACGCGGTCGGCGAGGAGGCTGTCGAGTCGCCGGCCGGAGACGCGCTCGATGATCGCCTGCATCAGGATCATGTTCCAGTCGCTGTACTCGCTGCGCGTGTTCGCCGGGTACTTGAGCGGCGCGCCCGCGATGTGCCTGATGTACTCCGGCAGCGTCGAGTACTGCCGCCAGAGCAGGAGGTCGGGCTGCATCCCGCTCGAGTGCTGGAGGAGCGACCGCACCGTCATCGTCGTTTTGTCCGGTGCGTTGAACTCCGGCAGGTAGCTGACCACGGTGCGCTCGATGTCGAGCTTCCCGTCCTCCTCGAGCAGCATCGCCGCGGTCGTCGTCGCGATCACCTTCGTCAACGACGCCATGTCGTAGAGCGTACTGTCGCTGACCGCGCTCGCATCGTCGCGCCAGTCGATCCGGCCCCAGCCGCGATCGACGACGAGACGTCCGTTGCGTCCGATCGTGATCGACGCCCCCGGCGTCGCCCGATCGGAGATCGCCGCCGTCATGATGGAGTCGAGCCGCATCGGAAGGTTCGCGTTCATCCCCACGGCGCCCGGCGTCACGAGGACGAGCGTCGCCGGAGGCGGTGCGATCGGCGCGATCGAGCCCGAGGCGACGCTGGTTCGCGCCGGCGGTGCGCAGGCGGCGAGCGCGAGGATGAGCGATGAGCGAAGTGCAACGGCGTGCGACATGATCCCGAGGCGAAGGCGATGGAAGCTCGACTTTCACTTGCCAATGCGATGTCCGCGAACTTAGTCTTGCGGCGCATCTCGCATCAAGCAGCAGGCAGCAGGCACGGCATGGAGGATCTACGAAGCAGCTGATCGGCATCGACGTCGGCGGCACCACGGTGAAGATGGGTGTCTGCGACGGAGATGGCGTCCCGCGCGCCCGCCGCAGCGTCGCCTTCGACAAGGCGTTGCCGCCCGAGGAGATGCTCGACGGCATCGCGACCGCGGCGGAGTCGCTCGTGAAGGAGGTCGGTCCGGTGCGCGCCTGCGGCGTCGGCATGCCGGGCCAGCTCGACCCGCGGCGCACGGCGCTCGTTCGAGCGATCAACCTTCCGAGCTGGATCGACGTCCCGATACCGAAGCTCCTCTCGGTGCGCCTGGCGCGCCCGGTGGTGCTCGAGAACGACGGCAACTGTGCCGCCTGGGGCGAGTACCAGGCAGGCGCGGGCCGTGGTGCGAGCTCGCTCGTCCTTTTCACCCTTGGCACCGGAGTCGGTGGCGGCATCGTGCTCGATGGCGAACTGTGGGTCGGACTGGGAGGCGCGGCGGGCGCGCTCGGACATCTCGTCGTCGATCCCGACGGACCGCCCTGCGGCTGCGGCCAGCGCGGATGCCTCCAGCAGTTCGCCTCCGCTTCGGCGGTCGCGCAGCGATTCGGACGGGGCCCTGCCGAAGCCGCCTTCGCAGCGGCCCGCGCGGGTGATCCGGTCGCGATCGACGCGGTGGGTGCGGCGCAGCGCGGACTGGCGATCGCCGTCGCGAACGTGATTCACACCCTCCAGCCCGAAGTCGTCGTCATCGGCGGCGGGATGGCTGCGGCGGGAGACGCGCTGCTCGCGCCCGTACGCGAGGAAGTGAAGCGGCGCGTGCGTCCCGCATGGCTCGAGCGGACGCGCATCGAGGCCGCGAGCCTCGAAGACGACGCAGGTTGGATCGGCGCCGCGCTCTGGGCCGCGCACGCGGGAGAGAAGCACTGATGCTCGGCCAGCTGCACTGGATCGACTGGGCAGTACTGCTCGCCTACATCGCCGGAACTTCCTGGTTCGCCGACAGGCTCGCCGATCGCAAGCAGACGATCCGCGACTTCTTCCTCGGCGGACGCAAGCTGCCCTGGTGGGCGGTGAGCGGCTCGATCGTCGCGAGCGAAGTAAGCGGCGTCACCTTCGTCGCGATTCCGGCGATCGCCTTCGCGCAGGGCGGCAACTACACCTACATGATGCTCGCGCTGGGAAGCATCCTCGCGCGCGTCCTGATCGGGTACTTCATCATCCCCGCGTACTATCGCCACGAGGTCTACAGCCCCTACGAGCTGATGGGGCTCAAGCTCGGGGCGCGCGTGACGCGCATCGCGTCGACGCTCTTCATGGTCGGCGTCGTGCTCGGCCAGGGGGCACGGCTCTTCCTCGCCGCGATCGTGCTCGACGCGATCACCGCGATGGGGATCCTCCCCGCGATCCTCCTGCTGAGCGTGATCGGCGTCGCGTGGACGTGGATCGGCGGCATCACGTCGGTGGTGTGGACCGACGTCGTGCAGTTCGTGATGATCGTCTTCGCCGCCATCGCGGCGATCGTCGCCGTCGTCGTCGCGGTGCCAGGCGGTGTGGACGGGATCGTCGAAGCCGGGCGAGCGGCCGGCAAGTTCCAGCTCTGGAGCTTCTCCACCGATCCGCGCGCCGAGTTCACCTTCTGGTGCGGCATCTTCGGCTTCACCTTCCTCACGCTCGGCTCGCACGGCACCGACCAGATGACCGCGCAGCGCTTCTTCTGCTGCCGCGACCAGCGCGAGGCTCGGAAGGCGGTGCTCTGGTCGAGCGTGGCGATGCTCATCCCGCTCATGATGCTCACCGTCGGCATCGGCCTCTACGCCTACTATCAGGCTGCGCCGATGAACGCCGACGAGGCGGCGCGCGTCGCCGGACGTCCCGACTACGTCTTCCCGCTCTTCATCCTCCGCGCGATGCCGATCGGCATCAAGGGACTCTTCTTCGCATCGATCTTCGCGGCAGCGACGCAGACCGCCGCGATCTCGGCGATGGCGCAGACCGCGCTCAGCTTCTATCGCGGCGTCAGGCGCGACGACCTCGACGACCGGCACCTCGTCCGCGTGTCGCGTCTCTTCGTCGTGCTCTCCGGGATCGCGATCTGCATCCTCGCCCTCGTCAGCTCGCAGATCCAGCAGTATCGCGACCTCTTCCGCCTCGCGATGGCAATGGCGAGCTACACCTACGGCGCGATGCTCGGCATCCTTCTCCTCGCGCTCCTTCCCGGGCGCCGCGATGCGCGCGGTCTCGTCTGGGGCATTCCCTTCACGCTCCTGCTCGTCTTCACCTTGAACTGGCAGCACGAGGCCTGGGCGCGCTGGCTCGTTACGGCCGCCACCGTTGCCGTCGTCGTCGTGACGCTCCCGCTGCTGCGCCGCGAGCTGGCGAAGATTCCGTGGGTGCTTCTCGGCGCCGCGATCGTTCTCCTCGCGACCTGGGCGAAGGTGAGCGTGGACGGCGCCATGCAGCCGATCAAGGTCGCCTTCCCCTGGACCTTCCCCCTCGGCACCGCGCTGACGTCAGGCCTCGGGCTCGTCCTCGCGCGCCGCGTCGTTGTGCAGGACGTCCCCGTTCTCACCGCACCGTCCGCACAGGAGGCCGTGGCATGAGCGGCGGCACCAGCGGCGGGCAGCAGCGCGAGTTCGGGCGCTTCCTCACCGAGCAGCGCAACCCGCGCACGATGGAGCTCGACAGGCTCCCGCTCCGCGAGGCGCTGCGCGTCATCAACGAAGAAGACGCGCAGGTCGCCGGCGCGGTGGCGAAGGTGCTCGACGATGTCGCGCGCGCCATCGAGCTCATCGTCGATCGGCGGAAGCACGGCGGCCATATCGTCTTCGTCGGCGCGGGGACGAGCGGGCGGCTCGGCGTCATCGAGGCGGCGGAGCAGACGCCGACGCTCGAAGATCCGGATCCGGTCTACCAGTCGATCATCGCCGGCGGACCGGAGTGCGTCTTCAAGAGCAGCGAAGGCGCCGAAGACGACCCCGAAGGCGGCGCGCGCGAGGTTCGTGCGAAGGGCATCGATGCCAACGACGTCGTGGTCGGCGTCGCCGCGAGCGGCACCACGCCCTTCGTGCACGGCGCGCTCGCCGAGGCGAAGAAGCGCGGCGCCGGACGCGTTCTCGTCGTCTGCAACCTCACCGGCGTTGCGTCCGACGCCGCCGACGTGATCGTCGCGCCGCTCGTCGGCCCCGAGGTGCTCACCGGCGCGACGCGCCTGCGCGCCGGCACCGCGTGCAAGATGGTGCTCAACATGATGAGCGTCGGGACCATGCTCGGCACCGGGAAGATCTACGAGAACCTGATGGTGGACGTCCCCAAGCAGTCGGACAAGCTCATCGCGCGCGCGACGCGCATCGTCCGCACGCTCACCGGCGCCGCCGAGGACGAGGCGCACCGTGCGCTCGCCAGCGCGGGGTACCGCGCGAAGATCGCGATCGTGATGATCCGCCGCCGCGTCGATCGCGACGAAGCCGAGCGTGTGCTCGATGCCGCGGGCGGCTTCCTGCGCGCGGCGCTCGAGTCGAAGGCTTGAGGCAAAGCGGCAGCGCGGCGCCGCGGGCGATGGCCGCGAGCAGCCAGCGGCTCGCGAGCGAGATCGGCGCGCGCATCCTCGGGAGTGGCGGCACCGCCGCCGACGCCTGCGTCGCGATGGACGCCGCGCTCCATGTCACCGAGCCCACCTCCACGGGGCTCGGCGGCGACCTCTTCGCGCTCTACTACGACGCCGCGACGCGCACCGTGAGCGCGCTCGACGCATCCGGTCGCGCGCCGGCCGCGCTCACGCTCGACGTCCTTTCGAGTGCGCCGCCGCTGCATGACGGCCGCTGGGTGACGGTCCCGGGCTGCTGCGCGGGTTGGGCAGATCTCGCCGAGCGCCACGGCTCGATGCCGCTCGGCGAACTCCTCG
>DATAIS010000450.1:0-2882 GCA_036262535.1 Gemmatimonadaceae bacterium | reverse complement strand
GACGGCGTCGCCATCGCCTGGGCGGTGAGCGAGCACCTCCACGACGTCACCGGCTGCCGGGCGATCTTCGCGACACACTACCACGAGCTCGTGCAGCTCGCCGACGAACTGGTCGCGGTGCGCAACTATAACGTCGGCGTCCGTGAGGTCGAGGGCAGGGTGCTCTTCCTCCATCGCCTGCAGCCGGGCGGGGCCGACCGTTCCTATGGCATCGAGGTCGGCCGACTCGCGGGCATCCCCGAGACGGTGCTCGCGCGCGCGCGGGAGGTGCTGCACCTGCTCGAGGGCGAGCAGCTCGTGCCTGCGCTCGCGAGAACCGGCACCCGCGAGCGCGGCGCGGACCGCGGCGTGAGGGGCGCCGACACTACGCAGCTCGGACTCTTCGCGTCGCTACCCGACCCGCTCGTCGAGCGCCTCGCGGGTATCGACGTCAACGGGCTCACGCCGCTCCAGGCGCTGCAGCTTCTCGCCGAGCTCGCCGAGCAGGCACGGGGACCGCGCTCGTGAGCGACGGACGCCGTCCGCGCCGTCTGCACGCGATCCGCGGCGCGATCACCGTCGAGCGCGACGAGCGTGGGCTCCTCCTCGCGGCGACGCGCGAGCTGCTCACGGAGATGATCGCCCGCAACGACATGCGGCCCGAGGAGATCGTGAGCGTGATCTTCACGCTGACGCCCGATCTCGTGAGCGAGTTCCCGGCGCTCGCCGCGCGCGAGCTCGGGTGGCTCGACGCCGCACTGCTCTGCACCATGGAGATCCCGGTGCCGGGCGCGCTTCCGCGCACGATCCGCGTGCTCGTCCACGTCGAGTTCGACGAGCCGCGCGCGCGCGTGACGCACGTCTACCTGCGTGAGGCGACGGCGCTTCGTCCCGACCTCTCGCTGAAGCCACGGAACGTGCGCGCGTGAGGCCCGCGGGCGAGGCGCGCGCACGCGTCGCGATCGCCTACCAGGGGGAGCCGGGTGCGTTCAGCGAGCTGGCGATCCTCGATGCGTGGGGAAGCACGGCGCGAGCGGTGCCGCATGCGGAGTTCGCCGACGTCGTGCGCGCGGTAGCGCAGGGCCGCGTCGACTTCGGCCTCCTCCCGGTCGAGAACTCGATCGCGGGACGCGTCGCGTCGAGCCTCGCGGCGATCGATGGATCGTCGCTGTACGTCGTCGGAAACATCGAGCATCCGATCCGTCTCTGCCTCCTCGCGCCCACGGGTGCGACGATCGCATCGCTGCGGAGCGTCGAGAGCCACCCCGTCGCGCTCGCGCAGTGCGGCGCGTTCCTGCGCGCGCATCCGCGGCTCGAGGCGCGTCCCGTGTTCGACACCGCCGGGGCGGCGCGGATGGTGGCCGCGGCCCACGACGTGTCGCGCGCCGCGATCGCGTCGTCGCGCGCCGCCGAGCTTCATGCGCTGACGATCGTGCGCGCGGGGATCGAGGATCACGCCGGCAACGTGACGCGCTTCGCCGTTCTCTCCCGCGACGCGGCGATGCGGCCGAGCGCGCTCGATTCGACGCGCCCCGGCGTTATGTTGGACGCATGACCGACCACGGCCGAAGGACCGGCGCTACGCCGCGACTCGTGATGCCACTGCTCGCCATCCCGCTGCTCGCGCTCGCCGGCTGCGTCGGCGACTCCGACACGAAGAAGATGGCGGAGGTGTTCGCCGGTGGCGGCGGGCGTCCGGACGCGCTGCCGGTGATGGTGAACAAGCAGCTTCCCTTCCGCTATCCACCCGCGCTCTACGCGCGCAAGGTCCAGGGGAACACGACGCTGCGCATCCACATCGACGCGAACGGCAACGTCGTCCCGGACTCGACGACCGTCGCGGAGCCGAGCGGCGAGCCGTCGCTCGACAGCGCGGCGGTGGTCGGCTCGCGCGAGCTGCAGTTCGTGCCGGCGAAGAAGAACGGCGAGGGCGTCGCGCTCTCGATCCTCTTCCCGGTCTACTGGCGACATCCTGCCGCGCCGCCGCTGCCCGGGGACACCATCCTCAAACGCTTCCAGCAGCCATGACCACAGTTCGCGACCAGGTACGCGACACGGAGGGTGCGCGCGACGAGCGCCGGCATCTCCGCGCGTACGACTCGGTGATCGAGACGATCGGCTGGACGCCGCTCATCCGGCTGAGCCGGATCACGCGCGGGCTGCGCACGCCCGTCTACGGGAAGGCGGAGTTCTTCAACCCCGGCGGATCGGTGAAGGACCGCATCGGGCTCCCGATCATCGAGCGCGCGGAGCGTGACGGGACGCTCAAGCCCGGCGGGACGATCGTCGAGGGAACGAGCGGCAACACCGGCGTCGGCCTCGCGATCGCGGCGGCGCTCAAGGGCTACCGCTGCATCTTCACCATGCCCGACAAGATGTCGCAGGAGAAGGTGCGCCTGCTCAAGGCGTTCGGCGCCGAAGTGATCATCACGCCGACCGCGGTCCCGCCCGATCATCCCGACAACTACGTCATGATGGCGAAGCGGATCGCGAAGGAGACGCCGAACGCGATCCTTGCCAATCAGTTCTACAACGAGGCGAATCCCGAAGCCCACTACGACACGACGGGCCCCGAGCTCTGGGAGCAGACGGAAGGGCGGATCACGCATTTCGTCGCCGCGGCCGGCACCGGCGGCACCATCACCGGCGTCGGGCGCTACCTCAAGGAACGCAACCCGAAGATCCGCATCATCGCCGGGGATCCACAGGGCTCGATCCTCGCCGAGATGTGGAGGACGAAGGGGAAGGGCAAGGTCGAGGGTGCGCCGTACAAGGTCGAGGGGATCGGCCAGGACAAGATTCCCGGCACGCTCGACCTCGACGTGATCGACGACTACCGCACGGTGAGCGACCGCGACGCCTTCGCGACGGCGCGCCGCCTCACGCGCGAGGAGGGGCTCTTC
>DATAIS010000449.1:0-1816 GCA_036262535.1 Gemmatimonadaceae bacterium | reverse complement strand
CGACCACACGACGCGCGAGGCGGTGATCGTCATGGTCGGCGCGGCCGGCGGTGCGCTGATGGGCGCGGGGGCGCAGGCGCTGATCGACCCGAAGAGATCGAGCACCGACGCCGGTCCCTACGTCGCCGCGACGCTCGGCTCGGTGGTCGGGATCGCGCTCGCCGAGGCGTTCATGCCGCCGCGTCCGGACGCGGGGAAGCGGACGTCGAGCCGGGTGCAGCTCCATCCGACCGCGCTGGCGATGGCGGCGTCGCGGGCGCCGGGGAACCACTCCGTCCTCACGATCCGGTTCTGACGACCTGACGAGCGCGCCCTGAGGCGGTAGCTTAGGCGCATGGATTTCCGCGACCGCCTCCAGACGAGCTTCGTCACCGTCTTCGGCGAGCTGGTGCCGGCGATGCTCGGCGCGCTCGTCATCCTCTTCGCGGGCTACCTGCTCGCGAAGCTCGTCGAGCGGTTGATCGTGAGGCTGCTGCGGCGGCTGCGGGTGAACCAGCTGCTCGAGCGGGGCGGGGTGATGGACGCGGTCGAGCGCGGCGGGACGCGGCTCGACTTCGCGCGTGTGATCGCGGGGCTGGTGTTCTGGCTGATCATGTTCGCCGTCATCCTCGTCGCGGCGCAGGCGCTCGGCCTCGAGGAGCTGGCGGACGTGCTGGGCGAGTTCGTCGGCTACATCCCGATCGTGATCGCGGCGGTGGTGATCCTCGTCGTCGGGATCGTGCTCGGCGGCTTCGTCGAGCGACTGATCGCGACGTCGGCGGGCGGAGTGACGGGTGGCACCGCGCTGGCGCGGATCGGCAAGGGTGCGGTGATCCTGCTCGCCGTGTTCATGGCGCTGCAGGTGCTCCAGATCGCGACCGAGATCGTGACGACCGCGTTCGCGATCCTCTTCGGCGCCGTCGCGCTCGCGGGCGCGCTGGCGTTCGGTCTCGGCAACCGCGACCTCGCCGGCGAGGTCACGCGCGAGTGGTACGAGCGGTATCGCGCCGAGCGCGAGGCGCACGAGCGGGCGGCACATTCGTCGGATCTCGCCGACGCGCTCGACGAGCACGAGCCGTTAGGCCCCGGCGAGCGTCCGGGCGACCGCCGGAGATAGCGAGGAGCGATGGCCACCGACCTGAAGGAAGTCGTCCCCCTGCTCGCGCGCGACGTGGAGTCCACGCTCGGCGCCGGGCACGAGCGCGTGATCCAGGACGTCGCCGCCGACGTGCAGGAGCTCGACATCGGCAACAAGGCGGAGAAGGTCGTGAACGACGTGCAGCAGTACCTGCACGACACACTCGGCGACGCGACGTGGCCGGCCTGTCCGCGCCACGCGAAGCACCCGCTGTGGTATCGTCGCGGCGCCTGGTGGTGCGTCGAGGACGGCGTCGCGGTGGCGAAGCTCGGGGACCTGGGTCGCTCACGCGCTCGTTAGGGCCGACGCCTTCTATTCTTGGGGGCGGGAGCGGTTCGGAGAGCGCGCTCGACGCGCCCGTCCTCAGTGGCTGCGCCTGCTTCCCGTACAAGTTCCAAAGCCAGCGACTGCTCGCAGTGTTGCACCACCCGGGGGCGGACGGACTTCTCGGCCGAAACTGTGGCGCGGCAATGACATACTCCTCCCGCGCCTGACGCCCCGGCCGCAGATTATCGTGTATTCCTTGCAATCACGGCGTGTTAGGCAGAACTGTCTAATGCGCGTTAGACAGAAAGCACGAAGGACTTGTAGTGCGGTTCGTCGCGAGGGAAGGGAGGTGCGCCGCGGCCCTGCGCGTTGGGGAGCCTCGAGCGCGAGTCCTCGTGCGCCAGAGCCCGCGCGCCGGCCACCTCGAGATCA
>DATAIS010000448.1:0-11365 GCA_036262535.1 Gemmatimonadaceae bacterium | reverse complement strand
AGCGGGTGGATGCGGATCGCCTTGCCCTCGACGAGCACCGGCTCGAAGGCCTGGATGCCCAGGCGGTGGAGCGTCGGCGCGCGGTTGAGCAGCACCGGATGGTCGCGGATGATCTCCTCGAGGATCTCGTACACCTCGGGTGACTCGCGCTCGACGATCTTCTTCGCGCGCTTGACCGTCTCGGCGATTCCCTTCTCCACCAGCTTGTGGATGATGAAGGGCTTGAAGAGCTCGAGCGCCATCAGCTTCGGCAGGCCGCACTGGTGGAGCTTGAGCTCCGGCCCGACGACGATGACGGAGCGGCCCGAGTAGTCGACGCGCTTGCCGAGCAGGTTCTGGCGGAACCGGCCCTGCTTGCCCTTCAGCATGTCGGAAAGGCTCTTCAGCGGCCGCTTTCCACGACCCCTGATCGCCTTCGAGCGACGCCCGTTGTCGAACAGCGCGTCCACGGCCTCCTGGAGCATCCGCTTCTCGTTGCGGAGGATGACCTCCGGCGCGCGATGCGAGATGAGCTTCGTGAGGCGGTTGTTGCGGTTGATGACGCGGCGGTAGAGATCGTTGAGGTCCGACGTCGCGAAGCGTCCGCCGTCGAGCGGCACGAGCGGCCGCAGGTCGGGCGGGATCACCGGCACGACGTCGAGGATCATCCACTCCGGCTTGTTGCGCACGTCACCCGAGTCGCCGCTGGTGCGGAACGCGTCGACGATCTTGAGCCGCTTGAGCAGCGCCTTCTTCCGGTGCTGCGACGTCTCGACCGCGACCGCCGCACGCAGCTCCTCCGCCGTCTTGTCGACGTCGAGCCGGTTGAGCAGCTCGCGGACAGCCGGCGCGCCGATGTCGGCGCGGAACGCGGTGTCCCCTTCCTCGCGCGCCTTCGTGCGCAGGGTGAGGTACTCGTCCTCGTCGAGGAGCTGGTTCGCCATCGCTTCCTGGCTGCCAGCATCGATGACGACGTACGCCGAGTAGTAGATGACCTTCTCGAGATCACGGAGCGTGAGGTCGAGGAGGTTCCCCATCGGCGACGGCAGCGTCTTGAAGAACCAGATGTGCGCGACCGGGACCGCGAGCTCGATGTGGCCCATGCGCTCGCGACGGACCTTGCTCAGCGTCACCTCGACGCCGCAACGGTCGCAGATCACGCCGCGATAGCGGATGCGCTTGTACTTCCCGCAATGGCACTCCCAGTCCTTGACCGGACCGAAGATGCGCTCGCAGAAGAGCCCGTCCTTCTCCGGCTTGAACGACCGGTAGTTGATGGTCTCGGGCTTCGTCACCTCGCCCCACGACCACCAGGTGCGCAGGCCGCTCAGCTCGAGCCGCTCACGCTCCTTGGGGTCGCGGGGACCGCGGATCTCCTCGGGAGAGGCGATCCGAACCTGCATGTAGTCGAACGCTGATGCGCGCGCGTCGCGCACGCTGCGAAAATCGATCATTTAACCCTCGCCTCCATTCCCGAAGCCCGCTCCGTTGCCGTTGCCGCCACCGAATCCGTCGCCGCCCGCGGTCGTGCCGAGCGTCACCTTGATTCCCAGCGCCTGCAGCTCCTTCACGAGCACATTGAACGACTCGGGGATCCCCGGCTCGGGGAGGTTCTGCCCCTTCACGATCGCCTCGTAGACACGGCTGCGACCGTTCACGTCGTCCGACTTCACCGTCAGAATCTCCTGAAGCGTATGCGCCGCGCCGTACGCCTCCAGCGCCCACACCTCCATCTCTCCGAACCGCTGGCCGCCGAACTGCGCCTTGCCGGCGAGCGGCTGCTGCGTGACGAGGGAGTAGGGGCCGATGCTGCGCGCGTGGATCTTGTCGTCCACGAGGTGCGACAGCTTCAGCATGTAGATCTCGCCGACCGTGACGGGGTTGTTGAACGACTCCCCGCTCCGGCCGTCGCGGAGCCAGATCTTTCCCGCCGGCGTGATGCCGGCGAGGCGGAGCAGCTCCGACGCGGCGGCATCGATGTCGGCCTCGCTCTTCTTGCCGAGCATGGTCGCCAGCGCGCCGAGCTCCATGTCCTCGAGCAGCTCCGCGGGCGCGAGCCCACGGCGCTTCTCGAGCTGCTTCAGCGCCGCCTTCGCCTCAGCCCGGCGCGAGGCGCTCTCCGCCTCGTCGCCAGCCAGCTGCTCGTGCAGCGCGATCTCGTTCGCGACGCTCTGCGTCTCGCGCTCGATCAGCTCGCGCGCCGCGCTCGCGAGGTACTCGCGCACGCGGTTGAACAGGTCGCGCGTTCCCGCCGACACGCCGCGCGCGCCGAGGTCGTCCAGCGTCGCCTCCTGCAGGAGCACGAAGTCCTCCTGCCGGCCCCGCTCGGGCTTGAGGTCCGCGAGCAGCGTGCGCACGTCCTCGTCGCTCACGGTCATCGCCGCGCCACGCAGATCGAGCGCGTCGCGCGCCTGCGTGAGCCCGGCGAGCTTGAGCAGCAGCGAGATCTCGCGCTCGTTCGCCCCCTGGAAGACGGGCGTCTTCGCGTAGAAGCCGAGGATCCGCGCCGCCCACCCGAGGTGGGTCTCGAGGATCTGCCCGACGTTCATGCGGCTCGGCACGCCTAACGGGTTGAGGACGATGTCCACCGGGCGCCCGTCGGGGAGGAACGGCATGTCCTCCTCCGGCACGATGCGCGCGACGATGCCCTTGTTCCCGTGGCGTCCCGCCATCTTGTCGCCGACCGAGATCTTGCGCTTCTCGGCCAGGTAGACCTTCACGAGCTGGATCACGCCCGGCGGGAGCTCGTCCGGCTGCAGAATGCCGTCGATGCGCTCTTCCGCGCGCTCCTCGATGCGGGCCTTCTCCTCGTTGGATGCGTCGATGATCTCGCGCATCCGCTCGTTCACCTTCTTGTTCTCGACGCGCAGCGTCTTCAGGTCGAGCGACGAGATGCGAAGCTCGCGCAGCGACGCCGCGGTGAGCTTCGTCCCCGCCGGGATCGCTTCCTCGACCGTCCCCGCCTTCAGCGCCAGCGCCACCGTCTGCCCCTCGAGCACCTCGACGAGCTCGGCGTCGCGGACGTCGTTGACGCGGATCTTCTCCTCCGCCTCGAGCCGGCGGACCTCGCCGATGCGCTCGCCACGGTCCTTCTCGACGACCTGGTCCTCGATGCGCGAGAAGATCTTCACGTCGATGACCACGCCTTCCATTCCCGGCGAGACCTTGAGCGACGAGTCCTTCACGTCCTTCGCCTTCTCGCCGAAGATCGCCGTCAGCAGCTTCTCTTCCGGCGAGAGCTCGGTCTCACCCTTCGGCGTGATCTTGCCGACGAGGATGTCGCCCGGCTTGACGTGCGCACCGATGCGCACGATGCCGCGCTCGTCGAGATCGAGCAGCGCCTCTTCCGAGACGTTCGGGATCTCGCGCGTGATCTCTTCCTGGCCGCGCTTGGTGTCGCGGACGTGCAGCTCGAGCTCCTGGATGTGGATCGACGAGTAGACGTCGTCCTTCACCAGGCGCTCGCTGAGGACGATCGCGTCCTCGAAGTTGTGGCCGTACCAGGGCATGAACGCGACCGTCACGTTCGACCCGAGCGCGAGCTGGCCCATCTCGGTCGCGGCGCCGTCCGCGAGGACGTCGCCCGCCTTCACCTTCTGGCCGAGCCGGACGAGCGGACGCTGGTTGATCGCCGTGTCCTGGTTGGTGCGCCAGTACTTCTTCAGCCGGTAGCGGTCGTTCTGCGTCAGGCGCGCGAGCGGGCGATCCTCGTCGCCCTTCTTCGTGCGCTCGGCCGGACCCGCGTCGACGATGATCTCGTCGGCGGTGACGCGCGTGACGACGCCCGCGCGGCGCGCGATGACGACCGCGCCCGAGTCCACCGCCACCTTCTCCTCGAGCCCGGTGCCGACGAGCGGCGTGCGCGGGTTGAGGAGCGGCACCGACTGCCGCTGCATGTTCGAGCCCATGAGGGCGCGGTTCGCGTCGTCGTGCTCGAGGAACGGGATCAGCGCCGCGGCGATGGAGACGAGCTGCTCCGGCGCGACGTCCATGTAGTCGATGCGATCGGGCGAGACGAGCGGGAAGTCGCCCTGCTGGCGGCAGAGCACCAGCTCGTCCACGAACGAGCCGTCTTCGTTGAGCGGCGCGTTCGCCTGCGCGATGATGAGCTCCTCCTCGCGGTTCGCGTCGAGCCACTCCAGCTCGTTGAGCACCTTGCCGTTGCGCACGACGAGGTACGGCGTCTCGACGAAGCCGAGGTCGTTGACGCGCGCGTAGCACGCCAGCGACGTGATGAGGCCGATGTTCGGGCCTTCCGGCGTCTCGATCGGGCACATGCGCCCGTACTGCGAGTAGTGGACGTCGCGAACCTCGAAGCCCGCGCGCTCGCGCGTCAGACCACCCGGACCGAGCGCCGAGAGGCGACGCTTGTGCGTCAGCTCGGCGAGCGGGTTCGTCTGGTCCATGAACTGCGACAGCTGCGACGATCCGAAGAAGGCCTGGATGACCGCGCTGACCGTACGCGCGTTGACCAGGTCGTCGAGCGAGATCTTCTCCGGGTCGGTGTTGATCGACATGCGCTCCTTGACGAGGCGCGCCATGCGAGACAGACCGACGGAGAACTGGTTCGCAATCAATTCACCTACGGACCGGATCCTTCTGTTGCCGAGGTGGTCGATGTCGTCCACATGCCCACGTCCCTCGTGGAGCTCGACGAGGTAGCGGATGATCTCGACGAAGTCCTCGCGCGTGAGCACGGTGACGTCGGCGGGGGTGCGGAGCCCGAGGCGCTGGTTGACCTTGTAGCGGCCGACGCGGCCGAGGTCATAACGCTTCGGTGAGAAGAAGAGCCGCTCGAGCGCCTGCTTCGCCGTCTCCTGGTTCGGCGCGTCGCCCGGCCGGAGCAGCGTGTAGATCTGCTGCAGCGCTTCCTTCTCGTCGCTGGTCGGGTCCTTCGCGAGCGTGTTCTTGATCAGCATCGACTCCGCGCGCCCGGAGGCGACGAAGACGCTGACCCTGGCGATGTCCGCCTTGCGGAGCTTGCGGATCATCGTGTCGGTGAGAGCCTGGCCCGTCTCGGCGATGACTTCACCCGAGTCGGGATCGACGACGTCGAGCGCGAGGACGCGGCGCGTCGGACGCTCGCCGCGCTCGATGGCATCCACCTCGTCGCGCAGGTCCACCTTCGCGTAGGAGGCGAAGACGCGGATCGAGTCGATCTTCTGGCGGCGGAGGCGGTTGTACACCTCCTCCGTCAGCTCGTCGCCTTCCTTCACGAGCAGGATGTTCTCGGCACGCTCGCGCTCGGCGCGCGCCTTCTTCGTGCGCGCCTTCGGCGCGTCCTCGGCGGTCGCCTCGCCCGGGAGGGCGATGTCCTCGGCGATGATCGCGCCGAGCAGCTCGCGCTGCTCGCCACGGCTCTCGCGCTTCTTCGCGAGGTCGAGCTCGCGGACGGCGAAGAAGAGGCGGAGAATGTCCGAGTTGTTCCCGTAGCCGAAGGCGCGGAGGAGCGCCGTGGCGGGGAACTTCTTCTTCTTGTCGATGTGGACGTAGACGACGTCGTGGATGTCGACCGTGAACTCGACCCACGAGCCGCGGAACGGGATGATCCGCGCCGAGATCAGCCGCTGGCCGTTCGGGTGCGTCGCTTCCTCGAAGACGACGCCCGGCGAGCGGTGGAGCTGGCTGACGATGACGCGCTCGGCGCCGTTGATGACGAAGGTGCCGAGGGGCGTGAGGACCGGGAGCTCGCCGAGATAGACTTCCTTCTCGATGATGTTCCGGGGGCGCTTGACGCCGTTGACTTCCTCGTTGATGACGAGCTGCAGCGTCGCCTTGAGCGGCGCCGAGTAGGTCATGTCGCGCTCGATGCACTCCTCGACGGAGTACTTCGGCTCACCAAGGTGGTAGCGGACGAACTCGAGAGAGAAGTTCTCGTGGACGTCGGCGATCGGGAACAGGTCCTTGAAGACCCGCTCGAGGCCGACGTCTTCTCGGTCGTGCGAAGCGGCATCCAGCTGGAGCAGCGCCTCGAAGGCGCGCGTCTGGATGTCGAGGAGATGGGGCATGTCCATGCCCTGCTCGAGCTTCGCGAAGGAAATCTGCTTCATCTGACTAGGCATGTATCACCCACGGGCAGGCGAAAAACGCTCCGGCCCCCCGAGCGGCCCCGGCCGTTAGGCGGGGCACTCGCGGGACGGAGCCTGCGATGACTTCGATTGTGGAACGAGTGGCGCTGAGCACGATGGCGGCCGGGTAAAGTGAGGGGGTGGGGCTCCGGATGCGGGCATCCCGCATCCGGAGTGCCCGACGTCCCTTACTTCACCTCGACCGTCGCGCCCTGCTCCTCGAGCTTGGCCTTGATCTGCGCGGCCTCGTCCTTCGACACGCCCGCCTTCACCGTCTGCGGGGCGCCGTCGACCATGTCCTTCGCCTCCTTGAGGCCAAGGCCCGTGATCTCACGGACGACCTTGATGACCTGGATCTTCTTCGCGCCGGCGTCCTTGAGGTTGACGGAGAACTCCGTCTGCTCCTCGACCGCGGCCGCGCCGCCACCCGCACCCGCGCCACCGGCCGCCGGAGCGGCGCCACCGACGGGAGCGGCGGCGATGGTGACGTTGAAGCGGCTCTTGAAAGCATCGATCAGCTCGGCGAGCTCGAAGACCGACATGTTGCCGATCGCCTCGAGGATCTCGTCCTTGCTCATGGTCGCGTTAGCCATTGTGTCTGTCCTCCGAATTGTTATTGCGCGCCTTCGCGCTGAGTGCGAAGCGCGTCCAGCGCGCCCGCGAACATGTACATCAACCCGTTGAGCGCGCCGACGAAGGCGGCCATCGGGGATTGCAGACCGGCGCCGAGCTCGGCGAGCATCTGCTCGCGCGACGGCATCGAGGCCAGCTTCTTGACCTGCGCCTCGTCGATCGAGACGCCCTCGAGCATGCCGCCCTTCACCGCCGGGCGCTGCTCGTTCTCCTTCGCGAAGTCGGTGACGATCTTCGCCGCCGACACGGGATCCTTGCTGACGATGAGTCCCGTCGGCCCCTTGAGCCGCGTGCCCACCAGTCCCGAGTCGTTCACCGCGCGGAGCGCGAGCGTGTTCTTGATGACCACGTACTCGACGCCCGCCTTCTTCAGCCTGCGACGGAGGTCGGTCATCCGCTTCACGTTCAGCCCCGTGAAGTCGGTGTAGAGGACCGCCTTCGAACCCTTGATCTTGGTCGTCAGCTCGGTGACGAGCTGCTCCTTCTCGGTGCGCTTCATCGCTCGTTACCGGTAGGGGGTGGTGTCGACGGCGACCCCCGGACCCATCGTGCTCGAGAGCGAGACCGTCCGGACGTACACACCCTTGGACGCGGTCGGCTTCGAGCGGACGATCTGGTCCATGAACGCCGTGAAGTTCGTCTCCAGCGACTCGAGCGGGAACGAGACCTTGCCGATCGGCGCATGCACATTGCCGGCCTTGTCGACGCGGAACTCGATCTTGCCGGCCTTCGTCTCGCGCACCGCGCGGGTGACGTCGAACGTCACCGTGCCCGCCTTCGGGTTCGGCATCAGGCCGCGGGGGCCGAGCACACGCCCGAGCTGGCCGACCTGGCCCATCTGGTCGGGGGTGGCGATGAGGACGTCGAAGTCGAGCCAGCCATCCTTGATGCGCTGGATGAACTCCGGGCCGACGAAGTCGGCGCCGGCGGCCTCCGCCTCACGCGCCTTGTCGCCGACGGCGATCACGAGCACGCGCACCGACTTGCCCGTCCCCGCGGGGAGGACGACGGTGCCGCGCACGACCTGGTCGGCGTGACGCGGATCGACGCCAAGGCGCACCGCGACTTCGACGGTCTCGTCGAACTTCGCGAAGGCGGCCTTCTTGACCAGCTCGAGCGCCTGACGGCCCGCGTACGACTGGCCTTCCTGGCGCGACTCGGCGGCCTTCCGGTACTTCTTGCCGTGGGTCTTCATCAGTCGCGGACCTCCAGACCCATCGAGCGCGCCGCGCCGGCGACCATCGCCATCGCGGACTCGAGCGAATCGCAGTTGAGGTCCGGCATCTTCATCTCCGCGATCTTGCGGATCTGAGCGCGCGTGACCTTGCCGACCTTGTTGCGGTTCGGCTGTCCCGACCCCTTCTCGATCCCGGCTTCCTTCTTCAGGAGGACGGCCGCGGGGGGCGTCTTCGTGATGAAGGTGAACGACTTGTCCGAATAGATCGTGATCTCGACCGGAAGGATCGTATCCTGGCCCTGCGTGCGAGCGTTGAACTCCTTGCAGAACGCCATGATGTTGATGCCTTGCGGACCGAGGGCGGTCCCGACCGGGGGCGCCGGATTGGCCTTCCCCGCCGGGATCTGCAGCTTCACGAAGCCTGTGACTTTCTTCGCCATCTCAACCTCGGTGTTGCGAACCGCCGCGCCGTCGCGCGGCTAATCTCCCACCCGATCTTTATCCTCGCTGTGGTCGGCGAGGTCCTGCGCGTCGAGCTAGTACCCGCGTAGCTGCAGGTAGTCCAGCTCGACCGACGTCGGGCGTCCGAACAGCGAGACGCTGACCCGGACCTTGCCTTTGTCGGGCATCACTTCCTCGACGGTCCCGTTGAAGTCCGTGAACGGACCCTCGGTGATCGCCACCGCCTGGCCGATGAGGAAGGGAATCTCCTCCTTCGGCGCCTCCTCCTCCTGCTCGTCCGCGATGCCGAGGAGGCGGTTGACCTCCTCCGGGCGCAGCGGCTGCGGGAAGCGCTCCTGGCCGACGAACTTGATCACACCCTGGATGCCGTTGATGGTGTGCAGCGTCTCCTGGTTCATCACCATCTCGACGAGCACGTATCCGGGGTAGAGCTTCCGTTCGACGTTGACCTTCTTTCCGTTCTTGATCTCGACGACTTCCTGCGTCGGGACGAGCGCCTGACGAATCGGGCGCTCCTCCGCCGGCCGCGGATCCTGCTCGATCTTGCGCGCGATCAGCGACCGGACCTTGTTCTCGTGTCCGGCCGTGGTCTGGATCGCGTACCAGCGATGCCCGTTCATCTCAGCGCCCACCGAAGATCGACGGCAGCCAGCTGACGAAGATCAGCTGGAGCAGCAGGTCGAGGATACCGATGACGGCGCCGATGGCGAGCACGAAGAGGATGATGCGCCACGTCGCGTCCACGATCTGCGCGCGATCGGGCCACGTCACCTTCTTCAGCTCGTCCCATACGGCACGGAAGAACCCGGGCACGCTCGAGACGATGCCGCGTCCTCCCGACTCGGGTGCGGTCGTCGAGCCCACTTACTTCGTCTCCTTGTGGAGCTGGTGCTTGTTGCACCGCGGGCAGTACTTCTTCCACTCCACGCGCTCCGGGTGCAGCCGCTTGTTCTTCATCGTGAAGTAGTTGCGGTTCTTGCACTCGTTGCACGCCAAAATGATCTTCTCGCGCGGCATTGCTGTCCTCTCTGATTACTTCAGGATCCTCGTCACCACACCCGCCCCGACCGTCCGCCCGCCCTCGCGAATCGCGAACCGGAGCCCCTCGTCCATCGCGACCGGCGTGATGAGCTCGATCGTCGCGCCGACGTTGTCGCCCGGCATCACCATCTCGAGCCCGTCCGGCAGCCGCATCACCCCGGTCACGTCCGTCGTCCGGAAGAAGAACTGCGGGCGGTACCCGTTGAAGATCGGCGTGTGGCGCCCGCCCTCTTCCTTCGTGAGGACGTAGACCTCGGCCTGAAACCTCATGTGCGGCGTGATCGTCCCCGGTTTCGCCAGGACCATCCCCCGCTCGATCTCTTCCCTGTCTACGCCGCGGAGCAGCAGCCCCACGTTGTCACCCGCCTGCCCCTCGTCGAGGAGCTTGCGGAACATCTCGACGCTAGTGACCACGGTCGTCTTCGCTGCGCCCAGCCCGACGACCTCGACCTCGTCACCGACCGCCACCACGCCCCGCTCGACCCGTCCCGTCGCCACCGTGCCGCGGCCCGTGATCGAGAGGACATCCTCGACCGGCATCAGGAACGGCTTGTCGATCTCCCGCTTCGGCTCGGGGATGAACCCGTCGAGCACGTCCATCAGCTCCCCGATCTTGCGCCCCCAGGTCGATTCCGGATCACCCGACTCGAGCGCGCCCAGCGCCGAGCCCCTGATGACCGGCGTCTCGTCGCCGGGAAAGTCGTAGGCCGACAACAGCTCCCGGATCTCCAGCTCCACGAGGTTCAGGAGCTGCGGGTCGTCCACCATGTCCACCTTGTTCAGGAAGACCACGATGTAGGGGACGTTGACCTGGCGAGCCAGGAGGACGTGCTCCCGTGTCTGCGGCATCGGTCCGTCCGCCGCCGACACCACGAGGATCGCGCCGTCCATCTGCGCCGCCCCCGTGATCATGTTCTTCACGTAGTCCGCGTGCCCCGGACAGTCGACGTGTGCGTAGTGCCGCCTGTCCGATTCGTACTCCACGTGCGCGATCGCGATCGTGATGCGGCGCGCCCGTTCTTCCGGTGCCTTGTCGATCTGCTCGTAGGCGGTGGCCTGCGCCATTCCCTTGCGGGCCTGGATCGCCGTGATCGCCGCCGTGAGCGTCGTCTTGCCGTGGTCGACGTGACCGATCGTCCCGACGTTCACGTGCGGCTTCGTCCGCTCGAACCGTGGCTTTCCCATGACCCGCGCCGACCCGCGCCCCGCCTAACGTTCAGAGCTCGCGACCGGGATTGAACCGGTGACCTCACCCTTACCAAGGGTGTGCTCTACCAACTGAGCTACGCGAGCGATCACTGCGTCCTGCGTCGTGCACCTGCGAGAGCGGGAGACGGGGCTCGAACCCGCGACATCAAGCTTGGAAGGCTTGCGCTCTACCAACTGAGCTACTCCCGCGAGTCTTTCGGACACCGAAACGCCCCGCTCGCGCGAGGCGCCGCTCACTGCATGCGTTATGGTGGGGGAAGGATTCGAACCTTCGAAGGCTTGCGCCGTCAGATTTACAGTCTGATCCCGTTGGCCGCTTGGGTACCCCACCGTTTCCCCGCGCAACCGCCTTGCTTCCTCGCGGCCCCCAGAGCTGACGGCGAGAATCGAACTCGCAACCGCCTGATTACAAATCAGGTGCTCTGCCAATTGAGCTACGTCAGCAGCCCGGCGCATTTTTGCGCGAGACACGTAGAATAAGCCGCCCGGGAACGAGTGTCAAGCGACGGGCCGGCCAGCACTTACACGCGCGCCAGGGGCGCCGGGCGGTGCGGGGTTCGGGAACGACGCGCCGGGGGTTCTCGCACCGCGCACCGATCGCGCCTCTGGCGCGGCGGGTCTTCAGCGGACCAGCCGCCAGCGGGTCCCCGTGGGGCCGTCCTCGATCGCGACGCCCCGCTCCTCGAGCTCCTTCCGGATCGCGTCGGCGCGGGCGAAGTCACGCGCTTTCCGGGCGTTACGCCGCTCCTCGAGCTTCCCCTCCACCCACCCGGCGAGCTCGGCGTCGGCCTCCTGC
>DATAIS010000447.1:0-8413 GCA_036262535.1 Gemmatimonadaceae bacterium | reverse complement strand
CAGCTCGCCGACGAAGGGGTGACCCGCCAGGACCTCGGCCGCGAGAAGTTCATCGAGCGCACGGCGGAGTTCGTGGAGAAGACCGGGGGCACCATCCTCCGGCAGCTCCGCGCGATGGGCGCGTCGGCCGACTGGTCGCGCACCGCCTACACGCTCACTCCCGAGCTCTCGGCCGCGGTTCGCGAAGCATTCGTCCGGCTGTACGAAGATGGCCTCATCTATCGCGGCCATCGCGTGATTCACTGGTGTCCGCGTTGCCTCACGTCGCTCTCCGACGAGGAGGCGGAGCACGCCGAGGAAGACGGCAAGCTCTATCACATCAGCTACCCCGTCGAGGAGCGCGCCGGCGAGGGACCGCGCCGCGCCCTGACGGTCGCGACGACGCGCCCCGAGACGATGCTCGGCGACGTCGCCGTCGCGGTGAACCCGGACGACGATCGCTATCGCGACCTCGTCGGGCGCTTCGTGCTGCTCCCGATCGCGGGAACGCGGATCCCGATCATAGCCGACGAGTACGCGGATCCGGCCTTCGGGACGGGCGTCGTCAAGATCACCCCCGCGCACGACGCCAACGATTTCGAGGTCGGCAAGCGGCATGGCCTGCCGATGCCGGTGATCATGACGCCCGAGGGTACCATGGGCGAGGTCACCGACGCGAGCGGCCGCGTCCCCGTCGAGCTGCGCGAGGTGGACCGCTTCGAGGCGCGGAAGCGCATCGTCGCGATGCTCGAGGCGCAGGGGCGGCTGGTCAAGGTCGAGCCGCACCGCCACTCGGTGCGCCATTGCTATCGCTGCGACACCGTCGTCGAGCCTCGGCTCTCCGACCAGTGGTTCGTTCGCATGAAGCCGCTCGCGGACCCGGCGCTCGTCGCCTTCCGCGAAGGGCGCGTCCGTCTGCTCCCCGAGCGCTGGGAAGCGGTGTACGTGAACTGGCTCGAGGGAATCCGCGACTGGAACATCTCGCGCCAGCTCTGGTGGGGCCATCGCGTTCCCGTCTTCTACTGCGACGCGTGCGGGTGGAAGGACGCGTTGCGCGAGGATCCCGCGCGCTGCCCGCAGTGCCGCGGCGTCGTGCGCCAGGACGACGACGTCCTGGACACCTGGTTCTCCTCGTGGCTCTGGCCGATCTCGACGCTCGGCTGGCCCGACGAGCAGTCGCGCGACCTGCGCACCTTCTTCCCCGGCGACTTCCTCGCCACCGCCCCGGAGATCCTCTTCTTCTGGGTGGCGCGGATGATCATGTCGGGGCTGCACTTCATGGGCGACGTACCGTTCCACACGGTGTACCTGCACGGCACCGCCCGGGACATGCAGCATCGCAAGATGTCGAAGTCGCTCGGCAATGGCATCGATCCGCTCGCGATCGTGCAGCTCTACGGGGCGGATGCGCTGCGCTGGACGATCGTCGCCGGCCTCGGCATGGGCGCGGACGCGATGTTCGACCACAACGACATCGAGAAGACGTTCGCGCCGGGACGGAACTTCGCGACCAAGCTCTGGAACATCTCGCGCTTCCTGCTCTCGTCGCTCGGCGAGGGCGAGCCGCTGCCGTCAGGCGAGCTGTCCCCTGCCCGCCTGACGCGCGCCGACCACTGGATCCTGGCGCGGCTCGACGCGGCGATCGCCGAATGCGACGCCGCCCTCGGACCGCCCCGCCCGGAGGGGAGCGGCCGCTGGGAGCCGTCGCGACGCGCGCTCGGTCTTCGGCTCAACGAGTACGCGGAGAGCGCGCGCCGCTTCGTCTGGAACGAGCTCGCCGACTGGTACCTCGAGGCGGCGAAGCCGCGGCTGTCCGGCGGCGACGCCGACGATCGCGAGGTCGCGCGCAGTGTCCTCGTCCATGCCTTCGACGCGGCGCTGCGGCTGCTCCATCCGATCATGCCGTTCATCACGGAGACGCTCTGGCAGCGGATCCCCGCCCCGCGCGACGCGGATTTCCTCGCGCGCGCGCAGTGGCCGCTCCGCGGCGAGCGTCACGCGGCCAACGCGGCGCGTGAGTTCGACCTCGTGCGCGAGGCGATCGTCGCCGTGCGGCAGGTGCGGAGCGATTACAAGATCGCGCCCGGCACGCGCATGGCCGCGTCGGTGCGTCCGGCGTCGCCATCGGCGCGTGCGGCCTTCGACGGCGAGCGCGGGCTCGTCGGCTGGCTCGCCCGCGCCGACCTGACCGCCGCCGCCGAGGGAACTGACGCCACGGCGGTCGCGCCGGTGCTGCTCTCGGACGGATCCGAGCTGCTGGTGCCGCTCGCGGGGCTCATCGACGTCGCGAAGGAGTGCGCGCGCGTGCGCGGCGAGCTCGCCGGGCTCGAGAAGCAGCTCGCCGCGCTCGAGGCGCGGCTCGCGAACGAAGGCTTCGTGTCGCGCGCGCCGGCGAACGTCGTCGAGGCCGAGCGGCAGAAGCTGAGCGACTGGAAGGCGCGTCGCGAGCAGCTCGTGGCGCGCGTGCGCTCCCTCTGCGGCGCGTGAGGCGTTCGTCGCAGCGCCGCCTTCTCGCGGCGGTGGCCGCGTGGCTCGCCGCCGCCTGCGCCTCGCAGGGGGCGCCGCCCGGTGGTCCCGTCGACACCACGCCGCCCAAGCTCGTGCGCACGACCCCCGACACCGGCGCGCGCGGAGTCTCGCCATCGAGCGTCGCTTTCCGCTTCGACGAGGTCATCGCCGAGCGTCCATCCGGGGGCGAGCTGTCCCAACTCGTGCTTCTCTCGCCGAGCGACGGTCCGCCTCGCCTCTCGTGGGAGCGGAAAGGCTTCACCGTGCGTCCGCGGCGGAGCTTCCGCCCCAACACCGCGTACACCGTCACCGTCCTTCCCGGGATCAGCGACCTGCGCAACAACGCGTCGCGCGAGGGGTGGAGCCTCACCTTCAGCACCGGCCGCGAGATTCCGGGGACGCGCCTCGACGGCGTGGTCTTCGACTGGGCGGCCGGACGTCCGGCCGTTCGCGCCACGGTGCAGGCGTTTCCGCGTGGCGACACCACCTTCTCCTGGATCGCGCGGACGGACTCGAGCGGCCGCTTCAGCATTCGCGCCTTTCCGTCGGGTAGCTATCTCGTACGGGCCTTCGTCGATGCGAACAACAACCGCGCACTCGACCCGCGCGAGCTCTGGGACAGCACGGGTGCCGCGATCGCAGACAGCGCGGGTATCGAGCTGTACGCCTTCGTGCACGATACCATCGGCCCGCGCGTGGACGTGGTGAGCGTCGAGGACTCCGTCACGCTGCGCGTCACGCTCGACAAGCCGATTCATCCGGCGACGCCGGTCACCGCGGCGCAGTTCCGCGTCGCCGGCTCGGACTCGGTATCCATCGGCGTCGTCGCCCTGCTCACCGACTCGGCCTACAACGCGGAGCGTGGTGCGCGCCACGCGGCGGGCGCCGACAGCACGGCACGGCGCGACACGGCCGCACGCCGGGACACGACGCGGGCGAGGGCGCGGCCGTCGCCGACATCGCGCGTTCCCCTTCCCGGCGCCGCCAACCGTGCGCCGCCCGCCGACACCACGCCCGCGCCGCGGATGAGCCGACCGACGCCACAATCGCGGTTCCTCCTCCGCCTCGCCGCGCCGCTCGGGCCCGCGCGCAACTACCGACTCTACGCGCGCGACCTTCGGAACCTCTCGGGCGCGCTCCGTACGAGCGACAAGGTCTTCACGACCCCACGCCCCGCCGCGAGCGACAGCACTCGCGCTCCCGCGACGACGCCGAGCACGACACCGCGCCCGGCGCCAGCCGCGCGGCCGCCGAGATGAGCGACCGGCGGCGGACCCTGCCCAGCGTCGGCGCGCTCCTCGAGAGTGACGCGGTGCGCGAGCTGCTCGCGATCGCGCCGCGTGCGGTCGTCGCCGACGCCGTGCGCGACGCCGTGGCCGCGGCGCGGCGGAGCGCCGGTCCCGCACCAGCGACGCCCGGCGAATGGGCGCTCGCGGTCGAGCAGGCGCTGACCCGCCGCACGCGCTCCTCGCTGCGAGCGGCGCTCAACGCTACAGGCGTCGTGCTGCACACCAACCTCGGCCGCGCTCCGCTCGCACCGGCGGCGCGCGCAGCCGTCGACGCGATCGCCGAAGGGTTCAGCAACCTCGAGTACGACCTCGAGCGCGGCGCGCGCGGCTCGCGCTACGCCCACGCTGCGGCGCTGATTCGCGAGCTCACCGGCGCCGAAGACGCGCTCGTCGTCAACAACTGCGCGGCCGCGCTGGTGCTCGTCCTCAACACGGTTGCCGACGGACGCGAGGCGATCGTTTCGCGCGGTGAGCTCGTCGAGATCGGGGGCAGCTTCCGCGTCCCCGACATCATGGGCAAGAGCGGCGCGCGGCTGCGCGAGGTCGGCACCACCAACCGCACGCATCTCGACGACTACCGTCGGGTGCTCGGACCCGACACCGGTGCGATCCTCAAGGTCCACCGCGGCAACTTCGCGATGGCGGGCTTCGTCGCCGACGTCGGCGTGCGCGAGCTGCTGCCGCTGGCGCGCGAGGCAGCCGTCCCGCTCGTGCACGACCTCGGGAGCGGCCTGCTCGTCTCGCTCGACGCGTATGGCCTCGAGGGAGAGCCCACCGTGCGCGAGGCGCTCCAGGCGGGAGCGTCGCTCGTGACCTTCAGCGGCGACAAGCTCCTTGGCGGCCCGCAGGCGGGCATCATCGCCGGCGACGCGGCGCTCGTCGCCCGGATGCGCGAGAACCCGCTCGCGCGGGCGCTGCGCGTCGACAAGCTCACGCTCGCCGCGCTCGAGGCGACGCTCGCGCTCTACCGCGACCCCGAGCGTGCGGTGCGCGAGGTGCCAGCGCTCGCGATGCTGACGGCCCCGGTGTCGGAGGTTCGCGGCCGTGCCGAGTCGCTCGCGGCCGACCTCGAGGCGCGCGGCGTGCGCGCACGGGTGCGCGACTCGGTCGCCACCGTCGGCGGCGGCGCGTTCCCGACCGCCCGAATCCCCTCCTGTGCCGTCGTGCTCCCGGGCGATCCCGAGTCCCTCGCGCGCCGCCTCCGTGCCGCGGAGCCGCCGGTGATCGGCCGCATCGAGGACGATGCGCTCCTCCTCGACCTGCGCAGCGTCGCGCCCGCGCACGATGCGCGGCTCGCGGCGGCAGTGACCGATTCTCTCGCGGAATGACACCAGAAGCAGCACGCCGCGCGGCATTCCTCGATCGCGATGGCACCCTCATCGAGGACGTCAACTTCATCTCCCGCCCCGAGGACGTGCGCCTCATTCCCGGCGTCCCGGACGCGTTGCGCGCGTTGCGGGAGGCGGGCGTGCTCATCGTCGTCGTGACGAACCAGTCGGGAATCGCGCGCGGCGTCTTCACGATGGACGATTACGAGAAGGTGGCGGGCCGCCTCGACGGGCTGCTTCGCGATGCGGGGGCGTCGATCGACGCGACGTACCTCTGTCCGCACCACCCCGCGATCACCGGCCCCTGCGAGTGTCGCAAGCCCGGCCTGCTGCTCTACGAGCAGGCGATCGCGGAGCATGGTATCGATCCACACGAGTCGCTCTTCGTCGGCGACAAGTTCCGCGACGTCGAGCCGGGGCTGAGCCTCGGCGGGCGCGCGGTGCTCGTCGCCACGCGCGAAACCTCGCACGAAGACCTGAGGCGCGCGCAGCGCGACGCCGAGACGGCGAGCTCCCTTGGCGAGGCGGTGCAGCGATTCCTCTCCGGGGCGCGCGGGTAGAGCGCGACGTGCCTCGCGAGCGCGCGCGCATCGCCGTCCTCGCTTCGGGAGGGGGATCGAACCTCGAGGCGCTGCTCGAGCATCTCGAGCGGGTCGGGCAACGCAGGGGCGGCGACGTCGTGCTCGTGGTCTCGGGCCGGCCCACTGCCGGCGCCCTCGAGCGCGCCCGACGCCGGGGCATCGCGACGCACGTCTGCCCCCCCGAGGGAGTCGGCGATGCACTGCGCGCGCACGACGCGAACCTCGTCGTCCTCGCGGGCTACCTTTCGCTGGTGCCCGACGACGTGACGCGCAGCCATCAGGGTCGCATGCTCAACGTCCACCCCGCCCTCCTGCCCGCATTCGGCGGCAAGGGGCTGTACGGTGCGCGCGTGCATCGGGCGGTGCTCGACGCGGGAGCGCGAGTGAGCGGGGCGACGGTGCATTTCGTGGACGCGCACTACGACCGCGGTCCGATCGCCGCGCAGTGGCCGGTTCCGGTGCTCGACGCCGACACGCCGGAGACGCTCGCCGCGCGCGTCCTGCGCATCGAGCACCTGCTCCTGCCGCGCGTGGTGGACGCCGTCGCGCGCGGCGTGATCCACCTCGCCGACGACGGTCGCGTCGTCGGCGGGTTTGCCCCGCCCTCGCAGGCGGCGTTCGACCTTCACACGCTCGACGACGCGGCCCTCGCCTCGCGCATCGACGCGCTCACAGGCTAGACCTCCTCAGGATTCTTCGTGGCGCCAATCGCCCTTCTCTCCGTTTCCGACAAGTCAGGACTCGCCGACTTCGCACGCGCTCTCACGGCACTCGGCTGGAAGCTGGTGTCCACCGGCGGCACCGCGCGTACGCTGCGCGAGGCCGGCCTCGAGGCGCGCGACGTCAGCGACCTCACCGGCTTCCCCGAGATGCTCGACGGGCGCGTGAAGACGCTGCACCCGAAGGTGCATGGCGGCCTGCTCGGCCGTCGCGAGGTCGCCGAGCACACTTCGGCGATGCGCGAGCACGGGATCGACCCGATCGATCTCGTCGTCGTGAACCTCTATCCGTTTCGTGAGACGGCGGCAAAGCCGGACGTCTCGGCGGAAGAGGTGATCGAGAACATCGACATCGGCGGCCCGTCGATGCTGCGCTCGGCGGCGAAGAACTTCTCCTCGGTGACGGTGGTCGTGGATCCTGCCGATTATCCGCGGGTGCTCGATGCGATGAAACGCGGGGGCGACGCCGAGCTGCGCAGGGAGCTGGCGGCGAAGGCCTTCGCGCACACCGCGGCATACGACGCCGCGATCAGCGGCTGGTTCGCCAATCAGAAGGGTGAGCGCTTCCCGGAGACGCTCACCATCGCCGCGCGGCGGTCGCAGTCGCTCCGTTATGGCGAGAATCCCGGGCAGGCCGCGGCGTTCTACGTCGAAGGGCGCGAGGGGTTGGGTGCACTGAAGCAGCGCGGCGGCAAGGAGCTGTCATTCAACAACCTCCTCGACCTCGAGGGCGCGCTCCTCGCCGCGGATCCGTTCGCGGGCGAGCCATGCTGCGCGATCGTGAAGCACACCACGCCCTGCGGGCTGGCGGTTGGGGGCGACGCACTCGAGGCCTACAGGAAGGCACTGGCCTGCGATCCGGTCTCGGCGTTCGGATCGGTGATCGCCTTCACCGTTCCCGTCGACGACGCTGCCGCGGAGGCCGTCTCGTCGCTCTTCGTGGAGTGCATCGTCGCGCCGCGGTTCAGCGAGGGCGCGGTCGAGATCCTCGGCCGCAAGAAGAACCTCCGCATCCTCGAGGGCAGCGCGCGCTGGCCGGCCAACGCGCTCGATATCAAGCGCGTGCGCGGCGGACTGCTCGCACAGGAGCGCTCCCCACTCCCCACCACCGCTTCGTGGAAAGTGGTCACCGAACGCGCCCCTACTCCCCACGAGCAGGCGGATCTCGCCTTCGCCTGGCGGGCGGTGGCGAGCGTCAAATCCAACGCGATCCTGCTCGCCCGCGATGGCGCGACGATCGGCATCGGTGCGGGGCAGATGTCGCGCGTCGACGCGGCCTTCGTCGCCGTGCACAAGGCGCGGCAGGCGGGGCACGAGACGCGCGGCGCCGCGCTCGGAAGCGACGCGTTCTTCCCCTTCCGTGACGGGATCGACCAGGCCGCGGAGGCAGGGGTGACGGCGATCGTCCAGCCGGGCGGCTCGGTACGCGACGACGAGGTCATCGCCGCCGCCAACCAGCACGGGATGACGATGGTACTAACCGGGCAGCGTCTCTTCCGTCATTAGGGCCAGCCCGTCATGTTTCGCGGTTGGCGCCTGACGGCGCCGACCGCTCCAATCCCAGACTGCATGCCCCCGAAAACACCGACGGCCGTCGCGCACGACGAGCGCCCGTCCTACCTCGCCGCCGGACTCGCCTCGCTCGGCGTGTTCGTCCTGTACCTCGTGACGCTCGCGCCGTCGACGGCGATGTGGGACACGAGCGAGTACATCGCCGCCGCCTACACCCTCGGGCTGCCGCACCCGCCGGGCAATCCCTTCTTCGTGCTGATCGGCCGCGTCTTCTCGCTGCTGCCGATCGCGCCCGGGATCGCGACGCGCATCAACATCCTCGCCGCCTTCTGCAGCGCGCTCGCGGCGGGGGCGTGGTTCCTGATCACGGAACGCGTGCTCACCGGATGGTTCCCGCTGCGCTGGCAGCGGATCGTCGGCGGCGTCCTCGCCGCGGTGCTCGGCGCGACGGCATTCACCGTGTGGAATCAGTCGGTGGTGAACGAGAAGGTGTACAC
>DATAIS010000446.1:0-20597 GCA_036262535.1 Gemmatimonadaceae bacterium | reverse complement strand
CGCACGACGGCGCCCGTCCCGCCCATCGCGAACCAGACCCCCCACTTCCGCTCGAGGGCGTGGATCATCGCGTAGATCGACGTGCAGTCGAACGGGTTGCCGCCGATCAGCAGCGGATGGAAGCCGAACACCTGGCGCAGTCGCGGATCGCGGATGTGCCGCGCGACCATCGTCGCCACCGGCCGGTCGGCGCGAAGCCTGACGAGCTGGGGGAGGACGCGCACCATGTCGCGGACCCGCGTGAAGGGCCGGTCGATGAGCGGAAATCCCGCCGCGAAGATGCGCTCCGCGTCGGCCGCGAAGCGGCGGTAACCCTCCACGTCGCCGGGGCTCCACGCGCGCACCTGCGCCTCGACGGCGTCGCCGTCGCTGCCGTAGCGGAAGACCGATCCGTCCTCGAACCGCACGTTGTAGAACGGGTCGATCGGCACGAGCGACAGGTATTCCTCGGCGCTCCGTCCATGGAGCGTGAAGAGCTCCCGGATCAGCTCCGGCGCCGTTATGATCGTCGGCCCCGCGTCGAAGGTGAAGCCGTCCTGCTCGAAGACGTAGGCGCGGCCGCCGGGGCGATCGAGCTGCTCGAGGACGGTGACCTGGTGTCCCTGCGCGCGCAGGCGGATCGCCGCGGCCAGTCCGCCGAAGCCGCTTCCGATGACGACGACGTGCACGTCAGTCGCCGCCGGCGAGCGTGGGTTGCGGCGGCAGCGACACGAGCCGCGATCCGACCGCGCGGCGTGCGCGCACTGCGAGAACCAGCGGAACCGCCATCGCGAGCGTGCCGAGCGCCGCCGCCCACCAGAGGCCGTGCCGCGCGCAGATCGCGATCGGGAAGACCCCGTTTACCGCGTAGAGAAGGAGCGGCGCCTGCGACGGCGAGACTCGCGCGGCGACCGCGCGCGGCCTCACGATCGAGAGCATCGCGAACGCGACGACGCTTCCCGTCAACCACCAGCCGAACCAGTTGAGGAGCGGCATGCCGTAGAAGAAGCCGCGCACGTGCCAGATCCAGTGCGGCGTCGCGTACGACATCGCTGGGTCCATCGACACGTCCCACGCCGTCAGCACGAGCCCTGCCGCCATCGCCCAGCGCAGTCGGCCGCGGGCGTCGTCGCGCGCTTCGAGCACGCGGCCGAGGATCGCGAGCGACGCGTAGAGCATGTAGAACCAGGAGAGCGGGATCGGGAAGGGAACCAGCCCTGCCACCCGCCAGCCGAGCAGCGTCGTGTAGGAATACGGGCCGAACGGGAGGCCCGTGCTCGTGCCGATGAGCTCAGCGGCGAGGGAGATCGAGAAGCCGGCCGCGAGCAGCGCGAACGCTCGCGCCCAGCCGACGCGCGCGGCCGCGTGCGCGAGGATGGCGAGCGCGCCGAGCACCACGTACGTCGGGCCGGAGTACTTCCAGCCGATGCGCAGCGCGGCCTGACTCTCCTCGCTCTGCAGCCACGCGGGTGGCGGCCCGGCGAGGAAGGTCGTGAGCGCGAAGGTGCTGAAGACGATGAGGGCGACGTGCGCGATCAGCAGCGCCGTCGCGAAGCGGTCCGTGCCCCGCGCCGGAGCGAGCGTGATGTCGGGTGCCAGGATTCTCATGCGAGCGGCGAGAGGTTTGGCGTCGAGCGTGACGCGGCCCAGCGGAGGAAGGGGCCGCGTCCCCCGGGTGTCGGTACGCGCGTTCCCCGGTCGCGCCAGATGCTCACCAGTAGCGCCGCGCGGCGGTGCGCGGGCACGCGTGCGCGCCGTGTGATGGTGTCGTAGTCGAGCGCCTCGATGGCGTCGAGGATCGCTGCGTAGCCGCGCGAGCAGGCGAGCGCGCAACGACGCGCGTCGGGCGCGAGGAGCGCGATCCCTGGTGCCGCGGCTTCGTAAAGAGAGCGCGCCCGGCCAATCTCATAGGCGAGCAGCGGCCGCCAGCGCTCGTCGCGCGCGAGCTGCGGTCCCCCCTCGAGCACCTCGGCGCGCGTGAGGCCGAACGCGGTCAACTCGTCATCGGGGAGGTAGCAGCGCCCTCGCGCCGCGTCCTCGCCGACGTCGCGGAGGATGTTCGTGAGCTGCATCGCGACACCCAGCGTGCGCGCGTACCGGAGCGCGGCGGGGCGCGTCTCCTCGCCGCCGGCGAGGCCGAACACCCAGGCGCACATCTCGCCGACGCTGCTCGCGACTCCCTCGCAGTAGGTCGCGAGCTCGGTCCATGTCGCCGGTTGCAGCGGCGTCAGGTCCCGCGCGACGCCGTCGACGAGCTCGTGAAGCGTCGCGGTCGGAATGCGGCAGCGCGCTGCGGCGCGTGCGAGCTCGCGGAAGACCGCTCCCTCCGGGCGCCCCGCCAGCGCCTCGTCGAGGCTGCGCCGGCAGTCATCGAGCGCCGCCGCGGCATCGGCCCGTTCCGCCGGCGCGTCGTCGACGATGTCGTCGGCCGTGCGGCAGAACGCGTACACGGCGAACGCCGCGCGACGCTTCTCCGGCGGAAGGAACCGGCTCGCGAGGGTGAAAGTGCGCGCATGGCGGCGCGCGATTGCGGCACAGATGCGGGCGTCGTCGAGCTGGGCGATCATCGGAAATCGGGTCGCGGTCGGCGCCTCGCGTACCGGCGCCCCCGATTAAGACGGAGACGCCCGCCCCGGTTCCCGGAGCGGGCGTCCACCCAGCTTTCTACCTCATGCGAGCGCCCGGACTCGAACCGGGACGGGTTGCCCCACCAGCTCCTAAGGCTGGCGCGTCTACCAATTTCGCCACGCCCGCACGCCGCTAATCTAGCACGACGGGCATCACCGCTTCGAAATCAGTCGACGCGTAGGTTCTCGACGCGCGTCCCTTCCTGGTCGAGGTTGTAGACGAGCAGCGTGATGTAGTCGCCCGCCTTCAGGCCCTTGAGCGTCCGATCGAGATCGCCCTGCGAGGTCACCGCGCGGCGGGGTCCCGGATTGATGATCTCGACGATCACGTCGCGCTCCTCGATGAGCTTCTTGTACGCCGGGCCGCTCACCATGACGTCGGTGACGACGAGCCCGCGGCGGAACGAATCACCCTGCGACGACCGCTGCGCCAGCTCCGCCGGCACGGGCGATAGCGCGACGCCGATCCGGTCGTAGTTCACGCCTTCGGCCGCGGCCGGCGTCGCGCGCTCCCGGCTCGCCGCCGACGCGACCTGCTCCTCGTCCTCGACCTCGACCAGCTTCACCTTGAAGCTCTTGCGCGCGCCGAAGCGCACGATGCCGATGTCCACCGTCTCCCCCGGCTCGTGCGCGCGGACCATCCGCTGGAGGGTGCTGACCCGGTCCACCGGACGGCCGTCGAGCGATACGATCACGTCGCCGGGCTCGACGCCCGCGCGCCGCGACGGCGAGTCGTCGCCGCTGAAGCCGCCGACCTTCACGCCGGCGATCGTCTGCAGGCCCGCGGCGCGGGCGTCCTCCGCCGACACGTCGTTGATGCTGACGCCCAGCGCGGCACGCCGGACCTTGCCGTACTTGATCAGGTCGTCCATCACGTCCTTCGCGAGCGTGATCGGAATCGCGAAACCGTAGCCCGAGTAGTAGCCGGTGGAGCTGGCGATGGCGCTGTTCACGCCGATCACCTCGCCGCGCGAGTTGACGAGCGGACCGCCCGAGTTGCCGGGGTTGATCGCCGCATCCGTCTGGATGAAGTCCGCGATCGCGTACTGTCCGGGGAGGAGGTTGCGCACCGCGCGCCCCTTCGCGCTGATGATCCCCGCCGTGACGGTGAAGTCGAGGCCGAGCGGGTTGCCGATCGCGAGCACCCATTCGCCGACGCGCGTCGTCGCGTCGTCGCCGAGCGCGGCGGTCGGGAGGTTGCTGCCGTCGATCTTGATCAGCGCGATGTCGGTGCTCGGATCGCGGCCCACGACCTTGGCCACGAACTCGCGGCCGTCGGTGAGCTTCGCCGTGACGCGATCGGCGTCCGCGACGACGTGGTTGTTGGTGAGGATGTAGCCGTCCTTCGAGACGATGAAGCCCGAGCCGCTCGACTCGACGGGTTCCTGCCGCTGCTGCGGCGAATCGAACTGGCGGAAGAAATCCTCGAGGCCGGGTGGCACGGTGCGGCCGCGAAGGCGCGACCGCGGGCGACGGCTCTCGACCTGGATCGAGACGACTGCCGGAGTGACGTGCTCGGAGATGGAAACGAAGGCGTTGCTCGCTTCCGCGATCGGACGAACGTCCTGGGCGGCGGGCTTGGCCGGCGTCGCCTGCTGCGCGAAGCCGAGCTTCGTCCAGTCGAGTGCGGATGCCACGAGCAGCCCGCCGAGGAACGCGCCGGCGACGGAGGCCGCGAAGCGCGTGCGAGTGATCCGAGAGGCCATACGACTATGCACCATGAGGGGGAGCGGTAACCGGACTACAGGCCGGTACCACAACACGTTGGATTACACGACATCCTGCCGCGGGTTTCAGGCCAGCGCGGCCGCTAAAGGAGATACGCTCGAAGGCGACCTCCCGTTACAGGGGTTGGTCACCCCCGCGGCCTGGAGCGTTTGCCCCGAAGGACGAACGGGCACCGGAGTGCTCCGGTGCCCGTCGCCAGCGTTTTTCTACTTCTTGTCGTCTACGATCTCGTAGTCGGCCTCGACCGCGTCGTCGGACCTGGCCTGCGCACCGCCACCCGCTGTGCCGCCGGCTCCCGCCTGCTCGGTGCCGGGTTGGCCGCCCGGCTGGCCGCCGCCGGCCGCGCCCTGCTGTGCGTAGAGCGACTGACCCGCCTCGCCATACACGCGCGTCAGCTCCTCCTGGGCGCTCCGGATCTCGCCCATGTCGTCGCCGCGGAGCGCCTTGCGCGCGCGCTCCACCGCGGCTTCGAGCTTCTGCTTCTGGTCCGGGCTGAGGCGATCCGACCACTCCTTGGAGTTCTTCTCGACCTCGTACGTCATCGCGTCGAGGCGATTCCGCGTGTCGATCTCCTCGCGGCGCTTCTTGTCCTCGGTGGCGTGCTTCTCCGCCTCCTTCACCATGCGATCGATGTCGGAGTCCGAGATGCCGCTCGAGGCCTCGATGCGGATCTTCTGCTCCTTGCCGGTGGTCTTGTCCTTCGCCGTCACGTGCAGGATGCCGTTCGCGTCGATGTCGAAGGTGACCTCGACCTGCGGCATGCCGCGCGGAGCGGGCGGGATCCCCGAGAGCTGGAACTTGCCGATGGTGCGGTTGTCGCGCGCCATGTCGCGCTCGCCCTGAAGGACGTGGATCTCGACGGTGCTCTGGTTGTCGTCGGCCGTCGAGAAGACCTCGCTCTTCTTCGTCGGGATCGTCGTGTTGCGCGGGATGAGCACCGTGGTCACGCCGCCGAGCGTCTCGATGCCGAGCGAGAGCGGGGTGACGTCGAGCAGCAGGACGTCCTTCTGCTCGCCGGTGAGCACCGCGCCCTGGATCGCCGCGCCGATGGCCACGACTTCATCCGGGTTGACGCCCTTGTGGGGCTCCTTCTTGAAGAAGTCCTTGACGATCTGCTGGATCTTCGGGATGCGCGTCGAGCCGCCGACGAGGATGACCTCATCGACCTCCTCCGGCTTGAGGCCGGCGTCCTTCAGCGCCTGCTCCATCGGCGGGATCGTGCGACGCACGAGGTCGTCGACGAGCTGCTCGAACTTCGCCCGCGAGAGCGAGTAGTTGAGGTGCTTCGGCCCCGTCTGGTCGGCGGTGATGAAGGGGAGGTTGATGTCCGTCGACTGCGTGGTCGACAGCTCCATCTTGGCCTTCTCCGCCGCCTCCTTCAGGCGCTGGAGTGCCATCGGATCCTTCGACAGGTCGATCCCCTGGTCGCGCTTGAACTCGCCCACGATCCAGTCGATGATGCGCTGGTCGAAGTCGTCGCCGCCGAGGTGGGTGTCGCCGTTGGTCGACTTCACCTCGAACTGGCGCGAGCCCTCGACGTCATAGAGCTCGAGCACCGAAATGTCGTAGGTGCCGCCGCCGAGGTCGAAGACCGCGACCTTCTCGTCCTTCTTCTTGTCGAGCCCGTACGCGAGCGCCGCCGCGGTCGGCTCGTTCAGGATGCGCAGGACGTCGAGTCCCGCGATCTTGCCGGCGTCCTTGGTCGCCTGACGCTGCGCGTCGTTGAAGTACGCCGGGACGGTCACCACCGCCTTCGTGACGGGATGGCCGAGGTAGTCCTCGGCGGTCTGCTTCATCTTCTGCAGGATCATCGCGCTGATCTCAGGGGGCGTGTACCGCTTCCCCTGCACCTCGACCGTCGCGAGGTCGTTCGGACCCGGGACCACCTTGTACGGGACGCGCTTCATCTCGTCGCTCACTTCACTGATCCGGCGCCCCATGAAGCGCTTGATCGAGAAGACGGTGTTCTGCGGGTTGGTCACGGCCTGCCGCTTCGCGACCTGACCGACGAGTCGCTCGCCGTCCTTCGTGAACGCGACGACCGACGGCGTCGTCCGGCCGCCCTCGGCGTTCGGGATGACGACCGGGTCGCCCCCTTCCATGACCGAGACGACCGAATTGGTCGTGCCGAGGTCGATACCGATCACCTTGTCTGCCATTGAAACCTCATCGGTGGTAGAGACTGCTCTCGAGCCCACCATGCGAAGGGCAAGCGCGGGACCGCGAAAACGCGGCCAAACTGGCAGGGAAGGCGCGACCGTCGCCGTGCGGGCTGCAATTCATGCCGATCCTCATGACGGCCGTTGGCACTGCGCCAGCGAGCGGCACCGTGACACAATCGTGACGGAGGAAGACCAAGGACCGCTGTAGGATTCAGAGAGCGCCCGACGGCCACGTCGGGCGCTCTCTCGTCTTCCGCGGCTGTCAATGAGTCTCCCTCTCGACGATCGCTCGCTCTACATCAACCGCGAGCTGAGCTGGCTGGACTTCAATGCGCGGGTCCTCCGTGAGGCCCTCGATCCTCGCACGCCGCTCCTCGAGAGGCTGAAGTTTCACGGCATCTTCGCCACGAACCTGGACGAGTTCTACATGGTCCGCGTCGGAGGCCTGCGCCGTAAGGCGGCGGCGGGTCTCGCGGAGCCTTATGCCGACGGACTCACCCCAACCGATGCGCTCGACGCGATCGATCGGCGAGTGAGGGAGTTGCGCGAGACGCAGACGTCGCATCTGCGCGACACGGTCCTGCCGGAGCTGGCGGGGCGCGATGTCCGGATCCTTCACCCGGACGAGCTGACGGCCGAGCAGTGGGAGACGCTCGACGACTACTTCGAGACGCAGGTCTACCCGGTCCTGACGCCTCTCGCGGTCGATCCGGGACATCCCTTCCCGTACCTCTCCAACCTGTCGCTCTCGCTGGCGGTGATGCTGCGAGACGCGGAGCGCGGGGATGAGCACTTCGCGCGCGTGAAGGTGCCGAAGAGTCTTTCGCGGTGGGTGCCGACATCCGTGCCGACGCACTTCGTCCCGCTGGAGGAGGTCATTCGGGCCAACCTCGACGCGCTCTTTCCGGGGATGATCGTCGTCGGCGCCCATCTCTTCCGGGTGACGCGATACTCGGATCTCGATCTGTCCGACGGTGAGCACGGCGACGATCTCCTCGCGGCGATCGAGGAGCAGGTCTTTCGCCGGCGCTTCGGCGAGGTGGTGCGACTCGAGGTGCAGACGGGAATGCCGTCGCACATCCGGCAGCTCATCATCGAGGAGCTTGGCGCCGACCACGAAGCCGACGCGCCGGGCCTGACGCCGCGCGACATCCACGAGTTCGACGGGTTGCTCGAGCTGGGCGACCTGATCACGCTCGCCCAGCTGGACTTGCCCGATCTGCGCGATCCGCCGTTCACCCCGGTCGTGCCAAGATCGCTGCGCACCGGAGGGAACTTCTTCGAGGCGCTCCGGTCGAATGACCTCCTGGTCCACCATCCGTTCCATTCGTTCACGGCAACGGTCGAGGACTTCATCGCGCAGGCAGCACGCGATCCGCACGTGCTCGCGATCAAGATGACGCTCTATCGGACCTCGGGCGACACGGCGATCGTGCGGGCGTTGCTCGAGGCGGCGGAGCGGGGTAAGGAAGTGGTCGTGCTCGTCGAGCTCAAGGCGCGCTTCGACGAGCAGAACAACATCGCGTGGGCGAAGACGCTCGAGTCATACGGTATCCACGTCGCCTATGGATCCGCGGCGCTCAAGACCCATGCGAAGACTGCCCTCGTCGTCCGGCGCGAAGCGGAAGGCATCCGGTTGTACGCGCACATCGGATCGGGGAACTACAACACGCGGAGCGCGCGCGTCTACACCGACGTCGGACTGTTCACCGCGTCACCGGCGATCGGTGCCGATCTCCGCGACCTCTTCAACTCGCTGACCGGCTTCGTGCGCGAACGTCCGTACCGTCGCCTGCTCGTCGCGCCGACGAGTCTCCGCGCCGGCATTCTCGCGCTCATCGACCGGGAGGCCGAGCATGCTCGATCGGGGCGGGGCGGGCGCATCATCGCGAAGATGAACGCGCTCGTCGACGAGCAGATCATTCGGGCGCTGTATCAGGCGTCGCAGGCCGGGGTCGCGGTGGAGCTCATCGTACGCGGCATCTGCTGCCTCCGGCCGGGCGTACCGGGCGTCAGCGACAACGTTCGCGTCATCAGCATCGTCGGGCGCTTCCTCGAGCACTCCCGACTCTGGTATTTCGGCAACGGCGGCATCGGCGAGTACTACCTCGGCTCCGCTGACTGGATGCCGCGCAACTTCGACCATCGCGTCGAGGCTGTGACACCCATCGACGACCGCAGCCTACATCCGCGGCTCGGGGCGCTGCTCCAGGCGTGCCTCGACGATAACCGCCAGGCCTGGGATCTCGGCGCCGACGGCGTCTGGCGCCAGCGGCACGCGGAGGAGGGCGAGCCGGAGCGTTCCGTCCATCGCATCCTGCTCGGCGATCCGTGGGGCCTTGCCGCGCGCTCTTCGCCGCGCGAGCAGCTCGCCTTCTGGAGCGCCTCCGCCCCGTCGTAGCGGGCTAGTCCCCGACCACACGCAACGCGGGCGCGGGCTCCTCGCCCTCCGTGTGGTGAAGCCCTCCGGCCGGGTCGACGAAGAGGACCGACCGCGTAGCGACCTTCTCCAGCAGCTCGGCCTTGCGCGCCGCTCCCCACGCCTCGAGTCGAAGAGAGCCGGCGCGCGATGACGGAAAGAGGGCGATGCGGATGCTGTCGCGCCCGACACGGGCACGGACCCGCGCGACGGCCCCGACGTGGCCGCGATCGAGACCATCAGCGACGCGCAGAATCGCCGCGAGGCGCTTGATGCGCTTCCGCGACTCCCTGGCGATCGCGCGCAGGTTGCGATGCCGCTTCTTTGGCAGCGCCCCCCGATGGTATCTCGCGACGTTGGCGATGATCACCTGCTCCGCCGGCGTGACGCCCAACAGCTCGGCGTGCAGGATGAGGTGATACGAGTGCTTGTGGTGAGTCTCGTACGCGATGTGATACCCGATGTCGTGCAGCAGGGCGGCGTCGGCGAGTATCCGCCGGTCTTCGGCCACGAGGCCGAGCTTCGGACCTAACGCGTCGAAGAGCTGAAGCGCGAGGTCCTGAACGTGCCGGGCGTGCGGCTCCTCGAAGTGGCAACGCTCCGCCAGGTCGCGGACGCTTCGCTCACGCGCCTCACCCGGATCCGCCGGTTGGGGCGCGACGCGGGCCGCGTCGAGCAGCAACCCCTCTCGAATCCCGTAGCGTGACACGACCAGCCCCCCGGCATCGAGGCGGGCGAGCACCTCGGCGGCGACGCAGAGCCCGGCGACGATGATGTCCGACCGTTCCTTGTTCAGCCCCGGCACCTTGAGCCGCTCGCCGGGGGACATGGCGACGAGCGAATCGAGGAGGTGCTCGAGCTCGACGCGGCCGACCTGCGCCCCGTGAACCGAGGCGGCTGTCGTGACACCGGTGCGCGCGAGATGCATCCCGGCCAGGTTGGTGAAGGTCCCCCCCGATCCGATGACCCTGGCGCCGCGCCACTCACGCGCGCGCAGCTCGCGCCGCAGGCCGTCGCGCACCTCCTCGCGCAGCCGCGCCACATCGCGGCGACGTGGAGACATGCCAAGGAACCGCTCGGTGAGGCGCACCGCGCCGAAGGGGAAGGAGAGCAGCTGATCGAGTACGCCGCCCGCGCTCAGCGCGAGCTCGAGGGATCCGCCGCCGATGTCCATCACCACCGTGCGGCCGACCGCGAGGTCGAAGTGAGCCACGGCGCTGAGGAAGCTGAGCTTCGCCTCTTCCGCTCCCGAGAGAAGGCTGACGTCGAGGCCCGTCGCTGCCTTCACCCGCCGCAGGAAACGGGTGCCGTTCGCCGCATCGCGGACGGCGCTCGTCGCCACGGCGTGGACGCGCGTCGCGCCGGCGCGCCGGGCGAGGAGCGCCATCCGTCCCAGCGCCTCGATCGCGCGATCCATTGCTTCGTCGCTGAGGAGCCCCGTCGCGGCGAGGCCCGCCCCGAGCCTGGGCGCCGCCTTCATCTCGTCGATCGTGCGGATCGCTCCGTCGGGCGCGACATCGGCGACGAGCTGGCGGATGGAGTTCGAGCCGATGTCGATCGCCGCGATCCGCGTCGAGCTGTCGCGTCGGTCGCGACCACTGCGTCGGAGGGGTGTTGCGCTGGTGCCGCCCACGTTCGCCTCCGGCTAAAGGGTAGGGATGCGCTTCATTCCTGCGGACGAAGGTCTCGTGCCACGGTCACCGGGACATACGCTTGCCTCGCCTGCGCCCTGCGCGCAAGCGAGAGCCGCTGCGTCGGGGGTGGGGCCGCGCGCTGCACCCGGCGAAATCCCTCGGTCAGCGCCCGACCTTCGTGCGAGGAAGCTATCTCGACGTCGAGGGGATCGGTCAGCCGACGAGGAGCGCCGTCGCGACCGCGATCGCCTGGCCGACGACGACGTCGCCTGGATAGTGCACGCCGAGCCGCACGCGCGAGAAGCCGACGACGACGGCCACCGGGACGAGGAGGGGCGCGAGGGAGGGGAAGGCCAGCGCGTATGCGGTGGCGACCGACATCGCCGCGGCGGAGTGCCCCGAGGGGAAGGAGAACTTGTCGGGCTCCTCCATCCACTGCTCCGTCGTGACGCGACGCGAGGGGCGCGGCCGCCCGACCGTTCGCTTGATCAGCTGGACGACGAGATGCGAGGCGACGAGCGCGATCAGCGCATGGATGCCGGGATCGCGAAGCGTTCCACCGATCAGGATGGGCACCATCGCGGCCGCGATGCTCCCCGTGACTCCGCCGAGGTGGGTTACGAGGGTCCAGGCGAGTCGCGCCATGAGCCGGGGCGAGGGCCCCCTGGCGACGCGGAGGAAGAGCGCACGGTCGTGCGCATCGAGTCGGGCGAGCATCGGGATACTCATCGACCGTACGCTAGGGCCACCACGTCTCGGGCCAGCGGCAAACCGGAAACGGCGTTGTAACGGCGCAGGCCCGCTGCCGGCCCGGTTTCCATTCGGGGCCGTGACGAGCGCGTGATCGATCCGTGACCGCCTCGGGCGAGGTTGCGTGCATCGATGCCCGTCCCCCTTGTCCCCCCCCCGATGCGCATCCTCTTCTGCACCGACACGTATCCTCCCCAGGTCAACGGTGTGTCCGTCGTCACCGCCCTCTCGGTGGAGGGACTGCGCCGTCGCGGCTGGAAGGTGGCGGTGGTGGCGCCGCGTTACCCGCGCGGGACCTACAACCCCTTCGCGGGCCCGCGGCCGGGCGCGGGGCTCGAGGACGAATTGACTGTCATCCGGAGCCTCGCCTTCCCTCCGTATCCCGACATTCGCATCGCCGCGCCAGCATATCCGACGATCGCGGGCGCGATCGCGCGCTTCGCGCCGGATGTGGTCCACTGTGAGACCGAATTCATGATCGGCCGGCTCGGTCAAGTCGCCGCGCGCCGGGCCGGGATCGCGATGACGACGTCCTACCACACCGATTTCTCGCGCTACACCGAAGCGTACGGAGTGCCCCGGCTGCGGAGCGCCGTCAGCTCCTACATCGCCCGCTTCCATGGCCGGGCGCGACGCACCTTCACTCCGTCGGAGCCAGCACGCCAGGACCTGCTCGCACTGGGACTTCGCGACGTCGAGGTGTGGGGGCGGGGAGTCGACGCCACGGTCTTCAGTCCCGCGCGGCGAAGCCCGGCGATGCGCGAGGGCTTCGGGATCGGTGATGCGTTCACCTTCGTCCACGTCGGTCGCCTCGCCGCGGAGAAGGGTGTCGACACGATCCTCGACGCATTCCGGATCGCCCGTGAGGCGTTGCCGCGCGACTCGATCCGACTCATCATCGCTGGAGCCGGCCCCGCCGAGCAAGAGCTGCGTACCCGGGCACCACAGGGTGTCTCGTTCGTCGGTTTCCTCGACCGACGCGACGTTCTGCCCCCGCTCTATGCGAGCGCGGACGCGTTCCTCTTCGCGTCGCTCACGGAGACGCTCGGCCTCGTCATTCTCGAGGCGATGGCGAGCGGACTGCCGGTGATCGCGACGCCTGCCGGTGGGGTCGCCGACCACCTGCGGCACGGTGTCAATGGGCTCGCGTTTCCGCCGCGCGACGCCGCGGCGATGGCGCAGGCGATGGTCCAGGTCGTGCTCGACCGGCCACTCGCCATTCGCTTGTCCGCGGGCGCCGTCTCGACCGCGCGCGCCCTGTCGTGGGACGCGGAGCTCGACCGGCTCGACCGGAGCTATCGCGAGATCGCCGCCGAGCGCGAGCCGGCGGCGGCCGCACCGGTTGGCGCCCTCAGCGCGGCGGGCTGAGGCGCCGTGACCCCCGCGCCGCGGGCGTGCCTAACGGGTCTCGGCGTGATGCTTGATCGTCTTTCCTTCCGCGAGGTAGACGGCGTCCTCGCCGATGTTCGTCGCGAGGTCGGCGACACGCTCGAGATTGCGGCTGACGAGCAGGACCTCGAGGGAGGGATTGATCGTCCGCGGGTCCGCCATCATGTGCGTCAGGAGAACGCGGAAGACCGAGTTGTGGAGTGCGTCGACCTGGTCGTCGCTGCGGCAGACCTCGCGCCCGAGCTCCCCGTCCGCCCGGACGAAGGCGTCCAGGGCGTCGCTCAGCATCTGCCGCGATCGCCGCGCCATGTCCTCGATCTGCGGCTGGAGCTGGAAGGTGCCACCCCAGGCCGCGAGCCGCTGCGCGGACTGCGCGATGTTCACGGCGTGGTCGCCGACGCGCTCCAGGTCGCTCGAGATCTTGATCGCCGCGATGATGAAGCGGAGATCGCGCGCCATCGGCTGCTGGAGCGCGAGCAGCGAGATCGCGAGCTGCTCGACCTCGAGCTCGAGGGCGTCGATCTCGTGGTCGCCCTCGATCACCGCATCCGCCTTGGCGACGTCGCGTTCGGTGAGTGCGTCGACCGAGAGCTCGATGAGCGCTTCGGCTTTCGACGACATGTCCAGCATGCGCTGCTTCAGCGTCGCGAGCTGGTCGTGAAAGTGGCGGAAACGGGTCGTATCTGGGCTGGCTGTCATCCGAATCTCCCGGTGATGTAGGCGTCGGTCCGCTCCTCCTGCGGGGTGGTGAACATGCGCTCGGTCGTGTCCATCTCGACGAGCCTGCCCACGTAGAAAAACGCGGTGTAGTCGGAGACGCGGGCCGCCTGCTGGAGGTTGTGTGTGACGATGACGACCGTGAGCTCGCGTTTCAGCTCGTAGAGAAGCTCCTCGATGCGCTGCGTCGCGATCGGGTCGAGCGCGCTCGCCGGCTCGTCCAGCAGTAATACCTCCGGCTCGTTCGCGAGTGCCCGGGCAATGCACAATCGCTGCTGTTGCCCGCCTGACAGACCGAGGGCGCTCTGGCGCAACCGATCCTTCACCTCGTCCCACAGCGCCGCGCGTCGAAGTGACGACTCGACGAGCTCGTCGAGCTCGCTCCGCGTCCGAGTGCCGTTGATGCGCGGTCCGTAGGCGACGTTGTCATAGATGGACTTCGGGAAGGGATTCCATCGTTGGAAGACCATTCCGATCCGCTGCCTGAGCGCCGTCGAATCCGTCTCCCCGCCGTAGATGTTCTCCCCATCGAGCACGATCCGACCCTCGAAGCGCGTCCCCGGGATCAGCTCGTTCATCCGGTTTATCGACCGGAGGAAGGTCGACTTTCCGCACCCCGACGGCCCGATCAGCGCCGTGATGCAGCGTGCGGGCAGAGTCAGCGAGATGTCGTACAGCGCCTGCTTCGGCCCGTACCAGAACGAGAAGTCGCGCGCCTCGATCGTTCCGGGATGACCCTCTCCTGCCGCTCGCGGCGTCGGGCGGCTCGACGCGGGAAGCGGTATGGTCATCCGAAGCGACCCGTGATGTAGGCCTCGGTTCGCTGGTCGCGTGGCGTCGTGAACAGCGCTGCTGTCGGCGCGAGCTCGATCAGCTCGCCGGCGAGCATGAACGCCGTCTCGTCCGAGACGCGCGCCGCCTGTTGCATGTTGTGTGTCACGATGACCACGGTGACGTCGCGGCGCAGCTCGTAGACCAGCTCCTCGACGCGCTGTGTGCTGAGTGGGTCGAGCGACGCCGTCGGCTCGTCGAGAAGCAGTACCTCGGGCTCGGTCGCGAGCGCGCGCGCGATGCAGAGCCGCTGCTGCTGCCCCCCGGAAAGACCGACGGCGCTCGTGCGCAGACGATCCTTGACCTCCTCCCAGAGCGCGGCACGCCGGAGTGCACGCTCGACGACGTCGTCGATGTCGCGGCGAGATGACGGAGCGTCATTCTTCACGCGGAGCCCGGCCGCGACGTTGTCGCGAATCGACATCGTCGGGAAGGGCGTCGGCCGCTGGAAGACCATCCCGATGTGGCGGCGGACCGCGATCGGGCTCACTCCCTTCGCGTAGATGTCGTTTCCGTTGAGGACGACATTCCCCTCGACGTGGGCCGTCGGCACCGTCTCGTGCATCCGGTTCAGGCAACGGAGGAGCGTCGACTTGCCGCACCCCGAGGGACCGATGATCGCGGTTACCTCGCGCTCGTTGAAGTCGAGCGTGACGCCGCGGACGGCGGCGTGAGCGGCGAAGTACGCGGTGAGGCGGCGCGTCCCAAGCTTCTTCTCTCGTAGCCCCTTGGACTCATCGGACGCCGGTGTCGCCCGCGCGACCACGACCCGCGGCGCGGGGACGTGCGGGGCGCTCTTTCGCTCGTTTGAATCCGGCATCGATGCGGTCATCACGGTCTCAATCGCCGCCGCGCCCGAAGCGGGCTCGCGTCGCGAAGCGCGCCGCGACGCTCACGATGAGCACCAGTCCGATGAGAACGAGTGCCCCTGCCCAGGCGAGCGCGTGCGCCGACTCGTAAGGGCTGATCGCGTAGTTGAAAATCTGGAGGGGCAAGGCGGCGATCGGCTCGTTCAGCGAGGTCGACATGAAGCTGTTGCCGAGCGCGGTGAAGAAGAGCGGTGCAGTCTCACCGGCAATGCGGGCGATCGCGACGAGCGCCCCGGTAACGATCCCTGCCGCCGCGGTCCGGAGCACGATCGTGAGCGAAGTGCGCCAGCGCGTGTACCCGAGCGCGAGCGCCGCCTCGCGCAATGCGGTCGGGACGAGACGAACCATCTCCTCGGTCGTACGGGTCACCATCGGAATCATCATCGCACCGAGAGCGATACCCCCGGCGAGCGCCGAAAAGTGGCCCATCGGACGGACGATGAACTGCCAGGCGAAGATCCCCATCACGATCGAGGGGAGGCCATTCAACACGTCGGAGAGGAATCGCACCACCGTCGCGAGGCGTGTGCCGCGATGCTCGGCGAGGTAGAGCCCCGCGCCGATGCCGACGGGCAGACCGACGAGCATTGCCAGCCCGACGAGGATGACCGTGCCGACGATCGCGTTCGCCATCCCGCCGCCTTCCTCACCGACCGGCCGCGGCATCGCCGTGAAGAACTCGGGCGTGATCATCGCCGCGCCCTTGCGCAGGAGGTAGAAGAGGATGAAAAGCAGCGGCAGCGTCGCGACGAGCGCCGCGACGCAGGTGAGCCCGACCATGATCGCGTTCACGACCTTGCGCCGCGTCAGCGTCCTGACGGTTCGCTCCGCGTAGGCGCGCTGGCTGACGCTCGGCCGCTCGCGCCGCGGCGCCGGCGCCGGAGGGCTCGTCATCGGTTGCCTCGCGCGACGCGCCAGACCAGCCACCGGGCGATCGCGTTCACGATCAGCGTCACCACGAAGAGCACGAAGCCGACGGCCATGAGCGCCGACTGATGGATCCCGCCCGTGGCTTCGGCGAACTGGTTTGCGATCAGCGACGCCATCGTGTACCCCGGCGCGAGCAGCGACGGCGAGATCTCATGGCGGTTTCCGATGACCATCGTCACCGCCATCGTCTCGCCGAGTGCGCGCCCGAGACCCAGGATGACGCCGCCGATTATGCCCGAGCGCGCGTACGGAAGGACGGCTCCCCAGATCGTCTCCCATCGCGTGGCGCCCAGCGCAAGAGCCGCCTCGCGCTGCGACCGCGGCACCGCGAGCAGAACCTCGCGCGCGACCGCCGAGATGTACGGCAGGACCATGATCGCGAGGATGATCCCCGCCGCGAACATGCTCGGACCGTACGCCGGCCCGGAGAATACCGGTGTCGCACCGAGGTGCAGCGTATCGCGGAAGAAGGGGATCACGTACGAGCGCAGGAGCGGGATCAGCACGAAGATCCCCCACAGCCCGTACACGACGCTCGGAACCGCCGCGAGCAGATCGACCAGAAACGACACCGGCTGGCGAAGCCAGTTCGGCGCGAACTCCGAGAGGTAGATCGCGACGCCCAGCGCGAGCGGTGTCGCGATCAGGAGCGCGAGGAGGGACGAAACGAGCGTCCCGTAAAGCGCCGGGGCCGCGCCGAAGACCCCGTTGACCGGGTCCCAGTCGCTGTCCGTGAGAAACGACAGGCCGAACGTGCTCAAGGCCGGCCAGGCAGCGCGGCCGACCTCGAGCGCGATCAGAATGAGAAGCAGTGGGACGCACGCGGCGAACGTCGTGATGGCGCCGCGATAGATGCGGTCGCCGACTCCGGCGCTCTCGAGGCGTGCCGCCAGCGGCATCGGCGATGCAGCTTGACCGTCGCCTGACGCCTGCGGCGCCGTCGTCGCCATCAGGACGTCGCGCCGAGCTTCACGGTCTTGAGTCTCTCGAGCAGACGCTGACGCATCGCCTCCGGAAGCGGCGCGTAGTCGAGCGCCGCCGCCTGGCTCTCACCTTCGGTGAGCGCCCAGGTGAGGAAGTCGATGAGCTTCCGTCCCTTGCCTGCGTCGGGCTGGTTCTCGTACAGAAGAATCCATGTGAACGAGGAGATCGGGTATGCACCCTGGCCCTTCGCGTTCACGATCGACACGCGGTAATCCGTGTTCTCGGGGAGCGACAGCCCCGCAGCGGCCGCCGTGGCCGACTCCACCGACGGCGCGACGAACTGCCCCGCCGCGTTCTTCAGGGAAGCGACGGTGAGATTGTTCTGCTTTGCATACGCGAGCTCGGCGTAGCCAATCGCGCCTGGCGTCTGCTTCACCTGACCGGCGACGCCTTCATTCCCCTTCGCGCCGAGACCGGTGGGCCACTGGACTTCCTTGCCCTTCCCCGGGCCCGACGACCACGCGGGCGAGACCGCGGTGAGGTAGTCGGTAAAGACGTACGTCGTCCCGCTTCCGTCCGAGCGATGGACGACGAGGATGTCGGTGTTCGGCAGCGTCGTCCCCGCGTTGAGCGCCGCGATGCGCGGATCGTTCCACTTCTTGATCCTTCCAGAGAAGATGTCGGCGACTGTCGCACCGTCCAGCTTGAGCTGTCCCTTCGCCTCGGGGAGATTGTAGATCAGCGCGACCGCGCCGAGCACGGTCGGGATGTGAAGCACCGCGCCGCCCTTGGCCTTGCCAAGCTCCTCGGTCGACATCGGGCTGTCGGAGGCGCCGAAATCGACGGTCTGTTCGCTGAGCTGGCGGATGCCACCACCCGAGCCGATCGACTGGTAGTTGATCCTGACTCCCTTCTGGGAGGCGTAATCCGAGAACCACTTCGAGTACAACGGCCAGGGGAAGGTTGCCCCCGCTCCGGTAAGATCCACGGAGCCTGATCGGGCGGTTGCTCCCTGAGCGCTGTCGTTGCTGGTGCGGGACTCCGACGTGCAGGCCACCGCGAACCCGGCGGCAGCTACGAGGGCGGCGATTCTCACGGTGTTCTCCATTATGTGAAGGACGCGACGGGACACGAACAGCCCTATAATCTTATTCCGCGAAGCGCCACGCTCCCGCGCTACTCCCCGGCGTTACAGAGGCGTTACAGACGCGATCAGAAGTTCGCGACGACGTGCAGGTTGTACGTCCTGATGTCCTGCGCCGGGAGCGGGTCGCCGCGAGGCGACTGCTGCTGAAAGTCGATGGCCCACAGCAGCTTCTTGCTCAACTCGTGCACCACGCCCGTCACGATGAACCGGCCGTCACGCGCGGTGAAGTCGCCTCCGGGGCTCGCGTACGACTGGTCGCCGTCGATGGCGTCCCAGCGGAAGAGGAGACCCCAGGCGGTGTTCCCGGCCGGGTCGAGAAGCCGGAAAGGCCGGATCTGGACGTGTGCACTCAGCAGGCGGCTGCTCCCTTCGACCTCCGCGATCCTACCGCCCGCGAGAGCCGTGTCCCGGGAGGAGGTGAGGCGCGCGAGGTGGATGCCACCCGTCAAGGCAGGGACGCGCACACCGGCGAAGACGCCCATCCTGTCGAGTCGGCGCGCTTCGGCGGGCCGCAATGCCCCCGGCCGCGCACCCTTGTAGTACCAGGGAGAAATGACGATTCCCCCCGCGGCGCTGCTCGGCGGCCCGAAGGGGGCGATGCTCAGGCGAGCCGAGTAGTCCTTGAATCGGTCGGACTCCGGCGTCGTATAGCCATTGCCGTTCGCAACCATCGCGAAGAGCTCCGTCGCGCCTCCGCCGAACCCGAGCGTCGTGGATGCCCCGAGATCGGCGGAGGAGAACGCACCCGTACGCTCGATGCCCGTGCGGGCGATCCACCGCGGCCAGAACTGCTCTTCGTGCTCGATGACGACGGTCTGCTGCATCCCGAGGCGCACCTGTCCGGTCGCGCCGAGGACCCCTTCGTTCTTTCCCCAGTAGTCGTACTGCGCGTACGCGTATTTGGCGCGCAGCGTGTAGCTCGAGGTCGGGGTCGGGCGGAACACATCGATCGTCGCGCGGATGCTGGCGCGGTCGCTGAGCTTCGCGCGAGCGGTCAGATACGCGCGCTCCAGCTCGAATCGATTGGCGCTCCGCGTTCCACTTCCCTTCGCTCCGCCGTAGGTGAACTGCGGGTACAGCACGCCCGAAAGCTCGACGGGGAGCGTCGGTACGGGAGTATTGCCGCTACGCGCCGTGTCGGCCGGTGGAGTCTGCTGCGCGCCACCGAGAAGCGGGGAGACGAGGCCTGCGAAGACAATGACGAGTCGCGTCGGGTATGGCATGCGCGTGGGGCGAAGGGGGAGGGAGATCGGCGGAAATGTAACGGCCCCCTGTTTGCCGACGCGACCCCATGGCCCGAACGCACGAAGGGGGTGGCGCATGGCCACCCCCTTCGCTCCGTTCCGATTCAATCGTTTAGAAACCGATCGAGGCGTGCACGTTGTAAGTGCGGAGGTCCAGGCCAGCGGCCGGCGCCCCGACGGGCGACTGCTGCTGCCAGTCGAACGACCACGACACCCGGTTGTTCATGTCGTACGTGATGCCCGCGACGACGAACTTGCCCTTGAGGACCGGGAAGTCGCCGCCCGTGAGGGCGAACTGGTTGTCGGAATCGATCTGGTCCCAGCGGACGAGCAGGCCCCACGCAGCGTTGCCCTTGGGGTCCATCATCGCCAGCGGCTTGAGGCGCGCGTAGGCGCTGATCACCTTGCTCGACTGATCTGTCGTCGCAAAGGGCTGGGCCGTCGGGGTCTCGTTCTCGTTCGTGGCGACGGCGTAGTCACCGCCGACCATCCACGCCTTCGCGCGATAGGCCGCGAGCACGCCCATGCGGTCGCGCTTCCGGCCCTCGTTCGCGTGAGCCGCATCGGTACGCGTGCTCTTGCGAAGGCCCTTGTAATACCACGGCGACAGCGTCATGCCGTCGACCGGCTCCAGCGTCACGCGGAGCGAGTAGTCCTTGAAGCGGTCGTTCTCGGCCACCATGTAGCCCGAGCCGTTCATGGCGCTGGCGAAGATCTCGACGCCGTTGACCTTAGCGGTCGTCGAGACACCGACGTCCGCCGCCGAGAAGAACCCGGCGCGCTCGGTCGCGACCTTGGCGACCCAGCGGGGCCAGAACTGCTCTTCGTGCTCGATCAGCACGGTCGGCTGGATGCCGAACCGGGCCTGGGCGTTGGCGCCCATCCAGCCCTTGTTGTTCGTCCAGAACGCATACTCGCCGTAGCCGTGACGCGCGCGGAGCACCCAGCCCGCGCCGCCGATCGGCTGCGTCGCTTCCGCCGTCAGCTTCATCGTGAAGCGTTCGGCGAGGCGTGCGTCGGCGGTGAGGTAGGCGCGATCGAGCTCGAAGCGGTTCTGCGAGCGGGTCGCGTTGCCCTTCTGGCCGCCGTACACGTACTGCGGATAGAGGAGTCCGGAGAACTGGACGTCGAGCGGGGTGCCCTGGCGGGCCTGCGCCGAAGTGATCGCGGGCGCAACAACCGCCGCCATCACCACAGCTGCACGAACGAAGTTACGCATCATTCGGGGGGTGAAGAGAGTGTGACTG
>DATAIS010000445.1:0-1881 GCA_036262535.1 Gemmatimonadaceae bacterium | reverse complement strand
TGTACCAGTTCATCATGTAGAGCTGCGTGCGGATGTAGTTCGAGGGGCGGGAGCTGGTGCCGTGGTACTCGCCCTCGAAGCGGATCAGCGCCGCGGGGACGCCGCGCATCTTGAGGGCGGCGTAGTACTCCTCGCTCTGCGGCATCGGCGTGCGGCGGTCGAGCTCACCGGTCATCACCACCGTCGGCGTCGTCACGTTGCCGACGTACATCAGCGACGACTGCTCGAGCCATGGCTTCGGGTCCTCCCAGAAGGGCTTCGCGAAGAAGTTCTGGGTGAAGAGCGGGACGTCGGTCTGGCCGATGAACGACATCCAGTTGATCACCGGGCAGCGCACCGCCGCCGCCGCGAACCTGTTCGTGTGGCCGATGACCCAGCTCGAGAGCACGCCGCCACCCGAGCAGCCGCCGACGTACATGCGCTGGGTGTCGACGAAGCCGCGCTTGACGACCGTGTCCACCGCGGCCATCAGGTCCTCGTAGTCCACGCCGGGATAGCGGCGCTCGATGGCGTTGCCGAAGGCACTGCCGTAGCCGGTCGAGCCGCGCGGGTTGGTGTACAGCACGACGTAGCCGTTGGCGGCGAAGTTCTGGAAGGAGTAGTTGAAGCCGGTGCCGTACATCGAGTGCGGGCCACCGTGGATCTCCATGATCAGCGGATACTTCTTCCCCGCGTCGAAGCCGGGCGGCGTCACAAGCCATCCCTGCACCTTCGCGCCGCCGGTGGAGGTCACCCAGAGCTCCTTCACGTCGGCGAGCTTGACGCCCGCGAGCACGTCCTCGTTGACGCGCGTGAGCTGCACGACGTCAGGCATCGCGTTGCGCTTCCCCTTCGTCGCGAGGTCGATGCGCACGACGTCGGGCGGGAGCTGCGGCGCGGTGCGGATCGCCGCGGCGACACCGTTGCGCGAGACGCCGCCGAGCGAGATCGCCCCGACCGCCGGGCTGAGGCGCGCCGGCGTGCCGCCCGCTGACGGCACCGAGAAGAGCTGCGTCGCGCCCTGGTTCTGCGCCGTGAACCAGAGCGTGCTCCCGTCCTGCGACCAGTACACGTCCTGCGGGTCGCGGTCGAAGTCCTTCGACACCATGCGCATGTTGCGCCCGTCCACGTCCATGACGTAGAGGTCGAACGCGCGGTAGCTGTAGTTGCCGTACGGGGTGCCGGCGAAGGCGACGCGACGTCCGTCGGGCGACACCACTGGCGCCTGCCAGCTGCCACGCTCCGGGGTGAGTTGCCTGACGTCGCCAGTGGCCACGTCGATCATGAACAAGCTGGCGTCGCGGTAGTTCATGTCCGCGGTCGAGTCGCGAAGCCCCTCGGCGATGATGCGCTTGCCGTCGGGCGTCCAGTCGTACGCGACACTGCCGGCGAGCTGGTCGAAGCGCGCGCCGAGCGACCAGTCGCCCTTCGTCAGCTGCCGCGGCGTCCCGCCCTCGGCCGAGACGACGAAGAGGTGGGTGTTGCCGAGCTCCATGAAGCCGCGGCGGTCCTGCTTGAAGTGGAGCCGGTCGACGATGCGGGGCGCGTCGGTCCACTTCCCGCCCTTGGGCGTCGCCGGCATGTCGATCTTCCACGACGGGTTGGGCGTCGCCGCGACGAGCGAGGTGAAACCGATCCACTTGCCATCGGGAGACCAGCGGATGTCGGCGGGCGTCGTCGTGAGCCGCGTGATCTGCGTGCCGTCGCCGGCGGCATCGACGTAGCGCGTCCAGAGCTGCGTCGACTTGTTCGGCTCGCCCTCGGCGAGATACGCGACGCGCTTCCCATCGCGCGACCACATCGCGCTCGACCCCCTGGTGAAGAAGCGGTTGCGCGACCCGTCGGCGTTCATGATCCACAGCGCCGACTCCCAGCGATCCTCCTGCTGGTTCACCCATCGCC
>DATAIS010000444.1:0-3018 GCA_036262535.1 Gemmatimonadaceae bacterium | reverse complement strand
CTCCTCATCGGCGAGACCGGCACCGGCAAGGAGCTCTTCGCCCGCGGCATCCACTATGGGAGCCCCTCGGCCGACGCGCCCTTCGTCGCCGTCAACTGCGCGGCGATCCCCGAGTCCCTGCTCGAGGGTGAGCTCTTCGGCCACGAGAAGGGCGCGTTCACCGGCGCCCACGCCCGCAAGCAGGGGCTCTTCGAGCTCGCCGCCGAAGGGACGCTCTTCCTCGACGAGATCCACCAGCTCCCCCTCAGCCTCCAGCCCAAGCTCCTCCGCGCGCTGGAGGCTCGCAGCATCCGGCCGTTAGGCAGCACGCGCGAGGTTAGCGTCCGCTGCCGCATCGTCGCCGCCACGAACGTCGCGCTCGAGCAGGCGGTCGCGCGCGCCGAGTTCCGGCCCGACCTCTATTACCGCCTCAACGTCTTCCACATCGACATCCCGCCGCTGCGCGAGCGCGACGACGACGTCCCCCTGCTCGCGATGCGGTTCCTCGGCGAGATCGCCGACGAGCGCGGCCGCGGCCCGCGCCTTCTCGCCCCCGATGCCGTCGACGCCCTCCGCGCCCACGCCTGGCCCGGGAACGTGCGCGAGCTGCGCAACGTCATCGAGCGCGCGGCCATCCTCGGCGGCAGCGACGGCGCGGTGCGTTCGCGACACCTCATGCTCCAGCAGCGGAGCCTGCGCGCCCCCGGCGCGGCGGGCGACGCGATCGGCACGATCGCGCTCTCGCGCGAGGGGACGACGCTCGACAGCATCGCTCTGGAGGCGGTGCGCCTCACCCTCGAGCACACGCGCGGCAACCGGAGCGCCGCCGCGCGCATGCTCGGCATCTCGCGGCCGACGCTGGCCCGGATGATCCGGGCCCTCGTCGGCGCCACGGCGGATGCGCGGCCCGACGCCGCCGACGCCGTCCGCGTGCCCGCGGGTGCTTACCCGCCGCTCGTCCGCTCGAGCGACGAGGCCATCGCGTGAGCGCGTCCACACCCGCCTGGGGCACCGTGATCGGCGTGCCCGCGTATCGGCCGGACGAGATCCTCGCCGCCGCCGATGCGCGCCGCGCCGCCGGCGACCGCGCGGGCGCGGTGGAGCTCTACGAGAATGCGCTGCACGCGCTCGGCCGGAAGGCCACGCCGCTCGCGGCCACGATCCTCCGCCGCATCGGCCGCTCGTACTGGGAGCTCGGCCAGCTCGACGCCGCCGTCGACGTCCTGCAGCTCGGGCTTCTCTGCGCCGAAGCCGCCGGCGACGGCGCCTGTGCGGCGCACATCCTCAACGTCCTCGCCGTCTGCCACTGGCAGCGCGGCCAGCTCGACGACGCCGAGCGGCTCTACGCCACCGCCCGCACGACCGCGGTCGCGGCGGGCGAGAACCTGCTCGTGGCGATGATCGACCAGAACCTCGGCATCATCCTCAGCGTCCGCGGCGACCTCACCGGCGCCCTGCGCCACTACCAGCGAAGCCTCCACGGCTATCGCGCCGCGGGCCACCGCCAGAACCTCGGGCGGCTCCTCAACAACATGGGGATGCTCTATGCGGCGCTCGAGCGCTGGCGCGACGCCGAGCGCGCGTACGCCGAAGCCGCAGCCGCATGCGCCGACGTCGGCGACCGCGAGGCGCAGCTCATGGTCGAGGTCAACCACACCCAGCTCTGGGTCGCGCGCGGCGAGCTGACGCGCGCCCGCGCCGCCTGTGACGCGATCCTCGGCGCGGGCGAGGACAACGTTCCGGCACGCGCACTGAGCGAGACGCTGAAGCACCGCGGCGTCGTCGCGCGCGAGAGCGGCGAGCTGACCGACGCCGAGCGCATGCTGACGCGTGCGCTCTCGCTCGCGCGCGGGCTCGAGGACCCGCTCCTCCAGGCGGAGACGCTGCGCGAGCTCGCGGAGCTCGCCTGCCGCACCGATCGCAGCCGCGACATGCTGCGCTTCCTCAGCCAGGCGCACCACATCTTCGACCAGCTGCGCGCCCGCCGCGACGTCGCCGACGTCGGTCGCCGCGCGCAGCGACTCGAGGAGCGCTTCCACGACGTCGTCAGGCGGTGGAGCGGGTCGATCGAATCGAAGGACCCGTACACGCAGGGTCACTGCGAGCGGGTCACCGAGTATGCGACCGCGCTCGCGGCCGATTGCGGCTTCGACGCGCTGGCGATGTTCTGGTTCCGGGTCGGCGCCCTGCTGCACGACGTCGGCAAGATCGCGGTGCCGACGAGCATCCTCACCAAGCCTGGTCCGCTCACGCTCGAGGAGCGCGGCATCATGGAGCGCCACGCCCTCGCCGGCGCCGAGCTCCTTGCCGACGTGGACTTTCCGTGGGACGTGCTGCCGATCATCCGCAACCACCACGAGCGGTGGGATGGCACGGGTTACCCCGACCGCCTCGCCGGCGAGCAGATCCCCCTCGCCGCGCGCATCCTCGGCATCGCCGACATCTACGACGCCCTGACCACCGATCGTCCCTACCGCGCCGCCTATTCGACGACGGAAGCGCTCGCGATCATGGACGACATGTCGGGCACGGCGCTGGATCCGAAGCTCTACCGGACGTTCCGCTCGCTTGTCGCCTCGATCGGTGCGACTCCGCGCATCATCGCGGTAGCGTAGGCCGGGACGAGCGACCTCGCCGCGGCCGTGCCGCGGCTGGTGCGGAGGTTCGAGAGGAGGCGGTGCGGTGATGCGAAGGTGCGACGAATGGCGCATCTAGTTGTCGCCGGGTCAACTCCGTTGCGTTCGCCCTGCTCCGTTCTCGCCGGGTGGGAGCGGCTGGTAGAACCAGGTACCCTGCCCGGGATGCGAAGAGGTGCGGAAGTGCTCTTCGCACCTCCGCACCCTCGCAACGGATCCTCTCGCACCTTCGCACCAGCAGGCCGCACGGCGGCCGCGTGCGGTTCTCGTTGCTCGTCGCCCTACTTGTTGACGATGAGCGCGGTGACCATCCCGAACATCCCATGCTCGCTCTCCGCGTGCGGCAGGATGTGGCAGTGGAAGGCCCACACGCCCGGGTTGTTGCAGTTCACGATCACGTCCC
>DATAIS010000443.1:0-4390 GCA_036262535.1 Gemmatimonadaceae bacterium | reverse complement strand
CCGCCTGCGAGAGGGTGAAGCAGAGGAAGACGCCGATCGCGTAGAGCGGGATCAGCGCGTGCGTGTCGCCGCCGAAGAGCCAGACGAGCAGCATCGCGACTGCCGCCAGCGCAATGATGCCGTTGGAGAAGGCGAGCCGGTCGCCGCGCGCCGCGAACTGGCGCGGCATGTAGCCGTCGTCGGCGAGGATGCTGGCGAGTCGCGGGAAGTCGGCGAAGGCAGTGTTCGCGGCGAGCACGAGCAGCGCGAAGGTCGCATACTGGAGCGCGAAGTACAGGGCGCCGCTCCCGAAGATGTGGTGTCCCAGCTGCGAGAGCACCGTCTCGCTCGCCGTCGGCATCACCGCGTAGTGCTTCGCGAGCCAGCTCGTGCCGAGGAAGAACACGGCGAGAATCCCCGCCATCCAGCCGAGCGTCGTCGCCGCGTTTCGCGAGCTCGGCTGCCTGAACGCGCTGACGCCATTCGAGATCGCCTCCGTGCCCGTCATCGCGACGCACCCCTCCGCGAATCCGCGCAGCACGAGGAAGACCAGCGCGAAGCCGATCGGCGCCGCGGGGTGCTGTGCCGCGGACACCGGGTCGACGCGGAGCGGCTGCGCGGCGAGGATGGCCTCATGCCCCGTCGCCCAGCGCCAGACGCCGGCGACGATGAGCGCGGTCATCAGCGCGATGAAGACGTACGTCGGCACGCTGAAGGCGATTCCCGACTCGCGCACGCCGCGCAGGTTGACGAGCATCAGCAGCACGATCGCCAGCGTGCAGAGTCCCACGGCGTGCGGCGCGAGCCTCGGGTACGCCGAGGTGATCGCCGCGACCCCCGCCGAGATCGAGACGGCGACGGTGAGGATGTAGTCGGTGAGCAGCGCCGCCGCGGCAACGAGGCCCGCACCGACGCCGAGGTTGTCCTTGGCAACGGTGTACGATCCTCCGCCTTTCGGGTAGGCGAAGATCGTCTGCCGGTACGAGAGGGCGACGAGGACGAGCAGCCCCACGATCGTCGCCGATATCGGCACGACGTACGTGAGCGCGGCCGCGCCGAGCACCGCGAGCACGAGCAGCGTCTGCTCCGTGGCGTAGGCGACCGAGGAGATCGCGTCCGAGGAGAGGACGGCGAGCGCGGTCTTCTTGTTCAGCCGCTCGTGCTCGAGACGATCCGAGGGGAGCGGCCGGCCGAAGAGCAGGCGCTTGATGCGGGTGAGGGTGTTCGGCATCGCGGCGTTCCGGTCCTTCATTATCGCGAAGGAGGCCGTGAACTACGCGTGAAGAAGTGACCCTCGCGCGTGAAGATTCCGTGAAGATCAGCCGACGGCCGCCGCCTGCTCGACGTCGATCGCCGGGACGCGGATCGTGAAGACGCTGCCTCCTCCTTCGCGCGCCTCGTAGCTCAGCGATCCACCCTGCGCCTCGACCACGCCGCGCGCGATCGAGAGCCCGAGGCCGACGCCGCGCACGTCGGAGGGCGTGTCTGGTCGCCGATAGAAGGGCTCGAAGATGCGCAGGCGCTCGGCTGGCGGAATGCCGGGACCGCGGTCGGCCACCGCGAACGCGAGCCAGCGCCCGTCGCGCCTGACGGTGACGTCGATCGACGCGCCCGGGGGCGAGTACTTGAGCGCGTTCTCGAGCAGGTTCACCAGCGCGCGCAGCGTCTGCGCGAAGTCGAAGCGGCCGAAGCGGAGCGGCTCTCCCTCGCCGAGCGAGACGCGGATCTCGCGCCCGTTCGCCGCGCCCGACACGCGCTGCAGCGCCGCACCGACGAGGTCTTCCGCTTCGTTAGGCTCCGGCGAGAGCGCGACGGCGCCGCTGCCCAGCCTCGAGAGGTCGAGCAGGTCGCGGACGAATCCGTCGAGGCGATCCGCCTCCTCCTCGATCGTCATCGCGCGGTCGTCGTTGCCGGCGCCGAGATCGTGCGCGAGCGCCTTGATCGTCGTCAGCGGCGTGCGCAGGTCGTGCGAGACCGACGCCAGCACCGCGTCCTTGACCCGCGACGCCTCGCGCATGGCGTTGGCGTGATGCGCCGCGATCGTCGCCACCGCGAGGAAGGCGACGAGCACGAGCCAGTCGATCGGCCGCTCGACGACGAGCGTGCCGTAGGGCGGAAGGAAGAGAATATCGAGACAGAGGAAGGCGAGTCCCGCGACGACGAGTCCCACCCGCCGTCCGTGCCACGCGCCCGCTCCCTGCACGACGAGCAGGTACGCGAGCGCGACGTGCGCCTCCTCGAGGACGCCGCGCAGCGGCAGCATCGCGAGAGTCACCGCGGCGAGCACCGCGAGCCACAGCAGCCAGCCGCGCCTGACGAAGGGCTTCACGGTGTGACGTCGAAGCGATAGCCGACGCCCGGCTCGGTGACGATGAGCCGCGGACGCACGGGATCCGCCTCGATCTTCCGGCGCAGGCTGCGGATGTGCACGCGCAGGTTCTGCTGCGGATCGCCGAACGCCTTCCCCCACACCGCATCGAAGAGCTGGCGATGCGTCAGCGTGCGCCCCGCGTGCCGCACGAGCACTCGCAGCAGGTCCCATTCGGTGCGCGTGAGGTGCACGACCTCCGCGCCGCGATGCAGCGACGGCTTCGCGAGGTCCATCGTCAGGCCGCCGACCTCGATCGGGCCCTCGGCATGCTCGCCCGCGGGATTGGTTCGCCTGAGCAGCGCCCGGACGCGCGCCTTAAGCTCGACGGTGCTGAACGGCTTGGTGACGTAGTCGTCGGCACCGGCATCGAGCAGCCGCACCTTCTCCTGATCCGACCCGCGCGCCGAGAGCACGAGCACGGGCGCCGACGACCATTTGCGAATCTCGCGCAGCACCTCGGCGCCCTCGCCGTCAGGCAGCCCGAGGTCGAGCACGATCAGCCCGGGCCTCTCGGCGGCGGCGAGGTCGATGCCCTTCGTCGCGGTGCCGGCTTCGCTGACCTGGACGCCGTCATCGGCGAGCGCGTTGCGCACAACCCGCCGTATCTGCGGCTCGTCGTCGATCACGAGGATCGTCGTGGCCATGCTGTAAAGCTACAGTCGCGTCCGTCGCAGCGCTCGGGTCCTACCGCCGAAACAGCAACGGCAACAGCAACGGCAACGGCAACAGCTTGGGGGGATGACACGGATTCCACGGATGAACGGATCGCTCCTCGGCGGTGCGCCCCTCCTCACAGCGGGCCGAAAAGGCTTGGGGCAAGCGGGGAGAGATGGTCTCGCCCCGCTTGCCCCAAACCACTTCTGCGTGATGCCGATCAGGTGGAAGGAGCCCGGGACGCCTCACAGAGCGATCCGCGTCATCCGTTAAATCCGTGTCATCCCAACCAGTTGTTGCGTGAGCCGGACACGCGATGGACCTCGCCAGGCGAGCGCAGCTCCGCCGGGCCCTCGCTGCGGTTCTCCGTGCCTCAATCGGACCGGCGCGAGGGAGCCTGTGGCGGCAGGCCCATCTCGCTCAGGAACCGATGCCCGCCGGTGGGACGCCCGTCGCGGACCTCGGCGCGGGTCATCACCAGTCGGTCCTTCGCCCGCGTCATCCTGACGTAGAGCAGCCGCCGCGCCTCTTCGACTTCCTCCTTGCTCGCGTCCCTCCGTTCCTTGTCGCCCGGGAGCTGGAAGTCCTCGACGCCGAGGATGTAGACGCGCGAGAACTCGAGCCCCTTCGTCGAGTGCAGGGTGAGGAGGTTGACGCGTTCGCTCGCGGTCTCCACGCCGTCCGCCTTCGACAGCGCGACGCGCTCGAGGAAGGCGGTGATCTGCTCGCCTAACGTCCCGGAGCCGCAGCTCGCGATCAGCCGCCGGAGCCGCGCCATCGCCGCCGGATAGCGCTCGTCGGCCGATTTCTCGGCGCGGATCTTCTGCATCCGCTCCTCGCCGCCCAGCCACTCGATCACCTGCTCCACCGTCGCGACGCTGTCGTCGGCGATGAGCTCGCGCTCCCTCTCATAGAAACCAAGGCAGTCGCTGTAGCGCCCCAGCGACCAGGGCACGCAGAGATTGCGCATCAGCTCTGCCTCCGGATCGCGCTCCCGGGCGTCGAGCGCGAGGGCCAGCCCAAGGTGGTCGAGCAGCGTCACGAGCGCGGTCTTGCGGGCGCGGACGACGTTCGTCTCGTGGAGCGCGAGGCAGACGCGGGCGAGGGTGCGGGTGTCGTCGAGCGCGCGATGCGAGTTGCCGGGGTCGAACCCATACAGGCGCGCGAGGTCGGAGAGCTTGCCGCTCGTCGGGTGCAGGTCGCGCGCGAGGGGGAGGGTGTCGTAGCTGCTCCCGAACGGCTCGCCGGCGAGGCGCCTGAGGATCGGGAAGTCGAAGTGGTAGCCGTTGTGCGCGACCACCTTGTCGCCGGCGCAGAAGTCGTAGATGCGCTCCCAGATCTGCTCGAACCAGGGCGCGTCGGCGAGGTCGGCCTCGGAGAGACCGT
>DATAIS010000442.1:0-2999 GCA_036262535.1 Gemmatimonadaceae bacterium | reverse complement strand
GGCGGAGTGACCCGCCGCGACGCACGCCCGCTCGTCGCCCCGCCACCGGCGCGCGGCGATCTGCAGCGGCTGCTCGGGCACCGTCACGATCATCCGCACGACGTGCTCGGTGCGCACCCGATCTCGGTCGACGGAATCCCGGGGGCCGTGGTGCGTGCGTATCACCCCGACGCCGTCGCCGTCGAGGTCCTACCCGAGGGCGGCGAGCCGGCCGGGCTCGATCGCGTCGAAGGTGGGCTCTTCGCCGGTTTCCTCCCCGGCGTCAGCGTCCCCTTCGCCTACCGTCTGCGCTTCCACTACGCCGACGGCGCGACCTGGGAGCGCGCCGATCCCTATCGCTTCCTCCCGACCATCGGCGAGCTCGACCTGCACCTCTTCAACGAGGGGACGCACCGCCGGCTCTGGGAGGTGCTCGGCGCGCACCCACGCACCGTCGACGGCGTCGCGGGGGTCGCCTTCGCCGTCTGGGCGCCTAACGCGCAGCGCGTCAGCGTCGTCGGCGACTTCTGCAACTGGGATGGGCGCCTCTTCCCGATGCGGCAGCTCGGCGCCTCGGGCGTCCACGAGCTCTTCGTGCCAGACGTTCCCGTCAACGCGCTCTACAAGTACGAGATCATCACGCGCGAGGGCGTCCCGCGTCTCAAGACCGATCCCTTCGCCTTCAAGATGCAGCAGGCGCCGGAGACGGCGTCGATCGTCGTCGACCTCGAGCATTACACGTGGCGGGACGGCGACTGGATGACGACGCGTCCCGACATGGACTACTCGCGCGAGCCGATGCTGATCTACGAGGTGCATCTCGGCTCGTGGGCGCGCGTCCCCGAGGACGGCGACCGGCCGCTCGGCTACCGCGAGATCGCACCGCGGCTCGCCGCGCACGCGAAGTTGCTCGGCTTCACGCACGTCGAGCTGCTGCCGATCTCGGAGCATCCCTTCGCCGGCTCGTGGGGCTACCAGGTCGCCGGCTACTACGCGCCGACGTCGCGCTTCGGCTCCCCGGAGGACTTCAAGTTCTTCGTCGACACGCTCCATCAGTCGGGCATCGGCGTCATCCTCGACTGGGTGCCGGCGCACTTCCCGAAAGACGACTGGGCGCTGCGCCGCTTCGACGGCACCGCGCTCTTCGAGCACGAGGACCCGCGACTCGGCGAGCATCCCGACTGGGGGACACTGATCTTCAACTACGGCCGCAACGAGGTCCGCAACTTCCTCATCGCCAATGCGCTCTACTGGCTCGAGGAGTTCCACATCGACGGCCTGCGCGTCGACGCCGTCGCGTCGATGCTGTACCTCGACTACAGCCGCAAGGCGGGGCAGTGGTTGCGCAACCGTTATGGCGGGCGCGAGAACCTCGAGGCGATCGAGTTCCTGCGTCAGATGAACGAGACGGTGCGCACCGAGCAGCCGGGATGCGTCACCATCGCCGAGGAGTCGACGGCATGGCCGGGCGTGACGAAGCCGGCCGCGGAGGGCGGCCTCGGATTCACCTTCAAGTGGAACATGGGGTGGATGCACGACACCCTGAAGTACTTCTCCACCGACCCCATTCACCGGCGCCACCACCAGGACCAGCTCACCTTCGCCATGATCTACGAGTACAGCGAGCGTTTCATCATGCCGCTGTCTCACGACGAGGTGGTGCACCTCAAGAAGTCGCTCCTCGACAAGATGCCGGGCGACGCGTGGCAGAAGTTCGCCAACCTGCGCGCGCTGATCGCCTATCAGTACGCACGCCCGGGCAAGTCGCTGCTCTTCATGGGCACCGAGCTCGCGCCGTGGAAGGAATGGAACCACGACGAGAGTCTCCCCTGGCATCTCGGGAACGAGCCGGGACACGGCGCATTCCAGTACTTCATGCAGGAGCTCGGGAAGATGTACCACGAGCTCTCCCCGCTCTGGCGGCGCGACTACCAGCCGGAGGGCTTCTCGTGGATCGACGTCGCCGATCGCGAGAGCTCGGTACTCTCCTTCGTCAGGCGCGATGGACGCGACCACGCGATCGTCGTGATGAACCTGACGCCCGTGCCGCGGCCGGACTATCGCATCGGCGCGCCGTCCAACTGCACGTATCGCCTCCGGCTCTCGACCGACGACGCCGCCTTCGGTGGCGGCGGCTTCCCCGTCCGCGCCGAGTCGCCCGCCGAACCCTCTCCCTTCCACGGCTATCCGCAGTCGATCCGCCTCGACCTGCCCCCGCTGGGTGTGGTGGTGATGGTGCCGGAGCGGCGCTGATGTCGCTCCGGGCCCTCGCGGACCGGCTCGGCATCGTCGCCGAGTATCAGGACCAGACGGGCAAGGAGACGCGACGCACCTCAGACGAGACGCGCGCCGCGCTCCTCGCTGTGATGGGCATCGACGCCCGCGACGACGCAGCCGCGGCACGTGCACTGCGCGAGCTCGAGGAGGAGGAGCGGCGCGACGCGGTCGCGCCGGTGCGCGTCGTCGTCGAGCAGGCAGGTCGCGCGCCCGCGACGATCGCGGCGCGGCGGCCCGCGGGTGCCTCGGGCGCGATCGAATGGACGATCGAGCTGCGCGAGGAGGGCGGCGACGTCACGCGCGGCGAGGGACGGATCGACGACGCCGGCGATGAGCTCGAGATCCCGCTCCCCCGCGCGCTGGCGCGGGGGTATCACACGCTGCGGGTGTCGCTCCGCTCGGGACGCGTGCGCAGCGAGGGCGAGCAGCTCCTCATCGTCGTCCCCGCCGGATGTCCCGACCCGCTGGAGAAGCTCGGCGGTCATCCCGGCTTCGGCGTCGTCGCCAACCTCTACGCGGTGCGCAGCGCGCGGAACTGGGGCGCTGGGGACCTCACTGACCTCGGCGACCTGCTCGAATGGGCGGCGGCACACGGTGCCGCGTTCGTCGGCGTGAACCCGCTGCACGTGCTGCGCAACCGCGGCGGTGAGATCAGTCCCTACAGCCCGATCAGCCGCCTCTTTCGCAACCCGCTCTACATCGACGTCGAGGCGGTGCCCGAGCTCGGGACGTCGCTCATCGCG
>DATAIS010000441.1:0-4090 GCA_036262535.1 Gemmatimonadaceae bacterium | reverse complement strand
CTTCGCCGCGCGGTGGCGGAAGGTCCAGATGGCGCTCCACACGCCGCTCCCGATCACCACGGCGACCGCGCCCATGTAGGCGAAGAGGCCGAAGCCGCAGCGCGACGCGTAGGGCCAGAACGCGATCCCGATGCCGATCGCGACGGCCAGCACGAGGCGTGCGAAGACCCCGAAGCTGTTGGTCGATGCGCGCGTGCGCTCGACCTCGCGCCGCTCGCCCGGGGTGGCGGTGGCCGGCGCCTTCCCGACGAGCTGGTCGTCGGAGATGGACTCCAGCTGCTTGTCGATGCTCGCGAGCTTGCGGTCCCATTCGCTCATCGGTGCTCCTCGCGTCAGGCTTCGCGAACGAGCGCGTAGCGCTCGATCTTCTTGTAGAGGTTGGAGCGTGGCATGTCGAGTGCCCGCGCCGTTTCGCTCACGTTCCAGTCGAACTCCCGCAGCTTCGCGAGCAGGAAGGCGCGCTCGGCCGCATCCTTGAACTCCTCGAAGGTCCGGATCGTCATCAGCGCACCGAGCGCCGACGGTTCCGCGGCGGGTCGGCCCACGAGACGCTCGACGTCGTGCGCCGTGACGCGCGGACCGCTCGCGAGAATGAGCAGCCGCTCGACGGTATTGCGCAACTCGCGGACGTTGCCCGGCCAGTCCATGCGCGCGAGGTGGTCCACCGCCGCCTGTTCGAAGGAGCGCGGCGTCACGCCCTCCCGCTCGGAGAGCTGGGCGACGAAGTGGGCGACGAGGAGTGGAATGTCCTCGCGCCGCTCGCGCAGTGGCGGCACGTGCAGCGGCACGACGTTGAGCCGGTAGTACAGGTCCTCGCGGAATCTACCTTCCGCGATCTCGTGCTCCAGGTTCTTGTTCGTCGCCGCGAGCACGCGGACGTCCACGGCGACCGCCTTGCTGCCGCCGATGCGCGTGACGACGCCGTCCTGAAGGACGCGCAGCACCTTGGCCTGCGCGCTCGCGCTCATGTCGCCGATCTCGTCGAGGAAGAGCGTGCCGCCGTCGGCCTGCTCGAACTTGCCCGCCCGGTCGGCTACCGCGCCGGTGAACGAGCCCTTCATGTGCCCGAACAGCTCGCTCTCGATCAGCTCCGTCGGGATCGCCGCGCAGTTCACCTCGACGAGCGGCTTCTTCGCCCGCGGGGACTGCGAGTGGATCGCGCGCGCGACGAGCTCCTTGCCGGTGCCGTTCTCCCCGGTGACGAGCACGCGTGCCGGCGTCGGTGCCACCTTCTCGATCCGGTCGATGAGCGACTTGATCGCGTACGAGCCGCCGACGATCTCGTAGCGCGACTGCACCTGCGCGCGCAGGGTGTTCACCTCGTCGCGGAGCTCGAGGTGCTGGAGCGCGTTGCGCAGCGTGACGAGAATGCGGTCGGTGTCGAGCGGCTTCTCCAGGAAGTCGTAGGCGCCCAGTTGCGTCGCCTCGACCGCCGTCTGGATCGTCCCGTGGCCGCTGATCATCACGACGATCGCGCGCGGGTCCTGCTCGCGCAGCCTCTTCAGCGCCTCGAGTCCGTCGATCCCCGCCATCTTGACGTCCATGAAGACGAGGTCGGGACCGAACTTCCCGTATTCGGACAACGCATCCACCGCGTTCGCCGCCTGCCGCACCTGGTAGCCCTCGTATTCGAGGAGCTGCGAGAGCGCGGCGCGGATTCCCGCTTCGTCGTCGACGACGAGTATCCTGCGCGTCATCGTGCGGCGACGCGGTACAGGGTGACGCGGCCGGGCTCCACCTTCACCTCGTTGATGTAGTCCGGTACGACGAGCGGAAGGCCGTCCGCCGCGAGCCCCTGGGGGCGCGCCCCGCGCTCGACCTTCTTCAGCAGCCGGGGGATAGCCCCCGACGGCACCTTGAGGTCATGGAAGCGGATCTCGGTGACGCGGAATTGCGCGAGCCCCGGACGGATGATCTCGAAACCGCCGCCGAACTGCATCCGCTCGCGATCGGAGAGGAAGCCCGCGAGCGGCCCGAGCGCCTCGGTGCCGAAGTCGCTGGGCTTGACCGACGCCCGCACGTAGAGCCGGTCGCCGAACGCGCCGGCCTCGATGCTGTCGGCCGAGGGCGGAAGCTGCTGCACGAGCTGCTCGTAGACGTAGCTCGCGAGGTCACCGGGCCTCACCGTCACCAGGAGTGGCCCGCTGGGGCGCCGCAGCTGGGCGAGCGCGTTGCGCATTCGCGTCGCGCCCTCGGGCGTCAGCCGCTCCCACGACGACGCCTCCGCCGGCCTGTCGCGCACGCCGCCGATGATCCTGTCCCTGAGCATCCATCCCGCGACTGCGCCGATCACGAGCACCACCAGACACCCGAGCTTTCGCATGGTCGTTGGATTAGGCCGCCGCGCCGAGCGGCGATGTGTGGATGATGTGGTACCGCGGTCCGTGCGGAGACTGCTCGCTCGCCATCAGGTCCACCGAGTCGACGTCGATCTCGGCCCGGAAGGTGCTCGCGCGCGCGACGCGCGCCAGGGCACGCAACACGTCCTCGTTCGTCCCATCCGGCACGCGCGCCAGCGTGAGATGTGGGCGGAAGGCGCGGCCCTCCGCTTCGAAGCCGAGCGTGAGGCAGGCACGCTCGACGTCGTGGTGGAGCAGCTCGAGACGTGGATGCGGTTCCACTCCCATCCATACGACGCGGGCACGTCGAAAGTTCGGAAAGGCGCCGAAGCCGTCCAGCACGAGCGGCGTGCCGACGTGTCGCGAGACCGCGTCGTCGAACGATGCCCCCAGCTCCCCGAGCCGCCCCGCAGGCTGCTCGCCGAGGAATCGCACCGTTAGATGCATCCGTTCGGGCGACACCCAGCGGAGCGACGGCGCCGCCTCCCGCATCGACGCCGTCGCGACTGCGATCTCCTCGCGGATGTGATCGGGCGGATTGATCGCGAGGAAGAGACGCACCGGTCAGTCTCGAAGCTCGATGGCGGCGTGCGTGAAGCCGTGCTCCGTCGCGAGCGCGACGGCGCGGGCACGCGTCTCATCGTCGGCGAGCCCCGTCGCCGTCTCGTCGCCCGCGCGGAGCACGGCGAGCGCCCCGCGCGCCTCGATCTCGCAGTCGAGGCCGGCCTGGCGCAGCGCCGCGCGCAGCGTCTCCGCGCTCACGCGGCGGTGACCCCGGAGAGCACGTTGAGCGAGCCCGATCGGAAGCCACGCAGGTCGAGCGCCACGCGTGCGAAGCCGGCGCCGCGCACCGCGGCGACGAGGCGCTGCCGCGCCGGCGTGACGAGCCACGCCGCGAGCAGCTCGCGCGAGAGCTCGACGCGTGCGAGATCGCCGTGATGGCGGACGCGCATGTCGCCCTCGATGCCGAGCTCGCGCAACGCGCGCTCGGCGCGCTCGACCTGGGCCAGCCGTTCGGGCGTCACGGCCGTCCCGTACGGTATGCGCGACGAAAGGCAGGGCGACGACGGCTGCGCCCAGGTAGGAAGCCCGCGCGCCCGCGAGAGGGCGCGGATCTCGCTCTTCGTGAAGCCGAGCGTCGCGAGCGGCGACGCGACGCCATGCTCGCGCGCCGCGGCGGCGCCCGGCCGATGGTCGCCGAGATCGTCGGCGTTGGTGCCATCGATCACCGTGCCGATCCCGCGCCCGGCGGCGGCGGGTACGAGGAGCGACCAGAGCTCCGTCTTGCAGAAGTAGCAGCGATTCGTCGGATTCGCCGCGTAGCGCGGATCCTCCATCTCGCTCGTGTCGATCTCGAGGACCGGGATCGCGAAGCGATCCGCGACGGCGCGGGCGGTCGCCCACTGCTCGGCGGGATAGCTGGGGCTCCGTCCAATGATCGCCAGGGTGGCCTCCGACCCCAGCGCATCGACGGCGACGCAGGCGAGGTACGCCGAGTCCACCCCGCCGCTGAAGCCGATGGCGACGCGCCCGCGGGCGCGCAGCCAGGCGATGAGCGCCTGCTCCTTCGCGAAGGCGTCGGCGTTCGGCGGGTCCGCGGCGGGATGCGGGTCGCGAATGGGAAGTCGGCGCGCGGCAGGCGACATGCGCGAAAGCTATCGCGCGCTCTCTGCCGCGTGGAGGGGCAACGGCTCGGTCGTCGCCGGTCGATAGCGCAGCGCTTCCGCGACGTGCTCCTCGCGCACCGGGTC
>DATAIS010000440.1:0-18824 GCA_036262535.1 Gemmatimonadaceae bacterium | reverse complement strand
GACTGTCCCTTCGGAAGCCTGAGCGTAAACACCGAACCCTGTCCCTTCTCGCTGCGCGCCGTGAGGCTCGCGCCGAGGAGCGTCGCGAGGCTGTGCGCGATGGTGAGTCCCAGGCCCGTGCCGCCGACGCGGCGGGTGGGCCCGCGCTCCGCCTGCCAGAAGCGCTCGAAGGCCTTGCCGAGCTCCTCGGGGGTCATCCCGACGCCGGTGTCGCTCACGGTCAGCAGCACGGCGTCGCCGTCGTCCTGCATGCGGAGCGCGACCTCGCCACTGTCGGTGAACTTGATCGCGTTGCCGACGAGGTTGATGAGGATCTGCCGCACCTTCTGCGGGTCGCTCTCGATCTCGAGCGGTGCGTCGGGCACCTCGCAGCGAAAGGAGAGTCCCTTCCGGTCCGCGAGCGGCGAGGCGACGACGCAGACCTGGCGCGCGGCCCGATCGACGAAGAAGCGCTCGAGCAGGACGATCTCGCGCTCCGTCTGCAGCCTGACGAAGCCGAGCAGGCCGTCGATGAGCGCGAGGAGCTGCTCGCCGCTCTCGTGGAGGCGCCGGAGCTGGTCCTCCTGCTCGGGGGTCACCGGGCCGACCATCCCGTCGGCGAGGATCTCCGCGTAGCCGAGGACCGCGGTGAGGGGAGTGCGAAGCTCGTGCGACATCGTCGCCAGGAACTCGTCCTTCGCGCGGTTCGCCGCCTCGGCCGCCTCGAGCAGCCGCTCGCGCTCGCCCTCGGCGCGCTTGCGCTCGGTGACGTCGATCATCGTCCCGCGCAGCATCACGGCGACGCGCGCGTCGGCGGCGCGCTCGAAGGCGGCCCGGCCGCGCGCCTCGACCCAGATCACGCGGCCGTTCGGGTGGACGATGCGGAACTCCACCGCCTGGAATCCGCTGCCGCGCGGATCGGAGGCGCGGCGCACGGCGCCACGAACGCGCGCCGCGTCAGCGGGATGGACGCGCGAGACGGCGGCCGCGATGGAGACCTTCTCCTCGGCGGGGAGGGCGAGCAGCTCGCGCGTCCGCGGCGACAGGAAGAGCGACTGCGTCCGCACGTCGAGGTCCCACTCGCCGATCCCGGCCGCCTCGACGGCGAGCCGGCGGCGTTCCTCGGAGTCGCGGAGCGTTCGCGCGAGCGCATCGGAGCGCGAGACGCGTTCCTCGCCCTCGCGCGGCCGCGGCGGCAGGTCCGCGGGGTGCGCGTCGTCGAACGACCAGAACTCGGCGTCGGGCACCGGCGCCTAACGTGCGACCACGGTCGCCTTGCGCTCGAGATTCGCGAGCAGGCCGTCGAACGACTTCTGGAAGCTCGCGATGCCGTCGCGGAGCAGCTTGTCCGTCACGTCCTGGAGCGCGATTCCCGCCGCGGCGAGCGCTGCGATCGTCCCCCGCGCTCCTTCGACGTCGGCGTCCACCGTCCGAGCGACCTCGCCGTGGTCGCGGAACGCCTCGATCGTCGCCGGCGGCAGAGTGTTGACGGTGTCCGGGGCGATGAGCTGTTCGACGTACATGACGTCGCGGTAAGCCGGGTTCTTCGTGCTCGTGCTCGCCCAGAGCGGGCGCTGGACCTGCGCCCCCGCCGCGGCGAGCGCGCTCCAGCGCCGGCCCGAGAACTTCCGGCGGAAGAGCTCGTAGGCGAGCTTCGCGTTCGCGATCGCGGCCTTGCCCTTGAGCCGCTCGAGCGACGCGCGGTCGCCCCCCTTCGCGACGAGCGCGTCGATGCGCTTGTCGATCTCGGTGTCGACGCGGCTGACGAAGAAGCTTGCGACCGAGGCGATGCGCTCCACCGACTGCTTCGCGCGCACGCGCTCCTCGATCGCGTCGATGTAGGCGTCGATCACGCGCTCATGGGCCTCGACGGCGAAGAGGAGCGTGATGTTGACATTGATGCCGTCGGCGATGAGCCGGCGCACGGCCGTCGCCCCCTCGGGCGTGCCCGGCACCTTGATCATGACGTTGGGCCTGGCGACGGTCGCCCAGAGACGGTGCGCCTCGTCGACGGTGGCCGAAGCGTCGTTCGCGGCCCCGGGCGAGACCTCGATCGACACGAAGCCGTCCTTCCCGCCCGTCGCGTCGTAGACGGGACGGAAGATGTCGCAGGCGTCGCGGACGTCGGTGGTCTCGAGGAGCTCGAACAGCTCCCACGGACTGAGCCCCGAGGGTGCGCTCGCGAGCTGCGCGTCGTAAGCCGTCCCCTCCCCGATCGCCTTCTCGAAGATCGTCGGGTTGGAGGTCATCCCCGTCAGCGCGTCCTCGCGGATGCGCCGCTCGAGATCGCCGTTCGTGAGGATCGTGCGATCGATGTAGTCGAGCCAGAGTGACTGGCCGGCGTCGTGGAGCCTTTGCAGGCGTGAGGCTGTCATCGCGTGAGGACCGGTTGCAGGGTCAGCGTCCGACGCGCCAGGGCACCGAGAACTCACTCGTCCCCCAGCTCGCGACGAGGCGGCCGCTCGCGGGCGCGCTCTCCGACGCAGCCGGCACGAGCGTCACCGTGAAGCTCTCCACCGGCTCGGCGAGGGTGCGGACGGCCATGTCGATGCGCGCGAGGTCGTTGGCGGCGTTGTACATCGTTCCCCACTGGCCAGTCTGCCTGCTCACGACGAGCTTCGCGCCGGTGCGGGTCGCGAGGAGGAAGAGCGTGTAGTCGCCGCGTGGCACGACCGTGCCGCCGATGGTGAGATCGGCGTCGGTGTGGAATGCCGTCGCGGCGTTGGCGCCGAAGCGGTAGACCGTGTCGTACGGAATGAGGCCGCCGAGCACGACGCGGCCGCGGGCGTGCGGCTGGCCGTAGTCGATCCAGAGCTTCTGCGGCGCCGGGGCGGGCTGCCCCTGCACGCGCGGCGCGGCGAGGGTGACCTCGGTGCGCGCGCGGCCACTGGGCGCGACGCGAAGCGTCGACGGGTCGACGGCCGCGGCGACGGGCCGGGCGGCCGGCGGTGGGGCGCCCTGCGCGCCGGCAGCGGGTGGGAGGAGGACGGAGGCGATCGACGCTGCGAGAAGTCTATGGATCATCTGACGGAATGAAGGGTGCCTAACGTGCGACGCGCCAGTGCGGCGCGGCGCTCCACTGGCGGGGGTCGAAGAGTCGGTCGTCGAGCGCGACGTCGGCGCGGATGTCCTCGTAGCGTTCGAGGAACGTCTCGCGGCCCGCCGTGAGGAAGCGCACCGTGGGTGCGATCCAGCCGCCGCCGAGCGGGCGGTAGTCGTCGAAGCGGATCTCGCTCGTCCGGCCCGGCTCGCGTCCCGGCTGGATCAGGCGCACGAAGACGAGCCGCTCGCGGTCCACCCAGAATTGCCTCGCTTCCAGGTCGCCCGCCGCGGCGCCGACGACGTACGCGGGACGGCCCTGCCACGTGTCCTGACGGAACTTCGCGAGGTCGAAGCCGAGCGAACGGAGACGCGCGAGGGTGCGGTCGGGCGCATCGGCATAGACGTCGAAGCCGAGCACCATCAGCGGATGGACGCTTGCTGTCGCGTTCGTGACGAGGCCGTTCGCCATCAGGAACTGCGAGTCGCGGACGAAGAGGATCCCGTTGCGCTTCGCGAGCGGCTCGTAGTCGATGCGCAGCGCGCCGGGGATGCGCACCGCCTCGAGCCAGGTCGAGGTGTCGGTGCCCGAGGCGACGTAGCGCGTGTTGCGCTGAACGAAGGTGAGGGTGCGATACCACTTCCCCTCGTAGCGGTCGTGCATCGCGCCGACGAGCGCGGTGGCGCTGGTGAGGGCGGGAGCGTTCTCGGGGGCCGGGGTCGTCGCCGCCTGTCCGCCACAGGCGGCCGCGGCGGCGGCGAGTGCGAGGCGGCCGGCGCGGGCCGCGAAGGATCTGCGCATGGCTGGAAGTTATCGAGTCTCGCGGCTGCGGGCGACGCGCCCCGCGATACCGCGCGTCAGCGTCCCGACGACGACCGCCGCGCTCCAGGCGAGCAGGGCGGCGATGGCGAGGGTGAGAAGCACGAACATCCACGGCGCCGGCCCGCGCGTCCCGCCCATGGCGAAGATGCCGCTGAGCAGCGCCGCGGCCCGGGCGGTGCCGCCGTGCGTCGTCCCCCAGGCGAGCAGCAGTCCCCAGCCCGCGGCCGCCGCGAGCGCGAGATGGAAGTCGCGCCGCCGCTCGGCGGTCGCGAGGGTGGACCAGAGCGCGGCGGTGAGCGGCACCACGGCCCACCCGCCCATCGCCGTGAGCAGCGCGAAGCCGAGCGCGCGGATGACGAAGAGCACGACGTCGCGCGCGCTCATCGTGCGGCGGGGGTCAACGTCAGTGTCGCGGAGACGAGCGTGCCGGGCAGGTCCTGCGGACGGCGCGGGAAGCGCAGCGTGTCGAGCGTTCCCGCGCTCCAGCGTTCGAGCCGGTCCTTGTAGTGGACGCTGAGCGGGTTTCCGGACTGTCCGCCGGGATAGATCCCCCACGCGCGGACTTCCGGGCCGAGCTCGACGACCATGCGCCAGCTCGGTCCGTAGCCGCTTCCCGGCGCGACCGGGTTGAGCGTCGCCGGTCCGCCCTGCACCGCGATGTCGCGCGCGGCGAAGGCGGGAAGGCGAAGGAGGTGCGGGATCGTCGCGCGGTTCACCGCGTCCCACCGCCACCGCGCATCGTCCGGCTGGCCGCGCTCCTTCTCGAGCGCGGTCCTCGCATCGCCGAGCGCCGCGCAGAATATGTCGTCGCGATGCTCGACGCGCGCGGTTGCGCGCTCGTCCCACCAGACGCTCGCGCTGTCGCCGGTGAGCTCGGCGATGATCTGGTCCTGCGGCCAGGGCGCGGGGCGTGAGCCGGAGCGGAGCTCGTCCCAGAGGCGCTCGCGAACGCGGCGCATCACCGCCTCGAAGTAGACGGCGCGGTCGTCGTCGCGGGTATAGCGACGCTGCCACCCCGCGAGGAGGCGCGCGCCGGCGGCACATCCCGCGTCGGCAGGACGCATTCGCGCGGCGGCGACGAGCACCGGTACGAAGAAATCGGCGCGCGCGCTGCCAGGGTCGGTCTGCATGCGCGCCATCAGCTCCGGCGTCATCGGTGCCGCGGAGCGAAGGAGCGTGTTGATGCGCATCGCCCGCCACGGCGAGTACCAGTCGGCGCCGAGGTAGCCCGGATCGACGTTGGGATCGACGGGCTGCTGGTTGGCGCTGCCGAGGAAGCCCTGCGCCGGATCGACGGCACCCGGGTAGCGCGAGACGGGCCAGTCGGACTGCCAGTCGTTGGCGGCGGTGCTTCCGTCGCGTACGACGTCGCCGCGGCCGTTACCGGGACGGACCGGGAAGCGCCCCGTGGTGCGGATGCCGATGTGCCCGCCGCGGTCGGCGACGATCATGTTCTGCGCGGGCGCGCTCCAGCGCTCGGTGATGCGGCGGAAGTCCTCCACGCTGCGCGAGCGGGCCATCCCGCCGAGCACCGCCGCCTCGCCCCCGGTCTCGAGGACGGTCCAGCGCATCGAGAGCCAACCGCCACCGGCGCGGGTCATCGGGCCGCGATGCGACCAGCGGATGGTGTCGGTCGCGATCACCTCGCCACGGCGGCCGCGATAGCGCTCGATCTCGAGCGTGACCGGCCGCCACTCGCCGTCCACGCGGTAGCGCGTCGGAGCGCGGGCGTCATCGACCGTCTCCTCGTAGTAGTCGAGGACGTCGGCCTGGGTGTTGGTGAAGCTCCACGCGACGTCGCGGTTGAAACCGATGACGATCCCCGGTGCGCCGGGAATCGTGACGCCGTAGGCGTCGAGCTTCCCCGGCACGGTGAGCTGCGTCTCGTACCAGATCGACGGCAGCGTCAGCTCGAGGTGCGGGTCGCCGGCGAGGAGGGCAGCCCCGCCCGCGGTCCGCGATGGCGCCACCGCCCAGTTATTGCTGCCTAACGCGTCGGGGACGCGCTCGCCGATGGTGCCGGGGAGCGCGGCGACGAGCGCCGCGGCGGCGCTGTCGGCCGGACCCGGCGGCGGCAGCGGGGCGAAGTCGTAGCGTGGCGCGCGCCGGCCGTTAGGCTGGATCGGCTCCTGGATCGGCGCGCGCGCCGGGTACAGCGCGTCGGCCGCCGCGCCGCCGACGAGCGCCCGCGCGCGGGCGCGGGCGAGGTCGTCCTCGTGGGCGAGCACCCATCCCATTCGCGCGAGGAGGTGCATCGTGTTGACCGGCGCCCAGGGCTCGGGTCTCCGGCCGAGGAGGCGGTACTCGATCGGCAGCCCGCCCGGCGGGAGCTCCCCGATCCAGGCGTTGACGCCGTCGGCGAAGGCGTCGACCGCGGCGCGTGCCTCGCTCCCGCGCGGCAGCGACGCGTAGGTCCGCCGCGCGGCGTGCGGCAGCCCGAGCCGCCGCATCTGCCGGTCGAGCTCGAGCGCGCGGTCCCCGGCGACCTCGGTGAGCCGCCCCGAGGCGGCGAGCGTCTGAAGCTCGAGCTGGAAGAGCCGGTCGCGCGCGACGACGTAGCCTAACGCGCGATAGGCGTCCGGCTCGTTCGCGGCGAAGATGTGCGGCACGCCGCGGTCGTCGTAGACGACCGTGACCGTGCCGGTGAGGCCGGGGATGCGTGCGTCGGCGCTCGTCGGGGGGTCGGCCCTTGCCGGCATCGCCCAGACGCCGAACGCGGGATCGAGCAGCGGGCCGAGCGGCGGCAGCGGTCCGACGCCGCGTCCGCACACGAGCAGCAGCACGACGAGGAAGACCAGGGCGACCGGGAATCGCCAGCGATCGCGCGGCAAGTCGGGGGCGATCGGTCCGAAGGATCCGGTCACACGCGGGCCTCGGCGGCGAGGGCGCCGAGCGCCTCGCCCGCCACGCGGTAGACCGTCCAGTCGCTCATCGCGGTCGCGCCGACGCTCTCGTAGAAGCGGACCGCGTCGGCGTTCCAGTCGAGCACCGACCACTCGAAGCGGCCGCACCCCCGCTCGACCGCGATCCGCGCGAGGTGCGCGAGCAGCGTCCGGCCCAGCCCCCGTCCGCGAAAGCGCGGGAACACGAACAGGTCCTCGAGGTAGAGACCGGGGCGGGCGAGGAAGGTCGAGTAGTTATGGAAGAAGAGCGCGAAGCCGGCCGGGGTATCGCCATCGAAGGCGAGCACCACTTCGGCGGCGGGACGCGCACCGAACAGCGTCGCCCGGAGCAGCGACTCGCTCGCGACCACCTCGTGCGCGAGGCGCTCGTACTCCGCGAGCCCGCGAATGCACGCCAGGATGACGGGGACGTCGTCCTCGCGCGCCGGTCGGAGGACGAACTCTCGGGGGGCGGGCATCTGCGGCGGAAGTTCCGCACTGGCGCCGGTGCTGTCAACGCTGTCCATTTCCCGCGACGACTCAGCCAGTTGCCCAGCCCATAGACTGATGCGAATCCCGCTGCGTACTCTTCTCGCCGCCGCACTCGCGGTCGCTCCCCTTCCCCTCGCCGCGCAACGCGCGGCGCCGACCGTCGGCGAGGCGCGCCGCTTCGTCCAGCGCGCCGAGTCCACGCTCGCCGATCTGGCGCTGCGCGCGAACCAGGCGGGTTGGGTCGCCGCCACCTACATCACCGACGACACCGAGGCGCTGACCGCCGAGGCGACGAAGAACTACGCGGTCGCGGCGCAGAAGTTCGCGCTCGATGCCCGCCGCTATCAGCGGCTCAAGCTGCCCGCCGACGTCGCGCGCAAGCTGCACCTGCTTCGCATCGGCCTCAGCGCGCCGCCCCCGGGCAACCCGCAGGAGGCGGCCGAGCTGACGCGGCTCGGTGTCGGGATGGAAGCGGACTACGGCAAGGGCACGTACTGCCGCAAGCCGAAGACGGCGACCGCCGACGCGAAGGAGGAATGCCTCCAGGTCACCGCGATCGGACGCATCATGGCCGAGAGCCGCGACCCCCAGGAGCTGCTCGACGTCTGGCGCGGCTGGCACGCCGTCGGCGCGCCGATGCGCGACGACTACCAGCGCTTCGCCCAGCTCGCGAACAAGGGCGCGCGCGAGCTCGGCTACGACAACGTCGGCGTGATGTGGCGGTCGGTGTACGACATGCCGCCCGACCAGTTCGCGAAGGAGGCGGACCGCCTCTGGGCGCAGGTGCGGCCGCTCTACGTCTCCCTGCACGCCTACGTGCGGTCGAAGCTCGTCGAGAAGTACGGCCCTCAGGTCGTGCCGCCTGACGGCATGATCCCCGCCCACCTCCTCGGCAACATCTGGGCGCAGGAGTGGGGGAACATCTATCCGCTCGTCGCGCCGGCGAGCGCCGCGCAGACATTCGACCTGACGCAGCTGCTGCGCGCGAAGAACACCGACGTGCCGCAGATGGTGCGCTACGGCGAGGGCTTCTTCACCTCGCTCGGCTTCGATCCGCTCCCCAAGACCTTCTGGGAGCGCTCGATGCTGGTGAAGCCGCGCGACCGTGAGGTCGTGTGCCACGCGAGCGCATGGGACATCGACGATAAGGACGACCTCCGCATCAAGATGTGCACCGAGATCACGGCCGAGGATTTCGTCACGGTGCACCACGAGCTCGGGCACAACTTCTACCAGAGGGCCTACAAGGCGCAGCCGTTCCTGTTCCGCGGCGGGGCGAACGATGGCTTCCACGAGGCGATCGGCGACGCGATCGCGCTCTCGATCACGCCCGACTACCTGCAGAAGGTGGGACTGCTGCAGCAGGTACCGGGACCCGAGAGCGACCTGCCGCTCCTTCTCCGTCAGGCGATGGACAAGGTCGCGTTCCTTCCCTTCGGGCTGCTCGTGGACCAGTGGCGCTGGAAGGTGTTCTCGGGCGAGGTGACGCCCGCGAGCTACAACGCGGCGTGGTGGGAGCTGCGCAACCGCTATCAGGGGGTGGCGGCGCCGGCGGCGCGGAGCGAGGCGGACTTCGACCCGGGCGCGAAGTATCACGTCCCGGCGAACGTGCCCTACATGCGCTACTTCCTCGCCCGCGTGCTGCAGTTCCAGTTCTACCGCTCGCTCTGCCGCGAGGCCGGCTACACCGGGCCGCTCCACCGCTGCTCGTTCTTCGGCAGTCGGGAAGCGGGCGCGAAGCTGAACGCGATGCTGGCGTCAGGCCAGAGCAAGCCCTGGCCCGATGCCCTCGAAGCGATGACCGGCCAGCGCGAGATGGACGCTTCCGCGATCGCCGAGTACTTCGCCCCGCTCAAGGCGTGGCTCGACCAGCAGAATCGGGGGAAGCCGGTGGGGTGGTGAGCAAGCTGGCAGCTCTAACGGCGGTTGGTGGCTTCGCGGCGGACCTGGGACATGATCCGCTCGAGGTCCGCCTCCGCCTTGGCGCGCGCCTCGGCGGACCAGTCGGCCTCGCGGGCGATGCGGCGGATCTGGTCCATCATCTCGTCGATGAGGGCGCGGAAGCGCGGGCGGAGCCGGCGCTCGCGGTCAGCGTCCTCGGGCTGCGGCTGCGGTTGCTGCTGCTTCGTATCGGTCGCCATCTGCGGCGCCTCCAGCGGGGGTCGAATTCGGGGTGCGCCAAGATTGCACCCCGGGGCGCCGTCGCGCCAGCCTGAACTATGGAAGGAGCGTCGTCGCCCCGCGGATCGCCTGCTCCGCCAGCGCGCGTCCACAGAGCGAGCCGATGACGTTGCCCGTCCCGCAGTACGCGCCGGCAGCCCAGACGCCGCGCTCCATCTCCTCCACGACGGGGAAACCCGTCTCGTTGTAACCGACCACAGCGGCCCACCGGTGGGTGACGGACGCGACAGTACCGACCTCCTCCCGCAGGCAGCGATCGAGCGCGGCCTGAACCCGCGGCGTCGGCTCGGCGATCGTCGTCCACTCGTCGTCGCCGCCGACGTCGCGAAATCCGCCGAGCGCGATCCGCCCGTCGGCGAGCTGCTGCCAGTAATCGAGACCGTAGCGGGTGTACACCGGGCGGGGATAGCGGACGTCGCGCGCCGGCTCGGTCGCGAGCATCTGGAGCCGCGCCGAGCGCACGCGCCCGTGCAGCCTGGGGAAGAGGCGCTCGAGGCGGCCGTCCACCAGCGCCAGCACGGTTCCCGCATGCACCCGGCCGTTAGGCGTCTCCACTACCCCGGACGCGATCCCTTCCACCGGCGAGTGCGCGAAGAGGCGCGCTCCGGCATCCACCGCCGCGCGCGCGAGCGTGCGGCAGCGCTGCAGCGGGTGGAAGACGCCGTCGCGGGGAAAGAGAATTCCCTTCCCCTCGCGGCCCTCGTACCGCTCGACGGGGAGTCCGTCGGCGAGCATCGCGTCGAGCTGCCGCTCGCAGTCGGCGAGCTCCTCGTCGTCGATCGCGATCCGCAGCGAGCCGACGAGCCGGATCGCCTGCGGCGTCTCCTTCGCCATGCGAGCGATCTCGTCGAGCGTCAGGCGGTAGGCCCGCACGGCGCGCGCGCGGCCGTGTCGCTCGATGGCATCGTGGTGGAACGCGGCGATCCCCGCGAGGAGGAAGCCGCCGTTCCGACCCGCCGCGCCGCCCCCGACGTCGCCGGCATCCAACCCGACTACCCGCGCGCCCGCCGCGACGAGGGCGCTGACGCAGGTCAGCCCGCTCCCCCCGAGTCCGACGACGCAGACGTCGGCGCTGACGTCCCCGTCGAGCATCGGTAGCTCGAGCGTCTCGAGACCGTCCGCCCAGACCGGTCCGCCGGGGCGCTCAGACACGCGCCGTCTTCCACCGTCCGCGCCGGAAGACGAACCACGCCGCCACGGCGTAGAGCGAGAACGCGAGCATGATGGCGATGAAGACGCCGTGCGGTCCGATCCCGAGCGGCTTCGCCAGCGTCCAGGCGAGTGGCAGCTCGAAGAGCCAGAAGACGAAGAAGTTGATCACCGTCGGGGAGCGCGTGTCGCCGGCGCCGTTGAGCGCCTGCGAGAGCACCATCCCCCAGCCGTAAAGCAGGAACCCCAGCGCGACGACGCGCAGGCAGTCGCTCGCATAGCGAGCGATCTCCGGATCGCGGGTGAAGATCGAGACGATGAGCGGCGCGAAGACCACGAACACGACGCCGAGCGCACCGAGGAAGACCATGTTGTACTTCCCCGCCCTGTAGACGGCCTGTTCGGCGCGGTCCGGCTTCTTCGCGCCGAGCGACTGCCCGACGAGCGTCGCCGCGGCGTTGCTCATCCCGAAGGAGGGAAGGATGGCGAAGACGATGACGCGCATGCCAATCGTGTATCCCGCGACCGCCGCCGCCCCGAAGGTGGTGAGGATGCGCACGAGCACGATCCAGCTCGCGGTGCCGATGAGGATCTGGAAGGTGCCGGTCGTGGAGAGCCGCGCGATGCGGCCCATCAGCGCCGGGTCGAGCTTCCAGTGGCGCCGCGCGACGGCGATGCGGCCATCGCCGCGGAGGAGCCGCCAGCCCGCGAAGAGAACGCCGATGCTCCGTCCCGTCGTCGTCGCGACCGCCGCGCCGGTGACACCGAGCTCGGGGAACGGACCGAGACCGAATATGAAACAGGGCGCGAGGACGATGTTGCAGAAGTTCGCGAGCCAGAGCACCCGCATCGCGATCGCCGCGTCGCCGGCCCCGCGGAAGCAGGCGTTGATCAGGAAGAGCATCAGGATCGCGATGTTCCCGCCGAGCATGATGCGCGTGTAGTTCGTGCCGATCGCGAGGATCTCGGGCGTCGCCCCCATCGCGGCGAGCAGGCTCGGTGCGGCGAGCCCGCCCGCGACGCCGAGCACGATGGCGACGCCGATGCCGAGCAGCAGTGCCTGCGCCGCGCTGTGCGCCGCCGCCTCGCGGTCCCCCTCGCCGATGCGCCGCGCGACCGTCGCCGTCGCGCCGATCGAGAGCCCCATCGCGATGGTGTAGATGAGCGCCAGCATCGACTCGGTGATGCCGACCGTCGCCACCGCCGCCGCGCCGAGCCGCGCGACGAAGAAGACGTCGACGACGGCGAAGACGCTCTCCATCGCCATCTCGAGGACCATCGGCACGGCGAGGAGCAGGATCGCCGTGCCTAACGGCGCTGTCGTGAGGTCGCGGTGCGAGCCGCGGACCGCCTCGCGAAGCGTCGTCCAGAGGCTCTGCGGTGGATGCTGGTCGTGCGCGGGCGCGAGCTCCCCGCCGGGGGGAGCGCCCATGGCGGGCGTCGACATCCGCGAAAGGTAATCGGGGGGCGGCTAGGCGCCGTCGCCGTCGTGCGGGCGCTCCTCCATCATCAGGATCACCCCGGAGACCGACTTCTCGTAGCGCGACCGCAGCGGGGTCGCCGTGACGCGGCACGAGATCGTCTTCCCGCGTCGATTGCGCGCGACGAGCGTCACCTCGTGCTCGCTCGCGCCGTCGGTGAGGCTGGCGCGGATCGCGGGACGGAGCTGATCGACCGGGAGTCCGATGTCGAGGTTGAGCAGGTGTGACCCCTCAACCTCGTCGGCACGCAACCCCCAGAGGTCCTCGGCTTGATGGTTCCAGACGAGGACGTGGAGCTGCGGGTCGATCACGACCACGCCGCCGTGCATGCTCTCGAAGACGGAGGCGAGGAAGTCGTTCGCCACGTTCAGCTCGTCGCTGCGCCGTCGCAGCTCGTCGTTGATCGTCTGCAGCTCCTCGTTGGTCGCCTGGAGCTCCTCGTTCATCGTCTCGAGCTCCTCGTTCGTCGACTGCAGCTCCTCGTTGGTGGTCTCGAGCTCCTCGACCGTGGACTGCAGCTCCTCGTTCGTGGTCTCGAGCTCCTCGTTCGTGGACTGGAGCTCCTCGTACGCCGCTTCGAGCTCCTCGTTCGCGTGCTCGAGCTCGCGCTGGAGCCGCTTGTAGGCGGTGACCTCGGTGAAGAGGATGCTCGCCCCGAGCGCGCCGCCGGTGCCGTCGCCTAACGGCGTGACCGTGACGTCGAACCAGCGCTCCTCGCCCTGATGCCACGGCACGTCGCTGATCGTGACCGGCCGGCGTTCGGCGTAGGCCTCGTCGATCCGCGACCGCAGGTCCACCGGCTTGTACGAGAGCTCGAGGTCCTGGAGCGGCCGGCCGACGTCCGACGCCGAGATGCCGAAGAGCGTCCGCGCCCGGCCGCTCGCGAGGATGACGAAGCCGTTGCGGTCGACGACGAGCTGCGCGGTGCTGCTCGACTCGAACCCCGCCTCGCGAAGCCGCGAGTACGACGTCGGCCGCGCGCCGTCCTCGATGCCGGCGGGAGACGCCGCGAGGAGCCGGTCGCGCAGCGACATGCGCGGCGTCTTCGTGAAGATCCGCCGCTTCAGGTCGAGCGGGACGAAGAGGTTGCTGTGGGTAAGGAGCGTCTCCGCCCGGCCGAGGAAGAGGAGGCCGCCCTCGTTGAGCGCGAAGTGGAAGCGCGCGAGAATCTTCTCCTGCGTCCGCGAATCGAAGTACATGAGCGTGTTGCGGCAGACGAGGATGTCCACGCGCGAGATCGGCGCGTCCTGAATGAGGTCGTTGCGGCCGAAGATGACGGTGCGCCGCAGATCCTTCCGGAAGAGATACCGGTTGTCGTTGCGCTCGAAGTACCGCTCGAGGAGATCGGGCGGCACACCCTCGATCTCCTTGTCCGTATACGAGGCGTGCCGTGCGCGTGCGAGCGCGTTGTCGTCGATGTCGGTGGCGTAGATCTTCACGCGCTCGCGATAGGCGTTGAGCCCGAGCGTCTCGGCGAGGACCATCGCGAGGGTGTACGCCTCCTCGCCGGTCGCGCAGCCCGCGCTCCAGACGCGAATCTGCGAGTCGGGAGCGCGATCCTCGAGCATCCGCGGCAGCACCTCGTTCGCCAGCACCTGCCACGGCACGTCGTCACGGAAGAACGCCGTGACGTTGATGAGCACCGTGTTGAACAGCTCCGAGTACTCGGTGTCGTCCTCCTGGAGACGGCGCGCGTACTCGCGATAGTCGTCGGTGCCGACGGCCTGCATCCGCTTGTCGACGCGGCGCTGCAGGCTCGTCCGCTTGTAGCCGGTGAAATCGAAGCCGCGATCGCGCTTGAGAAGCTCGAGGAGCGCTTCGAAGTCCGGGTCCCGCTCGGTGGTGGCCAACGGTCAGCGCCGGTGTGTGGTCTGCGTGAGCGCGCCGCGGAGCTCAGGCGACGTCGCCCGAATCGTGTACCCCTACGCGCCTCGGCGTCAGGCCGGCGGGCGGCGGCGACATCGCATCCGGATCGCCGAACGGCCCGCGCGCGAGCACGCCGCGGATTGTTTCGGCGCGAGTCTCGAGGTCGCGTGCCCTGTCGAGAAAGCGCGTCGTGCCGGAATTATTGTGATCGCGCTCGAGCCGTGCAACCATGCGGCGGTTGAAAGCCGCATGCTCCTCGAGCGCGGTCAGTGCGGTCCAGAGCGCCGCTTCGACTGACTGCGCCTGCTCGTGTATGAGCGCCTCCGTCGAGAAGGCGTGCCCGACGCGGCAGCGGTAGCGGAGGAGCCTCCCGTCGCGCACTTCCCAGAGGGCGCCATGACACTCGGGACAGGTGAAGCCGCTCGCCTCGTTGACGGACGCGTCGGCGCTGAGCGCGGCGGAGCCCGGGGGCTCTCCGGATTCCTGCGGATCGACGCCGGGTCGCGGACGACCGGCGCGCAGAGTGTCATCGGAGGGGATCATGACTCGTGTCGGCTGTCGGCCCGCCCGCGACATCCGATCGATGTCGCCGGCGAGAGCGGCCAGGGGGAGTACGTGATCGACGGCGCCGGCGCGTATCGCGCTCTGCGGCATCGACGGATGGAGGGTGTCGTCAGGATCCTGCGCGATCACCGACCCGCCGCAGCGTCGGATCTCCAGAGCCCCAGCCGTTCCATCGTCGAGGTTGCCGCTGAGGATCACGCCGAGCACGCGCGGACCGAAGTGCCGCGCCGCGGTGCGGAAGAGGACGTCGATCGAGGGACGGTAACCGTTCTCGCGTGGACCGACGCCGAGCCGGACACCGTCCGGCGTGCAGAGCAAGTGGTAGTCCGGCGGCGCGACGAAGATCTGCCCGTGGATCAGCGGCGTCCTGTCGGCGGGATGACTCGCCGGGAGCGACCCGACGCGCGCCACGAGTGCCGGCAGCAGGCTGGGGCTCGATGCGGCGAGATGCACCGTGACCAGCACGTTCGCGGCGAGCGCGGCGGGAAGACCACGCGCGACCTCGAGCAACGCTTCGACGCCGCCCGCGGATCCGCCGACGACGACGATGTCGTGGGCGATCACGGTCTTTCACCAGACGAGCGAGCCGCGGGCATGAGCGGCGAAAGGCTGTGCGTGTACGGTTTCGCACCACGCAATTATGTGTCTTGCGCCACATTTGCGCGCGCACTATTGGTGAGTATCCGCACTGAGCATGAATTTGTCGAGGGGTAGCTGATGCAGGAGAGCCGCGAACCACAGATCGCCAAGTTCGGCCGGGATCTCGCCTCGCTCCGGAACCGCCTCGTGCGACCGGTGCATGATGTGCCCGTGCCACTGGCGAGAGGCGGCGACGACACCCTGCTCATGCTCGAGGAGCTCGAGGTCGCGGGCGAGGAGCTCCGGCAGCAGGCCGAGGAGCTCAGCGAGTCGCAGCGCCTCGTCGAGGCCGAGCGCGTTCGCTACAAGACGCTCTTCGACGACGCGCCTGACGCGTACCTGGTGACCGACTCCCTGGGAATGGTACGCGAGGCGAACCGCGCCGCGACCGCCATGTTCGGTCTTCCGCGCGAGTTCTTCCTCGGCAAGCCGCTCGTCAGCTTCGTCGACAGTGCGGCGCGGCGCGCGTTCCGGCAGCAGCTCGACCTGCTGTGCGGGCACGAGAGCACCGCCGAGGTCGTGCTCGCGTTCACGCCGCGTCACGGCAGCGAACGTCGCGTCGCGGTGCGGATCGTACGCGTCGGCGTGGGGAGCTCGATCGAGCTGCGCTGGATCCTCCGCGACGTCACCGAGCTGCATCGCTCAGCGCTTCGCATCGCGCAGATGAACGTCGAGCTCACCGAGCGCGTGGTGGAGCGCACCGAGGACCTCACCCGCGCCAACGCGGAAAAGGACGCCCTGCTCGAGAGCGAGCGCCGCGCGCGCGCGGACGCCGAGCAGGCGAGCCGGATCAAGTCCGAGTTCCTGGCGGTGCTCAGTCACGAGTTCCGCACGCCACTCCAGGCGCTCTTCGGCTACGCCGAGCTCCTCGACTCGGGTGTCCACGGGTCGCTCGAGCCCGCGCAGCGCGAGGATGTCCGCCGCATCCAGCTCGGGCTCACCCACATGGCCTCGCTCGTGAACCAGATCCTGGACCGCGCGAGCCTCGACGCCGGCCGGCTCAGTCTCGACATCCGCCTCGTCCCGCTCGACGAGGCCCTCGAGTCGCTGCGCGCGCTGATGGACGCGCAGCTCGCGACGAAGGGGATCTCGCTCGAGATCGCCCCCGCCGGCCCACCGCTCGCGGCGCGCGCCGACGCCGAGAAGCTGCAGCAGGTGCTCGTCAACCTCCTCGCGAACGCCGCGAAGTACACTCCATCGGGCGGACACGTCGCCATCGAGTGCTCGGCAACCGGGGAAACGGTGACGATCGCGGTCCGCGACTCCGGCATCGGGATTCCCGCGGGAAAGATCGACGCCATCTTCGCTCCGTACGTCCGGCTGCACCAGAACGACCGGCCGTCGCTCAGCTCCGGGCTCGGACTCGGGCTCGCGATCAGCCGCGACCTCGTCGCCGCGATGGACGGCTCGCTCACGGCGGAGAGCGTCGTCGGTGTCGGGTCCACGTTCCGCATCACGCTGCCTCGCGCGATCGTCGGCTCGCGCGTCGAACGCTCTGCCTGACGTCGAGCTTCCCGTCGCGGGCGCGATCCCCGACGTCACCGCCGCCCTCGCCGATCCGGGGGCGGCGGTTCTCGTTGCCCCGCCCGGCGCGGGGAAGACGACGCGTGTGCCGCTCGCGCTGGTCGAGGCATCGTGGCTGGCAGGACGCCGCATCGTCATGCTCGAGCCGCGTCGGATCGCCGCGCGAACGGCCGCGCGCTGGATGGCCGCGCTGCTCGACGAGGACGTCGGAGCGACGGTCGGCTTCCGGATTCGCGACGAGACGCGCGTCTCGCGCACGACGCGGATCGAGGTCGTCACCGAGGGCGTGCTGACGCGGATGCTTCAGTCGGACCCGACGCTCGACGGCGTCGGTGCGGTGATCTTCGACGAGATCCACGAGCGCAGCGTTCACTCCGACGTCGGCCTCGCCCTGACGCTGCACGCACGCGCGCTGATCCGTCCCGACCTCAGGGTGCTCGCCATGTCGGCGACGGTCGACGGCGCGCGCGTCGCCGAGGTCCTCGGCGGCCCACCCGTCATCCGTAGCGAGGGCCGCGCCTTCCCCGTCGAGACGCGTTGGGTCCCACGCGATCCGGAGCTGCGAACCGAGCAGGCAGCCGCCCGCGCGATCCGGCGCGCGCTCGGCGAGACCGAGGGGGACGTGCTCGTCTTCCTTCCCGGCGCGGGCGAGATCGCACGGACGCACGCCCTCCTCGGCGACGCGCCAGTCCCGGGCACCTTCGTGGTCTCGCTCTTCGGAGCGCTGCCCGGTGCGGAACAGGATCGCGCGCTTCGCCGCTCGCCGCCCGGGATGCGGAAGATCGTACTCGCGACGTCGATCGCGGAGACGAGCCTCACGATCGACGGAGTTCGCGTCGTCGTCGACGTCGGGTTGTCGCGCGTGCCGCGCTACTCGCCGGCGCGGGGGATGACCACGCTCGAGACGGTGCGCGTCTCGCGCGCGAGCGCCGACCAGCGCCGTGGACGCGCGGGACGCACCGCGCCGGGCGTGTGCTACCGGCTCTGGGCCGAGCACGAGGAGCATCATCTGGTCGCCGAGTCGCGGCCTGAGATCCTCGAGAGCGATCTGGCTCCGATCGTACTCGACCTGCTCGCCGCCGGAGTGTCCGATCCCGGCGAGCTGCGCTGGATGACGCCGCCCCCGGCGGCCGCGATCGTGGAGGGACGCGAGCTGCTGCGCGAGCTCGGCGCGATCGACGCAGCCGGGAAGCTGACCGCGCACGGACGCGCGCTCGCGACCCTGCCGATGCATCCGCGGCTCGGCCACATGCTGCTCGAGGCCGGGCCCGACGCGGTCGAGCGTGCCGCGGCCGTCGCCGCGCTGCTCAACGATCGCGACGTCGCGCGCGGACGCGCCGGCGAGGAGGCCGACCTTGCGGTGCGTGTCGAGATGGTGCTCGACGCGCGCGCCGCAGCGCCGTCCGGTCTCAGCGTCGATCGCGACGCGCTGGCGGCCCGCCGCGACGAGGCGCGGCGCATCGCCGCGCGGCTCCGCGCGCTGCCGCGTATCCCTCGCTCCGCGCGCGCGAGCACGGTCGGTGAGCTCGTCGCCCTCGCCTACCCCGACCGCGTCGCACGGGCGCGCGGCGGCGAGCAGGGGCGATATCTGATGCGCGGTGGAGGCGGCGCGGCGCTCGTGGGCGCGCAGCTGCTCACGGGCTCGGAGTACCTCGCGGTCGCGGAGCTCGACGGGCGGCGGCAGGAATCGCGCATCCATCTTGCCGCGGCGCTCGATGAGGCCAGTGTGCGCGCGCTCTTCGCCGATCAGATCGAGGAGGTGGAAGTCGTCGAGTGGGACGAGGCGAGCGAGAGCGTTCGCGCGCTGCGACGCACGACGCTCGGCGCCATCGTCCTCGACGAGCGGCGCCTCGGCGCCCCCGATCCGGAGCGCCCCGCGCGGCTCCTTCTCGACGTGATCGCGCGGCGTGGCACCGATGCGCTGCCGTGGTCCGAGAGTGCTCGACGCCTTCGCGAGCGCCTCGCGTTCCTCCACGCCATCGAGCCGGACTGGCCCGACGTCTCCACCGACGCGTTAGGCGCCTCCCTCGAGGAGTGGCTCCTTCCTCGCCTCGGCGGTGCCCGTTCCCTCGCCGACGTCGCCCGCATCGACCTCGGCGATGCGCTCCTGGCCCGACTCGACTGGCGGCAGCGCGCCCGCCTCGACGAGCTGGCGCCGACGCACCTCGTCATCCCGACGGGATCCCGGATTCGCGTCGACTACTC
>DATAIS010000439.1:0-3492 GCA_036262535.1 Gemmatimonadaceae bacterium | reverse complement strand
CGGCCGCAACCAGCGCCAGTACATCGAAGCCTTCGGCGAGCACGTCCTCCCCGCCCTCGCGGCGCGTTAGGCTGGCTCCGTTGCACCGGCCCGGCTGCCGCGGAGGCGCGGAGAACGGCCGCGGAGCAGCTGGCGCATCTGGTCTCACCTGGCGAGCCCCGTCGCGTTGTCAGGTGCCTTCAACAACTGGTTGGGATGACCCGGATTCAACGGATGACGCGGATCGCCCTGTGAGGCGTACCGGTCTCCTTCCACCCCGATCGGCATCACGCTGAAGTGCGGTGGGCAAGCGGGGCGAGACCATCTCTCCCCGCTTGCCCCAAGCCGTTTCGGCCGGCTGTGAGGGAAGCACCGCCCGGGAGCGATCCGTTCATCCGTGTGATCCGCTTCATCCCACCCAGCTGTTGCTGTTGCCGTTGCTGTTGCAGTGCTCCGCGCCCTCCGCGGACCTCCGCGCCTCCGCGTCAAACCGGGCCGGCGGTAGTGGATCGGGGCGGCCGAGAGTTAGCTTCCCGCCATGGCGACCAACGCACATCGCGCCGCGATCAATCACCTGAAGAAGGTCGATCCGAAGCTGGCGCGGGTGATCGATCTGGTGGGGCCGTTCAGGTGGCAGCCGCGGGCGGAGGGGACGCACTTCGGGGCGCTGATGAGGGCGATCGTCTATCAGCAGCTCTCGGGGAAGGCGGCGGAGACGATCTTCGGGCGGTTCCTCGGCCTCTACGGCGGGCGCGAGCCGACGCCGCAGGAAGTGCTCGCGACGTCCGACGAGACGCTGCGCGGGGTCGGCCTCTCGAAGCAGAAGTCTGCCTATATCCGCGACCTTGCTTCGCAGGTCGCTGCCGACCAGCTGCCGTTAGGCAGCGTCGAGGCGCTCGAGGACGAGGCGCTGATCGAGGCGCTGACGCGGGTGAAGGGGATCGGGCGCTGGACGGCGCAGATGTTCCTGCAGTTCCGTCTCGGGCGACTCGACGTCTTCGCCGAGCTCGATCTCGGACTGCAGAAGGGGCTGCAGCACGCGTACAGCCTGCGCGCGATGCCGAAGCCGCGCGAGGCGGCGAAGGTCGCCGAGCAGTGGGCGCCGTATCGCTCGGTGGCGGCGTGGTATCTCTGGCGGCTGCTCGAGACCGACGAGGCGAGGGACGCCTCGCGCGAGCGGCGCCGCGCGACGGCGAAGAAGCAGGGCGCACGCGACCCGAAGCGCGCCACGAAGCGCACCACGAAGCGCACCACGAAGCGCACCATGAAAAGGGCGAGATCGATCGCGGTGAAGACGGCGCGGAAGAAGAAGACGCGCGCCAGGTGACCGGCGGCAGCGCGATCCCGCTTCGCCCGCGGTCGGCGATCGAGATCATCGACGCCGCCGTGGAAGTCGTGCGCGGGCACTTCCTCGCGCTCTTCACCCTCGCCGCGGCGATGTCGCTGCCCGCGGTCGTGCTGCAGCTCCTCGCGACGATCGACCCGGGTCCCGACGCGCTCGACTATCTGCACACATTCGCCGGCGCACTGCTCGACACGCTCGCGTCGGGGGCGATCATCGCCTACGTCGGCACGCGCGTCTCGGGCACGCCGCTCTCCGTCGCCGACGCCCTGCGCGCTGCGCTGCGCAGCTTCGGCCGGCTCTTCGTCGGCAGCATCGCCTACGGGCTGCTCGTCATCCTCGGGTTCCTCCTCTTCATCGTCCCCGGCATCCTGCTCGCCGCCCGCTACTTCGCGACGCCGGCGGTGATCATGATGGAAAACGCCGAGGTCGGCGCCGCCCTCACGCGCTCGAGCACCCTCACCACCAATTCCACGGGGCGGGTGGTCGGCATCTTCGGCACCGCGTGGGTCGTCTACCTCGTCGCGATGTTCGGCGTCGCGCTCCTCGCCGAAGGGCTGTTCAGCACGCCGCTCCAGGTGCTGTTTTCGGGCTTGGCGCAGGCGGCGCTCCAGCCCTTCCTTGCGACGCTCACCACGCTGCTGTATTTCGACCTCAGGGTCAGGCGCGAGGGATTCGACCTCGCCACCATGCTCGCGAACGGGCAGGCGAACGGGTGACGGGACGCACCCTCCGGCAGTCAGTTTCGAGACGGATTCGTGTGCCCTTCCCCCATCATTAGAGCACCCTAACCATGCACGCTCCAGCGCTCCGTCCCCGTTCGGCGATCGAGATCGTGGACGCGTCCTTCGCGATCCTCCGCAAGAGCTTCGTCCAGATGGCGATCATCGGCCTCGCCGCGGCAGTTCCGCTGATCGTGGTCGTGGTCGCGGGTGGCGCCGCCGTCGCCGGCATGTCCGCGGCGAACTTCGCCGCGGCGCCGATGACGATGATCCCGCTCCTGTTCGTCGCGATCGTCCTCGCGCTGGTGTGGGTGTCGGTGGTCGACGGTGCGGTCACGATCGCCGCCGGCGACGCCTACTTCGGCCGCGAGGTCTCGCCAGCGAACGCGCTCCGCGCGGCCTTCTCGCGGGCGATGCCGCTGCTCGGCGCCTACCTCCTGCGCGCGCTGATCGTCGGCGCCGTCGGTATCGTCGCCGCGATCGCGGTCACCGCGCTGTACAAGATGGTGGGGACGGTCATCGCGGTCATCGCCGGCATCGCGGCGTTCGTGGTCGTCATCCACGTCGCGCTGCGCACCTTCGCGACGACGAGCGTCGTCGTCTTCGAGGACGCGGGCGCGTCGGACAGCGTGAACCGCTCCTTCGCGCTCTCGAAGGGCTCGGCGGCGCGGATCTTCGGCGTGCTCTTCCTCTGCTGGATCATCGTCAACGTCCTCCAGTACGCCTTCAACTTCACGGTCGCGGCGCTCTTCAGCGCGCTGCTCGACTCGCCGGTCGTCGCGATGGTCCTCATGGTCGTCGTCGCGGTGCTGCTCTACCCCTTCATCAACATCGCGATCATGGTCCTCTACTACGACCAGCGCGTGCGGAAGGAGGGCTACGACCTGCAGATGATGTCGGACGGACTGACGACGCCCGCCCCCGCGGCGCCGCGTCCGCCGTCGCCGCCCCCGGGTGGGACGCCGCCGACGTCGTACCGAATCCGGTAGACTGATCGCGGCCGCCATGCGGCCTGCTGGTGCGGAGTACTTACTGCGCGCGGCCGCCGTGCGGCCTGCTGGTGCGGAGGTGCGAGAGGATCCGTTGCGAGGGTGCGGGGTGCGAGAGCACTCCGCACCCTCTTCGCATCCAGCGTGATACCTGGTTCTACCGATCGCTCTCGCCCGGTGAGAGCGGGGTATGGTTCGGGGTGCGAGAGCAACACCGGGGTCGATCGCGACGCGGCTGCTCTTCGCACCCGCGCACTGACGCACCGGCTCCTCTCCGAACCTCCGCACCAGCCGCGGCACGGCCGCGGCGCGCAGTTCAGCGCATTCCCTCGTCCGAACGACCGCGCTAGCTTCCCACCCTCACCCCCTCCCTCCTCCGCCACACAGTGCAGCTCCGCATTCCCGTCGACGAGGCGGCCATCCGCGATACGATGCGGGCCGTCTTCTCGCAGTCGGCGTA
>DATAIS010000438.1:0-9631 GCA_036262535.1 Gemmatimonadaceae bacterium | reverse complement strand
TGATGACGGCGTATCAGGAGGCGATCGATGAGGGGTACCGGTTCTACTCGTATGGCGATGCCATGGCGGTTCTGTAGCCTCATCGCCGCAGGCGTGCTGGCTGCCTGCGTCACCAGCACGACGCGCTACTTCACCCCGACCGAAGGGGACCCCCGGATCAGCCAGGACGATTTCCGGGACGAGTCGGACCAGCTCCTCCGCGTCGAGTGCCCCCGGCTGATGGGGAGCTCCGGCCAGGCGTCGGGGCAGGCGCGGATGCGCCTCCTCATCGACCGTTCGGGCACCGCCCAGCGCGCGGAGTTCACCCGGTCGAGCGGGGACGAGCGGGTGGACACGATGTGGGGAGGCCTCGCAGTCCGCCTCAAGTTCGACCCCCAGTCGCAGCAGAGACGCGACCTCGAGCCGATCATAGTCACGGTCGGGTATTCGTGCTCGGCGAATGGGACCGCTGTGACCACGCTCCAACTGCCGACCTGAAGCAGCTGCCAGCGGCCAGCGGCCAGCGGCCAGCGGCCAGCGGCCAGCCCCGGCAACGAGCCAACTGGCAGCTGGAAGCGGGCAGCTGGCAGCTGCCTTGCCGGCCTCTAGCGCCAGTGGCCCGGGCTCTGCAATATCGGCATCCGGATACGAATTCCGGTCGGGGGACCGGGGGGAGGGTCGGATGTCGAATGTTGCTGCTCGCCGGCGCGTGGGCGCGCGCCAGGCCATCGTCCTGCTCGCCGTCGCGAGCGTCGCTGCGTGTACCCTCCCCGGCGTCGTTCGCACGCGACAGAGCGCGGTGAGTGGACTCATCACCGAGGATGATCTGCGCGTCTCGGTGGACACGCTCATCAGAAGCTCGTGCGAGCGGATCATGGAGACCGGCCAGGCGAGCGGGATGGTCAAGGTCCGCGTCACGCAGGACGTCTTCGACAACGAGATCAAGGCGAGCGTGACGAAGTCGTCGGGGGACGCCTACTTCGACGCGATGCTCGCCGACCTCGTGACGCAGCTCCCGCCACGCTACCCCGAGCAGGCGCAGAAGCTGTATAATCCGCGCTACGACGTTGCCGTCCGATACACCTGCCACCGCGACGCCTATGGCGTGACGGGAGAGGCGGCGATCCAACAGCTCTGATCGGCCCCGCACCGCGGGGCGAGTCCCTGCCCCGCGTGCCCTTCCGCTTCTCGATCGAACGCACCGCCGGCGCCGCACGCGCCGGCGTTTTCACGACTCCCCACGGCGACGTCGAGACACCGGCGTTCATGCCCGTCGGGACGCTCGCGACCGTGAAGGCGATCGACCCCGACGACCTGCGCGCGATGCGCACCGGGATGATCCTCGCCAACGCCTACCATCTCCACCTTCGCCCCGGCGACGAGCTGGTGCGGCAGCTCGGCGGGCTGCACCGCTTCATGGGGTGGAACGGGCCGATCCTCACCGACTCGGGAGGCTTCCAGGTCTTCTCGCTCGTCGACCTCCGGCGTGTCGACGAGGAAGGTGTCGAGTTCAAGAGCCACCTCGACGGGTCGAGCCGCTTCTTCACCCCCGAGCTCGTGATGCGCATCGAGCGCAACCTCGGCGCCGACGTCATCATGCAGTTCGATCACGTGATACCCGGGCAGAGCGACGAGGCGTCGGCGCGCGACGCGAGCGAGCGGAGCATCCGCTGGCTCGCGCGCTGCAGGGGCGAATTCGCGCGCCTCGAGGAGACGGGGGATACCGCGGGGAAGCCTTACGGTGAGCAGGCGCTCTTCCCGGTCGTGCAGGGCGGGATCCACGACTCGCTTCGCCGTGAGGCGGCCGAACGCGCGCAGGCCGTGGGCGAGTTCGTCGGCTACGGCATCGGCGGACTCTCGGTGGGCGAGCCGAAACCGGACATGTACCGGATCCTCGAGGTGATGGACGGGTCGCTGCCACGCGAGCGCCCCCGCTACCTCATGGGCGTCGGCTTTCCGGAGGACCTCATCGAGGGGGTGCGCCGCGGCGTGGACCTCTTCGACTGCGTCGCGCCGACGCGCATGGGCCGCACCGGCGCCGCCTTCACGAGCCTCGGCCGCGTCAACGTGAAGCGCGCCGAGCTCCGCACCGACGCGGCACCGCTCGACCCGAACTGTGGGTGCCCGCTCTGCAGCCGCTTCTCGCGAGCGTACCTGCGGCATCTCGTCACCAGCGACGAGATCCTCGGGCTTCGACTCCTCTCGCTGCACAATGTACATTTCCTCGTCACGCTGATGCGCGACGCGCGCGCGGCGATCCGCGACGGCAGCTTCGATCGCTGGAGTCGTGAGTGGCTCGAGCGCTACCGCTCCGGCCCCGCGTCATCCTCCTCCACGACCACCACGCCATGACGGCACTCGTGCTTCCCCCGCTCGCCCTGACCCTCATGGCCCCTTCGGCCGGGAACCAGGGGCTGCAGACGCTCTTCATCTACGGCGTTCTCTTCCTCGTCTTCTGGATGGTGTTCATCGTGCCGCAGCAGCGGCAGCGAAAGGAGCACGAGAAGCGTGTCACTGAGCTGAAGCGCGGCGACGAGGTGGTGACGACGGGCGGAGTGATCGGCGAGGTGGTGCACATCAAGGAAGGGACGAAGGACGGCCAGCCGGTGCGCTCGATGGACGACCGCATCACGCTGAAGAGCGGCGAGACGCGCCTCGTCGTCGAGCGGCGGAGCATCGCGCGCGTCGTGGCCGCCCAGCAGCCGACGGCCGCGACCTGACGGGCCAGTGAGCGTCCTCCGCATCCACGTCCTCGGGTCGCCGATCCTCCGCCAGCCGACGAAGCCACTCGCGTCGGTGACCGACGAGCACCGGAAGCTGATCGACGACATGGTCGAGACGATGTACGCTGCGCGCGGCATCGGCCTCGCCGCGCCGCAGGTCGGGAGCGACGCGCGGATCGCGGTCGTGGACGTCGAGGGGGACGCGCCCTTCGCGATCGTCAACCCGGAGATCGTCGAGCGCTCGGAGGACGAGGAGCGCGGCGAGGAAGGGTGCCTCTCGATCCCCGACGTCTACGGCGACGTGAGCCGGCCGCTGCGCGTCGTCGTCCGCGCGCTCGACCGCGACGGGAAGCCGTTCGAGCTTTCGGCCGACGGGCTGCTCGCGCGCTGCCTCCAGCACGAGATCGATCACCTCGACGGGCGGCTCTTCGTCGACCACCTCGGCGTGCTCCGTCGCAAGGCGGCGATGGCGAAGTGGGCAACCCTGAAGGGCAAGTACCCGGGGCACATCCGGACATTGTCGGCGGAGGAGATCGCGGCGCATCACGAGCGCGACGATGAGCTCTAGCCTGCGCCTCGTGTACTGGGGGACGCCGGAGTTCGCGACGCCCCCGTTGCGCGCGCTGCTCGGCGAGGGCTTCGACGTCGTCGGTGTGGTGACGCAGCCCGACAAGCCGGTCGGCCGCTCGCGGTCCAAGCTGGAAGCGCCGCCGGTGAAGCGCCTCGCGCTCGACGAGGGGATCCCCGTGCTCCAGCCGGAGAAGCCGCGCGGCGTCGAGTTCGAGGCCCGCCTCCGGGAGCTGGAGCCCGACGCGAGCGTCGTCGTCGCCTACGGGCACATCATCCCGAAGGCGGTGCTCGACCTTCCAACGTCAGGCAGCTTCAACGTGCACGCCTCGCTGCTCCCCGCGCTGCGCGGCGCGGCGCCGATCCAGGGCGCGATCCTCGAGGGGCTGACGGAGACCGGCGTGACGATCATGCGCATGGTCCCGGCGCTCGACGCGGGCCCGATCGTGCTCCAGGTGCGGACACCGGTTCCCGACGACGAGACCTATGGCGAGCTCCAGCTCCGGCTTTCCGAGCTCGGCGCGCTCGCGCTCGTGGAAGCGATGACGCTCGTCGCGCTCGGCAGGTCGCGCGAGGAGCCGCAGGACGACTCGCTCGCCACGTATGCGCCGAAGATCGAGCGCGAATCCGCGCGCATCGACTGGTCGCGCGGCGCGATCGCGATCTCGCGCGCGATCCGCGCCTACGATCCGAGGCCCGGCGCCTTCACGACGCACCGCGGCGCGCCACTCAAGCTCTTCGGCGTGCGCATCCTTCCCACCACCGGCGCCGAGCCTGGCACGATCGTCGACATCGACGCCGATGGGATGGTCGTCGCCACCGAAGCGGGCGCTGTCCGGGTGGCGCAGGTCCAGCCCGCGGGCAAGACGCGCATGACGCCGGTCGCACTCGCGCGGGGGCGTGGCATCGCGGTCGGCGATCGTCTCGGGAGCGAGCATGAATAAGCACACTGTTGCGCTCATGCTTCTCGTCGGCGGCGCGGCCTCGGCGCAGCAACCGACCGCCATCGTGCGCGGTACCGTCGTCGGCGAGGGGACGGGGGGGCTTGCGTACGCGATCGTCTCGGTGGAGCCGGGCGGGCGCGAACGCTTCACCGATTCCACGGGCGCGTTCGACTTCGGACGGGTCGTGACCGGCAGCGCGCGGCTGCGCGCACGCCGCATCGGCTTCCATCCGCTGGACACGCTGATCACCGTCACGCCGCACATGCCGCCATTGTCGGTGCGCATGGAGCCCCTGCGGATCGTGCTCGCGACCATCCGCGTCACGGGACGTCGTTGCCGCAGCGGCGGCGCACCCGATCCGGCGACGTCGCCCGAGGTCGCGGCGATCTTCGAGCAGCTGCGCGAGAATGCGCGACGCTACCGGCTCGTCGCGACGCGGTATCCGTTCGTCTATCGCACCGTGCGCACCTTCGAGGAGCCGGGACTCTATGCGGCGACCCGCCAGAAGAGCGACACGCTGACGATGTCGAGCGCCTCGGAGTGGTCGTACGCGCCGGGGAGTGTCGTCACCAACGTCGTCATCGGCGGCCGGAGCGAGCGACAGATGAACATCCCTGCCCTCGCGCAGCTCGCCGACTCCGCGTTCGTCGCCAATCACTGTTTCGACTACGCCGGCGTGTCGAAGGCGTTCGGACGGCCGCTCGTGCGCGTCGACTTCCGGCCGACGATGGATCTCGACGTTCCGGACATCGAGGGGTCGGTCTATCTCGACGCCGAGCATGACTACATCGTGCGGCGGCTCGTCGTGTCGCTGACCCAGGCGGCACGCGTCGCGCAGGACCTCGACGCGCTCGACGTGACGACGGTCTACCGCGACACCCGGCCGCCGATCGTCGTCCTCGACACCGTGGTCGCCGTAAGGCGCGGCAAGGCGACCAACGGCCGACAGGTCCGCCGGGTCGAGCGGCAGACGTTCGTGGACTTCTCCTTCCGGCGCGGCGTGACGCCGCCGTGAACGCGGCCGAGCTCTTTCACGATCGTTTCGGCCGCGCGCCGGACGTCGTGGCATCGGCTCCGGGGCGGGTCAACCTCATCGGCGAGCACACGGACTACAACGGCGGCGAGGTGCTGCCGATCGCGATCTCGCGGCGCACCTGGGTCGCCGCCGGTGTGCGCGAAGGTGCTGGGGCGACGCTGCGCGCGGTCTCGGCGAGCGAGGGCAGCGCGGGCAGCGCGTCCCTGCGCGCGCCGGCGCGGAGCGGCGAGTGGTGGGACTATGTCGTCGGCGTCGCGGCGCCGCTCTTCGAGCGCGCCGGAGCCGCGCAGGTTTCGCTCGACCTCGCGGTGGCGAGCGACGTGCCGACCGGCGCGGGGCTCAGCTCTTCCGCGGCGCTGGAAGTCGCGACCGCGCTCGCCGTTGCGCGCGCGCTCGGCGGCAGCATCGACCGGCGCGACGCGGCGATGACCGCGTGGCGCGCCGAGACGGGCTTCGTCGGCGTGAATTGCGGGATCATGGACCAGTTCGCGTCCGCGCTCGCGCGCGAGCGGCATGCGCTGCACCTCGACTGCGAGACGACGCGAACCGAGGATGCGCCCTTCGCGGATGCGGTGCTGATCATCGATTCCGGCGTTCGCCGCTCCCTCCGCCACTCGGAGTTCAACACACGGCAGCGCGAGTGCGTCGAGGCGCTCGCGCTGCTGCAGCAGCGCTGGCCGGAGTTGCGGTCGCTCGCGAAGGCGGAGCCCCGGCAGCTCGCCGGGGCACGGCTCCCGGAGCCGCTGGATCGGCGCGCGCTGCACGTCGTGCTCGAGACGCGCCGCGTGCGGGAGGCGGTCGCGCTTCTCGCCGAGGGGCGTCCGCTCACGCGCGAGCTTCTCGTCGGCTCGCACGAATCGCTGCGCGACCTCTATGAGTGCTCGCACCCGAACCTCGACTGGCTGGTCGCCCGCGCGCTGGTGGAACCGGGGGTGCGCGGTGCGCGCCTGACGGGGGCGGGCTGGGGCGGGTGCATCATCGTCGTCGGCGACGCCGCGGAGCTGGAGCGCGCGGGACCCGCGATCGCCCGCGACTACGAGCGCGAGCACGGGCTCCAGCCGCGCCTCTGGCTGTCGTCCGCGGCGCCAGGGGCGCGAATCGAGAGCTGAGCCGGCAACGCCGAGCCCGCCAAACTTCCGCACGATCCGCTGTATAAGGAGGTGAATGAGCGAGCCGCCACGAGCCATTCAGGTTCCGTGGCGCAGAGATGCGCTCGCTCGTCCTCAAGCGTCGCACAGCGCGATGCGCGCGGTGACATCTGCCGCGCGCGACCGAAGAGCCCCCCATGATGTCGCCGTCCCCGTTTCTCTTCGCCACCGGGATCGAGAACAGCTATCCGACCATCGCCGGCGGTGCGCGCATCGATCAGATGGACAAGTGCGGTCACTATGCGCGCTGGGAGGATGACTTCGCGCTCGTCCGCGAGAGCGGGTTGAACGCGCTCCGCTACGGTCCTCCCTACTATCGGATCCACACCGCTCCCGATCATTACGATTGGGAGATCGCCGACGCGCCGATGCAGCGGCTGCGCGAGCTCGGCATCACCGTCATCGCGGACCTCTGCCACTTCGGGGTCCCCTCGTGGCTCGGCGGGTTCCAGGACCCGGCCTTTCCCGTGCTCTTCGCGGACTACGCGCGCGCCTTCGCGAAGCGCTATCCGTGGGTGCGGCACTACACGCCGGTCAACGAGATCTTCGTCGCCGCGAGCTTCTCGGCGCTGCGGGGGTGGTGGAACGAGTGCCTCGCCAGCGACGAGGCGTTCGTGCGCGCGATGCGGAACCTCTGCATGGCGCACGAGCTCGCGGTCGAGGCGATCCTCGCCGAGCGTCCCGACGCGATCATCGTCCAGGGCGAGTCGATCGAGCACTTCCACGCCGCGGGGCAGTGCGCGCAGCCCCAGGCGGACCGCTGGAACGGCCTCAAGCAGCTCTCGCTCGACCTCACGATGGGGCACGAGCTCGCACCGGGCATGGCGCGCTACCTCCATGACCACGGGGTGACCTCGAACGACCTGAGCTTCTTCCGCGAGAAGCGCGCGGTCGGGCAGCGCTGGCTGGGCGTGGACTACTACCCGACCTGCGAGCACCGCATCGCGAGCACGGGACGCCAGACGACGAGCCGCCGGGCGATGGGCTTCAAGCGCCTCGCGACCCAGTACTACCGGCGCTACCAGGTGCCGATCTTCCACTGTGAGACCAATCGCGTCAGCGACCTCGCCGTGGACTGGCTCGAGAAGCAATGGGCGGACGTGATCGCCCTCCGCGCGTCGGGGATCCCGGTGACGGGGTTCACCTGGTACTCGCTCACCGACCAGATCGACTGGCAGCACGCGCTCCGCATCGAGCGCAACGACCTCCACGCGGTCGGCCTCTACGACCTGGAGCGGCGGATCCGGCCGGTGGGGACGCGCTACCGCGAGATCGTTAGGCAGTGGCGCGGGGTGCTGGACGGCAGCGAGCGGTTCAGCGCGGCGGAGATGCTGAGCGGCGCCTGACGACTGGTACGGCAGCGGACAGATTGCGTGCATCAAGCGGCGCGCGGCGTGGTCTCACGTCGCGCGCCGCCGCCGTTTGGCAGTGTGACTCACTGCACCAGTCGGGCACGCGCTTTGCCCACCATCATCCGCCGACGCGCGACGCTGCGCCCGGCGCGTCCCACCTCAGCACAATACGCATCATGCCGAGACCGCCTGCCAGCCTGGCCGCGGAAGGTACGGACATGCCCATCGTCGTCCACAGCCACCTGCGCTGGGACTTCGTCTGGCAGCGTCCGCAGCAGATTCTCTCGCGGCTGAGTCAGCGCGGTCACGTTCTCTTCGTCGAGGAGCCCGTCTACCTCGACGACATCGCCGCGCCGCGGCTGGACGTCTCGCTTCCCTTCCCGAAGGTACACCGCGCACTTCCGGCGCTGCCCGCGGAGCTGCGTGGCTCGTACGACCAGTCGATCGCCGCGGTGCGCGAGCTCGTGCGACAGCAGATCGGCGCCGATGGCGCGCTCGCCGGTCTCTTCGACCAGCCGATCCAGTGGTTCTACACGCCGATGCCGGCCCCGGCGATGATCGGCGCGTTCGGCGAGCGCGGCGTCGTCTACGACTGCATGGACGAGCTCTCGAAGTTCCGCTTCGCGCCCGCCGAGCTCACCGATCGCGAGCGCTATCTCCTCGCCAATGCGGACGTCGTCTTCACCGGGGGCCACCGGCTCTGGGAGGTGAAGTCGAAGCATCACCGCAACGTCCACTTCTTCGGCTGCGGCGTCGACGTCGACCATTTCGCCTCGGCGCGCTCCGACGATCTGCCGCTCGCTCCCGAGCTCGCGGGCGAGGGAAGGACGCTCGGCTACTTCGGCGTCATCGATGAGCGCATCGACTACGAGCTGATCCGCCGCCTCGCGGCCTCCTTCCCCCACGCGACGATCGCGATGGTCGGCCCGGTGGTGAAGGTCGATCCCGCCGAGCTGCCGCAGGCGCAGAACATCCGGTGGCTGGGCCAGCGCCAATATGCGCAGCTCCCGTCGTACGTGAAGGGCTTCGACGTCTGCCTGATGCCGTTCGCGCTCAACGAGGCGACGGAGTACATCAACCCGACGAAGACGCTGGAGTACATGGCCGCCGGCAAGCCGATCGTCTCGACGGCGGTGAGCGACGTCGTGCACAACTTCACGCCGGTCGTCGCGGTCGCGCGCTCGCACGACGAGTTCGTCGCCTTCTGCCGCACGAGCCTCGAGCAGCCGAATCGCGAGCTCGTCGCGCGCGGCCTCGAGCAGGCGCGCGCGAGCAGCTGGGAGTCGATCGTCTCACGGATGGACCGGATCGTTCGCGACTCGCTCCGCGACGAGAGCTCGCTCCACCGCGTCCCGTCGGTGCGTGCCGAACGCGAATCGGGTCGCCCCGAGCGCGCGCGGACGCGAACGCTGGCGCGCGCCGAAGAGATCGGGGACTGAGGGGCGCCGCGCATGGCGCCGCCGCCGCGTGCTACCGCGCCGCTCGAGCTGTGGGCGGGGATGGAGTGTACGCTCAACCGCGTCGGCGACAGCTACCATGACCAGCTCGCGCTGACGGGTCACTACGCGCGCGGCGACGACCTCGATCGCATCGCCGCGCTGGGGATCCGCACGATTCGCTTCCCCGTGCTCTGGGAGCGCGTCGAGGCGGGCGTTCCCGACGGACGTCCGTGGGAGTGGACCGACGAACGCCTCACGCGGCTGCGGGAGCTCGGCGTCGAGCCGATCGTGGGTCTCATGCATCACGGGAGCGGGCCGCGCGACACGAGCCTCCTCGATCCCGCATTTCCGCACCGGCTCGCGGCTTTCGCCCGCCGGGTCGCCCAGCGATGGCCGTGGCTCCGCCGGTTCACGCCGGTCAACGAGCCGTTGACGACGGCGCG
>DATAIS010000437.1:0-1761 GCA_036262535.1 Gemmatimonadaceae bacterium | reverse complement strand
TTCATGGCGGACGCCGACGACGCCTCCGCCTACGCTGGTGGAATCCTGCTCGGTAGCGTCGGGGGAACGGCGCTGGGGCTCGGACTCGGACGCAGGATGACCGACGCCGAGGCGAGCGCGTCGGGGCTGGGCGCGGCGCTGGCGACGGCGACCGCATTCGGCGTGATGGGCGGGACTGGCATGCTGACGGACAAGACCGACAGAGAGATGCGCGGTCCGATCGCGATCGCCGCGGGCTCGATGATCGCCGGCTTCGCGCTCGGGCCGAAGTACCCGCAGCGTGCGAGGTACAACGTCACCTCCGGGGACGTCGGCGTCGTCACGACGAGCGCCGTTCTGGGTGCGATGGTCGCCGGGATCCCGTTCGTGGACAGCCACAACAGCGACGAGAGCGCCTCGCTCGGCATCACCGGCGGGATGCTCGCCGGCGCGTGGCTGGGTGATCGGCTCCTCGCGCGTCGCCGGGACCACTCGACGTCGGACTCGAAGCTGCTGGCGCTCGGCGCTGGCGCGGGGGCGACGCTGCTCGGCGGCATCGCGTCGGCGAACGACCCGAGCCCGCGGACCGGCTATGCCCTGACGACGCTCGGCTACGTGCTCGGATTCGCCGCGGCGGAGGGGATGATCGACGCCCCACGCGACGGCGAGATCCGCGAGGCGTCGCGCGGCCGCCGCTCCGACCGGTCCGCGAGCGTGCGCCGCGTCACGGTGGACGTGGACCCTCTCGGTGCAGCCTTCGCCCTGTCGCGCCAGTCCGGTACATTCTCAGTCGTGCGAATGACATTCTGAAAGCGAACAGGACACGATGAAGCGTCTCATCCTCACGCTCGCGCTCTTCCTCCTCGCGTTCGCCGCGGGAGCGGGGAGCGCGGGCGCGCAGGCCACCGAGCGTCCCGAGGCATTCGACAGCGCGGGCCGCGTCACCGTCATCACCCCCTCGATCGCGGCGCGGCTCCAGCTGTCGCCGCCGGCGTGGCGCGTCACCGGCGACTTCTCCGGCGCGCGGCTCTACTCGACGGGGGACAGCGGCTACGTCCTGGTCGTCGAGCGCCGCGATGGCAGCGCCGAGCGCTATGCGCTGACGCGGCAGGACCGCGAGTACCTGCGGGCGCGGACCGCGACGCTCGCGGTGACGACGGAGCAGAAGATCGAGCGCATCACCACCGGCCTCGGCGAGGTGCGGAGCAACATCTCGCAGGCGGTGCGCAGCGACGCCTTCGTCTACAACCAGGCGGGGATGGCGCTGCTGGTTTACGGGCCGTCGTTCGCGTACGCATTGTCGGACCAGACCGCGGGGCGCATCGCGGCGTACGTCCTCGGCGCCGGCGGGACGTTCTACGCCGCGACGCAGATCGCGCGCAACCAGCCGATCACCGGGCCGATGAACGTGCTCTCGTCGCACGCCGGCATCCACGGCGCGGCGGCGGGGCTCGGCATCGCGTACGGCACGAAGGCGAGCACCAACATCCAGGGCGCGGCGACCTTCGTCGGCGGCGTCGGCGGGACGATGCTCGGCCTGCGCATGGGGCGGAACCTCCGGGACTCCGAGGTCGCCGGCGCGATCTTCGGCGCCGACGCGAGCGCGCTCACCGCGTACCTGCTGACGCAGGCGGCGCACGAGCGGGGCACCGACTACCCCTCGCGCGGCGAGGCGTTCGGGCTCGCCGCGAGCACCCTCATCGGCTATCCGCTCGGCATCCAGTACGCGCGGCGCGCGCGCTACAACGTGACGGCGGGCGACGTCGGCGCGCTCTGGGCGAC
>DATAIS010000436.1:0-1546 GCA_036262535.1 Gemmatimonadaceae bacterium | reverse complement strand
TTTCCCCTCCTCCCGCGCCGGCAACCCGCGGGGGGCGGCCACTCTGTCCACAGGGAGGATTGCCATGACCCGCCAGTACGAGGCGGTGTACGTCTTCGATTCCGCACTCGAGGACGCCGCCATCAACGACAAGCTGAGCCGCTTCCACGGCCTGCTCGGTCAGACCGCGAACATGACGGTCGACCAGTGGGGCCGCCGCCAGCTCGCGTACAAGATCGCCAACAAGGAAACCGGCTACTACGTCGTCGCCCGTTTCGACGCCGAGCCGAAGGCGCTCCCCGAGTACGAGCGCGCGATCAAGCTCGACGACAGCGTGCTGCGCCACCTCATCGCCCTCCACGAGCACGATCTCGGCGCCCCGCCGATGACCGCCGAGGAGCTGGCCGAGCGCGCGCGTCGCGAAGAAGACGACGACGAGGAGGAGTAACCCATGCTTCGCAGACCCACCAAGACCTGCCCATTCTGCGAGACGCGCGTGCGCTTCGTGGACTACAAGGACGACCGCACCCTCGGCCGCTTCATCACCGAGCAGGGGAAGATCCTTCCCTCGCGCCTCAGCGGCGTCTGCGCGCGTCACCAGCGCCAGCTCTCGACCGCGGTGAAGCGGGCGCGCTATCTCGCGCTCGTGCCCTACATCAAGGGACACCAGGGCTGAGACGCCTGACGTGAGCGAGCAGGGCGTGACCACGACGCAGGCGGCGCCGCGGGAGCAGGGATGGAGTCGTCTCCTCCTCGCCCTCGCGGCCTTCCTGCTCGTCCCCACCATTCCGGTGGGAGGCGCGCTGCTTCCGGTGCGCGACGGCATCGTCCTGCTCGTCCCCGCGCTCGCGATCTGCACCCTGCTCGGCTGGTGGTCGGGAGGGCGTTTCCTCTCCGCCGCGGTCGCGCTGCTGCTCGCCAGCGCGCTCCTGTTCTCCGGATCGCTGGCCCGATGGGGCGCGTACGGTACCCTTCTCCGCGCCTGGGCAATCGTGCTCGCGGGAGCGTTCGGCGTCCTCTCGCTGATCGACGCCCGCCGTCCGTTCTTCGGTCGCGCCATGTCGGCGACGGGGATGGCGATCGTCGCCGGGCTCGCGATCTCGACGGCGCTGCGCACTTCGCCGTCGCGCATCGAGCGCGTCGTCGCCGCGCAGCTCGAGCAGCGCAACGACGACGCGATCGGCACCCTCCGCCAGCTCGCGGAGGAGCAGCCGCAGCTCTGGGCGCGCATGACCGCGCAGTATGCGGGCCCGGTCTCGCCGATCGAGGGCGTCTCCGAGGCGCTAGGGCGCGTGTCGCTGGCCGGACGGACCGCCTTCCCCGCCCTGCTCGCGCTGCAGTCCATCGCCGCGCTCGCGCTCGCGTGGGCGATGTATCACCGCTTCTCGCGCGTGCGCCTCGGCCCCCCGCTCGTGGCGCTGCGCGAGTTCCGGTTCAACGACCAGCTCGTGTGGGGACTGATCGTCGGTCTGGTGATCTTCCTCCTGCCCAAGCTGGCACCGGGGCGTGCCGCGGCCTTCATGCTGCTGCGCGACTTCGGCATCAACCTGCTGGTCTTCTTTCTCGC
>DATAIS010000435.1:0-2227 GCA_036262535.1 Gemmatimonadaceae bacterium | reverse complement strand
CCCGCGCACGCTCGCAACGCCGCGCCGCCATTGCCCTTGCGCTCCCTCTCGCGCACTTCAATGTTTTCTCCTCGCTGGCAGCCTGCGCCATCTGCGCGCCGCCAGCGTCTCCGCATCGCGCCCCCCGACTGCGCTCCCCGGTCACTGGCGTGATGCACTCGTCCACACCGTTAGGAGGCAGGTCGATGAGACGAACCTATTCAGGTTGGCGCACTACGCTCGTGTTGGCGGCCCTCGCGCTGTTCGCGCCGCTCGCGGCGCGTGCCCAGGCGACGGCTACGGTCACCGGCACCGTCAGCGACTCCACGTCGGGACGGCCGATCTCCATGGTGCAGGTGGTCCTCGTGGGCACCACGCGCGGCGGCGTGACCGACGAGGCCGGCCGCTACACAATCCGCGGCGTGGACGCGGGAACCTTCCAGGTGCGCGCGCAGCGCATTGGCTATCGCCCGACGACGCGCACCGTCACGGTGGGCGACGGTGAGACCGCGGAAGCGAACTTCCTCGTCGCCGAAGTCGCGCGCGTCCTCTCCGAGGTCGTGTCGATCGGCTACGGCACGGACACGCGCGCATCGGTCACGAACTCGGTCACGACGGTCGAGCCGGAGCAGGTGCAGGGCACGCCGCTCGCCGGCGTCGACGCCGCGCTCCAGGGCCGCGCCGCCGGCGTCCAGGTGACGCAGAACGCCGGCAATCCCGGTGTCGGCATCACCGTCCGCATCCGCGGCTCGGCCTCGCTCACCGCGAGCAACCAGCCGCTGTGGGTTGTGGACGGCGTGCCGATCATCCGTGAGGACTACTCGCAGCTCGATGTCGGCGGCCAGGACGTTACGGGCGTGAGCGGCCTTAACCCGGACGAAATCGAATCGATCACCGTGCTCAAGGACGCCGCGGCGGCAGCGATCTACGGCTCGCGAGCCTCGAACGGCGTCGTGATGATCACGACCAAGCGCGGACGCGCCGGCGTCTCGCGCATCAACATCGACGCGTACACGGGCACGCAGGATGTCCCGAAGAACTCGCGCTGGGACCTGCTCGACGCCAAGGAGTACCTGACCTACCGCAACGAGGCGCGCTCGAACGACGGCTTCGGCCTCAACTATTACGGCAACCCGGACACCGTCACGCGGAGCACCGACTGGCAGGACCTCGTGATGCGCCGCGCGCCGGTAGCCAACGCGACGCTCGGCCTCGACGGCGGCTCGGAGAAGATCCAGTACTACCTCTCCGGTTCGATCTTCGACCAGACGGGCGTCATCCTCGCCTCGGGCTATCGCCGCGCGGCGGGCCGCATGAACCTCGACTTCAACGCGAGCAACAAGCTCCGTGTCAGCAGCTCGCTCGGCGTGTCGCGCGAGTCGCACCAGCGCATCGAGAACGACAACACCATCGAAGGCATCGGCGCCAACGCGATTGCGCTCGCGCCCAACGCCCCGGTGCGCCGTCCGGACGGTACGTACACCGCGTTCGACTATCTGGAGTACATCAACCCGATGGCGATCGCGCAGTACAACTCGATCGAGACGCGCACGATCCGCACCTTCGGCAACATCGAGGCGAACTACAACTTCACCCCAGACTTCACGCTGACGGGCCGGCTCGGCGCCGACCTGATGAACCTGCGCGACCTGCGCTGGGATTCGCCGAGCGTCGAGGACTCCTACGCCTTCACGGCGAATGGCGTCTCCACGCAGGCGCAGACGAACGCGAACCGGTACCTGACGGAACTCTGGGGTACGTACAACCTGCGCGCCTTCGAGAACCAGACGGCGTCGATCACGCTCGGTTCGAGCCTCGAGTGGAACGGCTCGGAGAACGACTACATCCGCGGCGAGGGTTTCGCGAGCGAAGGCTTCCGGTACCCGGGAGCCGCCACCAAGGTTACGAGCTACGACGGTGGCTGGACGGGTAACAACCTCGCCTCGTTCTTCGGCCGCGCGAACTACTCGTTCCTCGATCGCTACCAGCTGATGGCGAGCCTTCGCGCCGACGGGTCGTCGCGCTTCGGCGAGAACAACCGCTGGGGTATCTTCCCGGCCGCCTCGTTCGGCTGGACGGTCAGCGAGGAGCCCGTGATCCAATCCATGCTGGGTGGCACGGGGCTCAAGCTGCGCTTCAGCTACGGCACGACGGGCAACCAGGCGCTCACCGAGGACTTCGCCCCGCTCGAGCGGTACGCCCGCGCGAACTACGCGGAGGAGATCGGTCTCGCGCAGGTGAGCATCGC
>DATAIS010000434.1:0-11088 GCA_036262535.1 Gemmatimonadaceae bacterium | reverse complement strand
CACGCGGATCGCGAGGAGATCGTAGATCTCCTCGTACGGCTTCTCGCGCTGCTTCATCTTCTTGTAGATCGACCAGAGGTGCTTCGGGCGTCCCGTCACCTCGACGTTCCGGATGCCGGCCCGCTCCATCTCGCGCTGGAGAGGATCGCGGAGCAACGCGATGAGCTCCTCGCGCTCGCCGCGCTTCTGCGCGACCTTCTTCGCCAGCGCCTTGTACTCGTCGGACTCGATGTGCTTGAAGGAGAGGTCCTCGAGCTCCCAGCGGACGCGCGCCATGCCGAAGCGGTGCGCGAGCGGCGCGTAGAGGTCGCGCGTCTCGAGGGCGATGCGCGAGCGCTTGTCCGCGGCGAGGTGCTCGAGCGTCCGCATGTTGTGGAGGCGGTCGGCGAGCTTGATGATGATGACGCGCGCGTCCTTCGCGATCGACAGCAGCAGCTTGCGGTAGTTCTCGACCTGCCGCTCCTGCGACGACCCGAAGGGGAGGTTGGCGATCTTCGTCAGCCCGTCGACGATCCCGGCGATCTCGCGGCCGAACTCGCGCTCGACGTCGGCGACGGTGACGTCGGTGTCCTCGACGACGTCGTGAATCAGGCCACTCGCGACCGTGACGGTGTCGAGCTGGAGGTCGGCGAGGATCTTCGCGACCTCGACGCAGTGCGAGACGAACGGCTCCCCCGAGCGCCGCGTCTGTCCGCTGTGCGCCTGCTCGCTGAAGCGGTAGGCGCGCACGAGGAGGTCGCGGTCGAGCCGTTCGGGGATGGCGTCCCCGTTCCCCCAGCCCGGGATCTCGAGCTTGCGCCCAGAGTTCGACTTCGCCGGTGCCGTCACAGCAGGCCCGCCTGCGCGAAGCTCGTATAGCGCCCGCGCCCGATGATGACGTGGTCGTGCACGGGGATGTCGAGCAGCCGCCCCGCGGCGACGAGCTGCTCGGTGACGAGCCGGTCGTCGGCCGAGGGCGTGGGATCGCCGCTCGGGTGGTTGTGGACGAGGATGAGCGCCGCCGCGCGCTCGGCGATCGCCTCGCGGAAGACCTCGCGGGGATGGACGAGCGAGGAGTTGAGGATCCCGCGCGTGATGGTGACGTCGCGTTCGAGACGATGCTGCGCGTCGAGCACGGCGACGTGAAACTCTTCCACGGGCAGATCCTCCAGTCGCGGCGCGAAGACCGCGTACACATCCGCGGGCGACCGGACCGGCGCGCCCTCGTCCCTCGATTCGGCGGCCATCCGCCGTCCCAGCTCGAGCGCGGCATGGAGCGCGACCGCGCGCGCATCGCCGATCGCCGCGTGGGCGGTCAGCGCCGCCACCGGCTGCGAGGCGAGGCGCCGCAGCGACCCGCCGACGCTCCCGAGCACCTCCTGCGCCACGCCAAGGGCGGAGCGTCCGCGCCCCCCGCTGCCGATGACGAGAGCGAGGAGCTCGGCGGCGCTCAGCGCCTGCGCTCCGAGGTGCCTGAGGCGCTCCCGCGGGCGCTCGCCGCGGGGCAGCTCACGAATGGATAACGTTTGTGACACTGGGGCGGAAGACATTCCGGGGAGCCTTCGCCGGTCACGGTGACCGGCTCGAGCTCCCCAGAATGCGCCGCCTCGAGGGGCGGCCCGCCATCGAAGTGGTGCCCGCGGTGTCAGGCGTTGGCTCCGTGGCACTTCTTGAACTTCCGCCCCGAGCCGCACGGGCAGGGATCGTTGCGGCCGACCGAAGACCAGTCCGTCGCCCCCTGCCCGTTAGGCAGGCCGGGCACGGCGGCGTTCTCGAGATCGCTCAGCGAGCGGGCGCGGCCACCGCCGACGATGAGCGGATCGCGCCGCACCTGCGGCTCGCTCGCCGGCGGCTCGGGCGGCGCAACGTCGAGCACCGTGTTCCCGCCGCCCCCCTCCTCCTCGTCCACGTCGCGAAGGATCCCCATCGCGTCGTAGCGGCGGCGCGGCCGCGGCACTTCCACGACCGGCATCGGCGGCGGCGCTTCCTGGAAGACGATCTGCATCCGCAGGAAGCGCTCGGTGAAGGTGTGATAGATGTCGTTCATCAGGTCCACGAACATCGAGTACGCCTCCTGCTTGTACTCGACGAGCGGGTCCTTCTGTCCCCACGAACGGTAGCCGATCGCGTTGCGCAGCTGGTCGAGGTCGTGGAGGTGGTCCTTCCACTTCTCGTCGAGCACGCTGAGCATCACGAAGCGCAGGAACTCGTCGGCGACGTTTCCTCCGTTCGACGACGCGAGGTCACCGAGACTCGCGATCTTGTCGGCGAACGCGCGACGCCCGGCCTCGGTGACGGCCGCCGTCACCGCCGCGAGGTCGCGCGGCGGATGCTCGGCGTCGAGCTCCGGCACCGTCATCATGTAGTGCATGAGCAGGTCCTGCCGGAGGAGGTCGACGTCCCAGTCCTCCGAGTCGCCGCCGGTGGCGACGGCGTCCTGCGCGCGCCTGGTCAGGGCCTTGTCGAACATTCCCTGCGCCTCGCCCTTGAGCTCCTCGCCCCCGTCGAGCGCGAAGCTCCGCAGCGAGTAGATCACCTCGCGCTGCTGGTTCATCACGTCGTCGTACTCCAGCAGCCGCTTGCGCTGCTGGAAGTTCTGCAGCTCAACGCGCTTCTGCGCCTGCTCGATCGAGCGTGTGATGAGCGGGTGGGTGAGGACGTCGCCGTCCTGCGCCCCCATCCGGTCCATCAGACGGGCGATGCGCTCCGAACCGAAGAGGCGCATCAGGTCGTCCTCGAGGGAGAGGAAGAACTGCGACGCTCCCGGATCGCCCTGACGGCCGGCGCGGCCGCGCAGCTGGCGGTCGATGCGCCGCGACTCGTGCCGCTCGGAGCCGATGATGTGGAGGCCGCCGATCTCGTCGACCTTCACGTCCTTGCCGTCGGCATCCTTCACGACCGAGGGACGCGCCTCGCGCACGCCCTCGCCGAGCTTGATGTCGGTGCCGCGGCCGGCCATGTTCGTCGCGATCGTGATCGCGCGGCGCTGGCCCGCCTCGGCGACGATCTCCGCCTCGCGCTGGTGGTACTTCGCGTTGAGGACGTTCGCCTTCAGCCCCTCGCGCTTGAAGAGGCGGTCGAGCGTCTCCGAGACCTCGACGCTCACGGTACCGATGAGGACCGGGAAGCCGTGCTCGTTGAGCCGCTTCGCCTCCTCGATGATCGCGTTGTACTTCTCGCGCCGCGTCTTGAAGACGAGATCGTGACGGTCGTCGCGGATCATCGGCCGGTTCGTCGGGATGACCGCGACCTCGAGCTTGTAGATCTGGAAGAACTCCGACTCTTCCGTCTCCGCGGTGCCCGTCATGCCGGCGAGCTTCTCGTACATGCGGAAGTAGTTCTGGATCGTGATCGTGGCGAGCGTCTGCGTCTCGCCCTTCACCTGAACTCCTTCCTTCGCCTCGACGGCCTGGTGCAGGCCTTCCGACCAGCGGCGGCCCGGCATCGTGCGGCCCGTGAACTCGTCGACGATCAGGACCTGTCCTTCCTGCACGACGTAGTTCACGTCCTTCTCGTACAGCGCGTGCGCGCGCAGGAGCTGGTGCACGATGTTGAGCTTCTCGCTCTTCATCGCGTAGTCGATCTCGAGGTCGCGCTTCCGCTGCAGGCGATCCGCGGCCGCGATCGAGTGGTCGCGCTCGAGGCGCGCCACGGCGTCCGAGATGTCGGGAAGGACGAACGCCTCGTGGTCGTCGGGGGACATGAAGTCCACGCCGCGGTCGGTGAGGTGGACGCTGTGTCCGCGCTCGTCGAGCACGAAGAGCAGGTCGTCCTCGAGGTTCGAGAGCTCCTGCTTCCCCGACGGGAGCTTGCGGTCGGCGATGTGCGCCAGCTCCATCTTCTGCACGAGGGTCTTCACCCCCGGCTCCTGGAGCACCTTCAGCAGGCGGTTGTTCTTCGGCGAGCCTAACCGCGCCTTGTAGAGCGCGAGCGCCGCCGCGTCCTGCTTGCCCTCCGCGAGCGCGCGCTCACCGTCGGCGACGAGGCGGTTGACGAGCTCCGTCTGCTTGCGCACGAGCCGGCCGACCGCCGCGTTGTGCTCGCGGTACTGCGCGTCGCTCTCGCTCCCGACCGGGCCCGAGATGATGAGCGGCGTCCGCGCCTCGTCGATGAGCACCGAGTCGACCTCGTCGACCATGGCGTAGACGTGGCTGCGCTGCACCCGCTGCGCGAGCGACGTCACCATGTTGTCGCGCAGGTAGTCGAAGCCGAACTCGTTGTTCGTCCCGTACGTGATGTCGCAGAGATAGGCGTTGCGACGCTCGGGAGTTCCCGGCTCGGTGTCGTCGATGCAGCCGACGCTGAGGCCGAGGTAGCCGTACAGGTGCCCCATCCACTGCGAGTCGCGGCGGGCGAGGTAGGAGTTGACGGTCACGAGGTGCGCGCCCTTGCCGGGAAGCGCATTCAGGTAGAGCGGGAGCGTCGCGACGAGCGTCTTGCCTTCGCCCGTCGCCATCTCCGCGATCTTGCCGAGATGGAGCTGGATGCCGCCCATGAGCTGGACGTCGTAGTGCACCATCTCCCACTTCAGCTCGTGGCCGGTCACCATCACGGCCGTGCCGACGAGTCGCCGCGCCGCCTCGCGAACGGTCGCGAAGGCCTCGGGTAGGATCTCGTCCAGCACCTCGGCGGTCGTCTCGCGCAGCTCCTGCTCGACTCCCCCCTGTCCGTCCGCGCCGGAGAGCTCGTTGTCGAGCCGCTCGCGCTCCGCGGGATCGGTCGCGGTCCGCTTCGCCTCGCGCAGCTCGGCGATGCGCGCCTCGAGCTCCGCCGTGCGCTCGCGGATGATGCCGCGGAACTTCTCGGTCTGCGCGCGGAGCTCCGCCTCCGACACACCCTGGAGGCGTTGATACTCCGCGTTGATCTCGTCCACTATCGGCTGGACGCGCTTGCGCTCACGTTCGTGGCGCGTTCCGATCACAGCCGTGATGAGACTCTTCAGCATGCTGTCCCCTCTCGATAGAGCCGGTGCGCTGCGATGTACGCCGCGACCTGCTCCGGCACGAAACCGCGAAGCGACCGTCCCTCGGCGGCCCGGACCCTGATCTCCGTGGAGGAGATGTCGACCCGCCGCGTCGGAACGCGCATCGCGCCGCCCGGGAGGCGCCTGCCGTCACCACCGTCGCGTGTCATCACGACCAGGGTGGCGAGGGCGAGCACGTTCGCCGGTTCGCGCCATTGTTCAAACGTCCGCATCACGTCCTCCCCCACGAGGAAGAAGCGTTCGGCGGACGGATAGCGGGCGGCAAAGGCCGCCAGCGTATCAACCGTGTAAGATAACCCAGCCCGCTCGATTTCCATCGGATCCACCTCGAAGCGCGCGTCGCCCTCCACGAGCAGGCGCGTCATCGCGAGGCGGTCGGCGGCGCTGGCGCGGACGGCTCCGATCTTCAGCGGCTGCTGCGCCGCCGGAACGAGGACGAGCCGGTCGAGCGAGAGCCGCTCGGCCGCGTCGATCGCCGCGAGCAGATGCCCGAGATGCGGCGGATCGAACGTGCCCCCGAGGATGCCGAGCCGCACGCCCTCAGGGCGTGGGCGCCGCCGCGGGTGTGGCGGGCGGCGGCTGCGGCGCTTTTCCGCAGCGGTCGCGAACCTCGCTGTCGGAGGGATAGCGCTCGCGCAGCGTGGCGCAGATCTCCTCCTTGTCCTCGCGATAGCGGATCGCGTCGAAGGACTGCACCATCCGCAGCTGCGAGCGCCGGGCGTAATCGCTCTGCGGGAACTTGCGGACGACGTCCTTGAAGTAGAGGATCGCCGAGTCGTACGCCTTCCGCCGGAAGTAGTGCAGCCCGGCGTCGTAATCCTTCTTCGCGAACTGGTCGGTGAGCTGGTCGACGTTGCGCTGCGCCGCCGCGCGCAGCGGCGAGTTCGGGTAGAGCGCGAGCAGCGTCGAGTAGGTGTTGAGCGCCGCCTCGCCGTACTGGGAATCGAGGTAGCTCTTCCGCCAGAGCTTCCGGTACGCGCTTCCTGCCGCGAGCAGCGCGTCGTCCGAGAGCGTGTCCTCGGGGAACGACTCCATGAGGCGCGTGAAGCTCTGCGCCGCGAGGATGTGCTCCCCCTTCTTCTCGTGGGCGAGGCCGAGGTAGTAGTGCGCCAGCGGCAGCAGCGTGTCGCGCGCGGGCAGGTCGAGCGTGAGCTGCTCGAAGCCGGCGATCGCGTCGTCCCATTTCTTCGCGTCGAGCCGCTTCTTCGATGCGACGAAGAGTGACTCGTGCGAGGTGAAGTCCCTCGGCGTGAATGGCTTGACGCGGCACCCGACGATGGGCGCCGCCGCGAGGACGGCGAGGACGAAGAGACGAGTTCGGTTCAAGGGGGGCATGGACGAGTTTCTTACCCGCGACGAGGAGCGCGGTTCACTCAGCGGCCCTCTCCGAGCCGCCGGGCGAGCATCGCGCGGTAGATCTCGATCCGGGGCTCCTCGGGATGACGATCGGCGGCCGCCGTCCATATCCGGTCGGCCACGCCGAAGTCCCCATCAAGATAAGCCGCCAGCCCGCGAAGGAGCATCGCGTCGAGCCATTCAGGCCTGATCCGCAGCACCTCGTCGAGCTCCCGGCCGGCTTCCGGGTGCCGGCCACGCTCGACCAGTGCCCGCGCCAGCGCGAGGCGGATGTCGGCATAGCCGGGCCGGAGCTCGAGCGCACGGTGATACTGAGCGATTGCCTCGTCGAGCGCACCCGCGGCCCGATACTCCATCGCCAGCGAGGCGTGCGCATTCGCGAGCCGGTTCGCGACCATGACCGGGAAGCCCGTGTCGTCGGGGCGGCCGAGGTGCTCCGCCGTCTCGAACGCCGCTCGCGCTTCGTCGCTCCGGCCGAGGTCGTTGAGCAGGACGGCGCGGTTCAGGTGCGCCTCGACGTACCGCGGATTGAGCCGCAGCGCGGCGTCGAAGGAGCCGAGCGCCTCTTCCTGACGCCCGATCAGCGCCAGCGAGAGACCGAGCAGGTTGTGCGCATCGGCGTAGCCAACGCCCTCGACGATCGCCTCGCGAAGGAGCAGCACCGCGCCGTGATAGTCGCGGACCGAGAAGCGCTCGCGGGCCCGCGTGACGAGATCGGCGGCGCTATCCAACGAGCTTCTGCGCGCGCGCTTTCATTCGCGGCGATCCGATGAGGGGTTTGAAGTACTCGATCGTCCGCGTCAGACCGTCACGCAGCGCGATGCGCGGCTCCCAGCCCAGCTCGCGCTTCGCCTTCGTGATGTCCGGCTGCCTTTGCTTGGGATCGTCGGCCGGCAGGGGACGCGTGACGATCGTCGATTTCGTTCCCGTGAGCTCGACGACGATGTCGGCGAGCTCGCGCATCGTGAACTCGCCTGGATTCCCGATGTTCGTCGGCAGGTGATCGCCTTTCATGAAGAGCCGGTACAACCCCTCGATCTCGTCGTCCACGTAGCAGAAGCTCCGCGTCTGGGTGCCGTCGCCGTAGACGGTGATCGGCTCCCCAGTCAACGCCTGAACGATGAAGTTGGTCACCACGCGGCCGTCGTGGGGCTGCATCCGCGGCCCGTACGTATTGAAGATTCTGACGATGCGCGTCTCGAGCCTGTGCTCGCGATGATACGCCATCGTCACCGCCTCGGCGAAGCGCTTCGATTCGTCGTAGCAGCTCCGCGGCCCGACCGGGTTGACGTTACCCCAGTAGCTCTCGACCTGCGGATGGACCGTCGGGTCGCCGTAGACCTCGGACGTGGAGGCGAGGAAGAATCGCGCGGCGTTGGCCTTCGCGATGCCGAGCGCGTTGAGCGTACCGATCGATCCGACCTTGAGCGTCTCGATCGGAAAGTTCAGGTAGTCCACCGGGCTCGCCAGCGATGCCAGGTGGAGGACGCCTTCGAACTTGCCGGGGACGTAGGTGAACGTCGAGATGTCGTGGCGAATGAGCTCGAAGCGCGGCTCGCTCGCGAGATGGGCGAGGTTGTCGGGATGCCCGGTAATGAAGTTGTCGAGGCCGACGACCGAATGGCCGTCGGCGAGGAAGCGATCCACCAGGTGCGAGCCGAGAAACCCGGCGGCGCCCGTGATGAGTACCCTCATTCCCGGCCCCGACCGATCGAGAGGTAGGTGAAGCCCTGCGACGTCATCTTCGCCGGATCATACAGGTTCCGGCCGTCGACGACGATCGGCCGCTTGAGCGTCGACTTGATCCGGTTGAAGTCGGGATGACGGTACTCGTTCCAGTCGGTGACGACCACGAGGACGTCGGCCCCCTCCAGTGCGTCGTAGTTCGTCTCGGCGAACTCGATCCGGTTGCCGAGCCGTCGCTTGGCCTCGTGCATCGCCGCCGGGTCGTGCCCGACGACGCTGGCCCCGGCGTCGATCAGCTCGTCGATCAGCGTCAATGCGGGCGCTTCGCGCATGTCGTCGGTCTGCGGCTTGAAGGCGAGACCCCAGATCGCGATCCGCGCCCCCTTCAGGTTCTTGCCGAGCGCGCGCTCGATCTTCTCGAAGAGCCGGTGCTTCTGCCGCTCGTTCGCCTCCTCGACCGCCTCGAGCACGGCGAGCGGAGCGCCCTGCTCCTTCGCGGTCCGCACGAGCGCCTTCACATCCTTCGGGAAGCAGGAGCCGCCGTAGCCGGGACCGGGAAACAGGAACGACGGTCCGATGCGGTTGTCGGTGCCGATCCCGCGACGGACAAGGTCCACGTTCGCCCCCACCTTCTCGCAGAGGTTCGCGATCTCGTTCATGAACGAGATGCGCGTCGCGAGCATGGCGTTGGCCGCGTACTTGGTCATCTCCGCGGAAGGAATGTCCATGAAGATGATCGGCTTGCCGGTGCGGACGAAGGGTGCGTAGAGCTCCGCCATCACCGAGCGCGCGTGATCGCTGTCGACGCCGAGCACGACGCGGTCGGGCTTCATGAAGTCGTCCACCGCCGCCCCTTCCTTCAGGAACTCGGGGTTGCTGCACATGTGGAAGGGACGCTTCGCGTGCTTGGAGATGACCGCCGCGACCTTCGACGCCGTTCCCACCGGAACGGTGGACTTCGTGACCACGACAACCTCGCGCGTCGCGTGCTTCCCGATCACCTCGGCGACGGCCAGCACGTGGCGGAGGTCGGCGCTTCCGTCCTCGTCGGGGGGAGTGCCGACGGCGATGAAGACGACGTCGGCCGTGGAAACGGCCGCGGCGACGTCGGTCGTGAAGGTGAGCCGCCCCTGCGCCTGGTTACGCTCGACGAGGTCCTCGAGGCCGGGCTCATAGATGGGCAACACGTTCTGCTTGAGGCCATCGATCTTCTTCTGATCGACGTCCGCGCAGTTCACGTCGTTGCCCGTTTCCGCCAGGCACGCGCCGACCACCAGGCCGACGTAGCCTGTTCCGACTACCGAAATGTTCACAAGAACTCCAAATCGCTATTGAAAGTGCGGCAGCCATAAAAGTTACCGACCGCCGGGAGGGGGGGCAACGCCGCGCGGAACGACACGCGGGGTGGGGCGTCAGCCCCACCCCGCGGTCGCGCGACGCCTGGCGCGGGCTAGAAGCGCTGTGTCGCGTCGATGGTGAACGTCACGCGACGATTCTGCTGCGCGCCCGGGTCGTCACGTCTCGCTCCCGGCTGCACCTGCCGCTCGCGCTGCTCGCCGTAGCCCACCGTCTTGAACTGCCGCTCCGGGAGGCCGAAGCGCTGGACCATGACGTCGCGAACCGCGTCGGCGCGCCGCCGCGAGAGCCGGACGTTGTAGGCGTCGGTGCCCGACGGATCAGCGAAGCCTTCGATCGTGACGAGCGCGGTCGGGTACACGCGGCGGATGACGTCGGCGATCTGGCCGAGCACCACGAAATCGGAGTCGCGAACGACCGCGGAGTCGAAGCCGAAGTGCACCGGCACGACGTACTTCGAGACGAGATCGCTCTCCTGCCGGATCTCGACCTGTGCGCTGCGCAGGCTGTCGAGCAGCGGCCGCAGCTGCGCGAGCTGCCGGTCGACCGCCTCGCGGACCGCGGCATTGATCGCCGCCGTGTCCACGGGCTGCGTGATGATGACCGGCACGACCGGCGTGTTGCTGCGCTCGCCGCCCCAGAAGTACGTCGCCCCGACGTGATGCTCGTCGCCGATCGGATCGTACTCGTAGATCTTCGCGCCCGCGTTCCGCCGGTCGCGGAAGGCGTACTCGAGGCGGAACTGTCCGACGTTGATCCCCGCTCCGAGCGACAGACCGTTGCGGTTGTCGCTCTCACCGGGCGAGAAGGTGGCGGTCCAGCCGAGGCGCGCGATCGCGACCCCGTTCACCGTCGTCTCGATGCCGGCGTTGTAGTACGGCTCGTTGTAGCGCGGGATCGTCGCCTGCGCCGCGAGCTTCGCGTCGATGATGATCGGCTCGCCGCGGAAGAGCATCGGAGTCTCGAGCAGGTTCCGACGGCGGAAGAGGTCGAACGCCGCGGCGCCGTAGCCGAGGAATGGCGGCCGCTTCGAGTCGTTGTCGAAGGTGACCGGCGTGCCCCAGTTGCGGATGCCGCCGCCGAGCGAGAGGCGCCCGAAGATCTCGGGGAAGAGCATGCTCGAGTTGATGCCGATCGAGCCTGCCGACTGGTTGCCGAGCGTTTCCTGCGCGTAGAAGAGCGTCCCGCCCCACATCCACCGGCGGGTGAGCTGGATCGCGCCGCCGCCCTCGAGGGCGAGCTGGTAGCCGCGCAGCCGTCCGGCGGTCTGGTAGTTCTGCGTCTCCTCGATCGTGCCGGCGTTCAGCGCCCGCGCGCCGATGCCGAAGGTACCGATCGCCGTCGGGAAGGTGACGACCGCGCCGGCGAGCTGCGTGTTGCCGAAGCCCTGCGATCCCGTGACGAAGAAGGAGTTCGTCTTGATGCGCGCGATGCCCGCGGTGTTGTAGAAGAGCGCCGAGGGGTCGCCCTCGATCGCGCCCATCGCCTCGCCGAGCGCGACCGCACGCGGCGTGATCGGACGCATGAGGAGCGTCGCCGCGTGAATGCCGTTGTCCGCGTCGCCCGAGGGCGAGGAGGTCGGATCCTTGGGGCTCGTCGTCGTCTGTGCCGAAACGGTGCCCGCGGCGAGGGCGACGAGCCAGAGTGCGTTGCGAAGTCTGATCATTGGTTGGCCGCCTTTACCGGATCACCATCAGCTTGTCCTGCGCGAGCTGCCGTCGACCGTT
>DATAIS010000433.1:0-1522 GCA_036262535.1 Gemmatimonadaceae bacterium | reverse complement strand
GGCCATGCGGCGGATCTCCAGCTCCGCGGCCTCGCTCGCGCGGAGCTCGAGCATCGTGCGCCACGCGCGGGCATTCCCGGTGACGACGATCTTCGTCTCGGTCGAGTTGGGGAGGACGCCACGCGCCGCCTCGCGCGCCATCTTCCGGCGGTGGACCTTGTCCGCGACCCACGCGTAGCGCTCCATGAGCTGCTCGACGAGGGCGACGTAGGTCGCGAGCGACTCCTCCATCTGGCCGCGCCACGCGTCCTCGAGCGAATCGTCGCCGAGCACCGCCGGCGGGACGACGAAGGCCGCCTGGCTCTCGTCCACGTAGCGCTGCGAGAGCTGCGAGTAGGCGAAGCCCGCGCGGTGGCGCACCAGCTCGTGCGTGAGCGAGCGGCTCACGCCCTCGAGGAGGAGCGAGTAGTTCGCGTGCTCGAGGACGGAGCCGTGCCCCTGCTTCTTGATGTTCTCGAGGTAGTCGCGCGTCGCGCGCTGCGCGGGATTGCGCTGGCTCATGTAGCAGAGCCGCCCCGCGAACTCCGCGAGCTTCTCGCCATCGGTTCCCTCGCCGAGCCAGGCGACGGGAAGATGGGAGGGCTCGACGAAGGCGGGACGCGCGAGGACGGAGACGCGGGGCTCGGTGAAGAACTCGGGCACGGAGTGAGGCGGTGGAGGGAAGGGCGGAAAGCTACCGGTCGAGGAGCGCGAGACGGAAGTCGGCGTAGGCGCGCTCGCGCTCGACGTGATCGAGGACACGCCGCGCCTCGTCCGGCAGCGGCGCGAGCGACGGATCGTACTTCACGTCGCCGAGTCCCTCGCGCCGCGCGCCGGGTCCGGGGAGCTTCGCGCCGCGGTTGAGGATCGCCGCGGGATCGAACGCGTCCTTCACCGCCGCGAAGCGCGCCAACTGCTCGTCGCCCCAGACTCGCTCGAGGAGGGCGACGCGCAACCGGCCGTCGCCGTGCTCGCCGGAGACGGTGCCGCCAAGCCGCGCGACGAGCGCGGTCACCTCGTCGAGCAGGCGCTCGATGCGCAGCCGCCAGTCGGGAAGGCGGACGTCGACGAGCGGGTTCACGTGGACGTGCGCATCGCCGGCGTGGCCGAAGATCACGCCGCGAATGCCCTGCCTCGCCAGCGCGGCGCGAACGCCGCGCACGTACTCGGGGAGCCGCTCCGGCGGGACGGCGCCGTCCTCGATGAGCTGCATCGACTTGAGGCCCGGGTCGAGCCGCGCGAGGATCGGGCTCGCGGCGTGGCGCAGCGACCAGAGCGCCTTCTGCGCCGCCGGCGTATCCGCCTCGCGCACCGCGCTCGCTCCCGCGCTCTCGAAGGCGGTCGCGATCGCCCGCGCCGCGGCGCGCGTCCCGGACGCGTCGTCGCCCTCGATCTCGACGAGCAGCACCGCCTCGGTATCGGGATCGATCGTCACCGGGAGCGGGCCCGCGGCGACGACGTCGAGGAAGGTGCGGTCGAGAAGCTCGCACGCGGCGGCGCCCGCCTCGCGCGCGGTCGCCGCGGCGGTGACAGCCCCCTCGAG
>DATAIS010000432.1:0-1877 GCA_036262535.1 Gemmatimonadaceae bacterium | reverse complement strand
ATCACGACCATGAGGTCGGTGATGCCGCTCGCCGCGCACTCGCGCGCCACGCGTTCGACCACCGGCATTCCCGCGACGTCGATGAGCTCCTTCGGAGCTCCCTGTGTGAGCGACAGCATCCGCGTCCCCTTGCCCCCACAGGGGATGAGCGCATGGGTGATCGCGGCGTGCGTCATCAGCAGCCCCGCTTCGCCTGGTACGTCAGCTCGTTCGCGGCGTCGTCGAGGACGATCCGGTTCACCCACTCGACCCCCTGCGCCACCGAATGGTCCATGTTGCCGACCTCGTAGCGCCACGCACCGAAGCGGCCACGCGAGTAGACGTCGCGCGTCTCGAGCCAGGGCAGCACGGTCCGCAGTGCCTGGTCGCGCTCCAGCGACGGCGTGGGATAGGTGTATGCGCGCTCGATGAGGTGCGCATCCACGATGTCGGCGCGATCGCCCTCGCGCAGCAGCTTCGTGTTCACCATTCCCTGGATCGTGTCCTCGACGATCCGATCGCGGTCCACCGGCTTGAAGTCGGAGAACGACACTTCGGCGAGCAGCGAGTAGTGGGTGCGCGCATCGGGGACGACCTCGGGAGAATAGTTCGAGAGGTACGTCACCCGATAGAATGGTGCGTTCGGCTCGGGGAAGTACATCCAGCACTTCTTCGACGGCACCGGCTGCCTGACACCGACGCCGACGATGAAGCTCCCCGAGTGCCGCAGCCGCGCTGCCTCGTCGCGCACGACGTCGGGGACGTCGCCCTCCATGCTCTCGACGAGCAGGTCGAGCGGCGTCGTGTTCAGCAGGATGTCATAGCGCTCGCGCCGTCCGTCCTCGAGCACCACCTCCTTGCAGTCCAGGTCGATCGATGCCACCGCCGCGTTCAGCCGCAGGTTCGCGTCGACGTAGGGGCGCATCCGCTCGAAGAGCCCGCCCGTTCCGCCGTGGCGCGGATACTTGAAGGTCGAGTTCGGCCCCCACCCCGCGTCGTCGCGGTCGAGCACGACGTTGCCGAGCACGCGCTTGATGTCCACGACCGAGACCCGCTCCCCGATCCACTCCTTGTTCATCATGCACGGCGGATGCGCCCACACCTTGAAGTTGTAGGGCATCATGAAGTGCTTCGCGATCCCGGCACCGAACACCCCGTGGATCAGCTCCTCGAAGTTCCTGAACCGCGAGAGGTCGAGCGGCTCCCGCCGCGCCTCGATCAGCCCGAGCAGGCACTCGAGCACGATCTCCTTCGGCAGGTACTTGATGTTGTTCTGGAAGGGGTACGGGAGGAAGCGCTCGCACATCCAGACCCAGCTCTCGCGCAGCAGCAGCTGGTACTCGTCCCCCATCAGCGTGTCGAAGAGCCGGTCGAAGTACTCGTAGTGCGAGAAGAGGACGTGGCCCCCGATGTCGTAGGTGAAACCGTTAGGACTCGTCTCGCTCGATGCGAGACCGCCGACCTTCTCGCGCGCCTCGAGCATCAGCCAGTTATCGTAGCCGAGCTCGCGCAGGCGATAGCCCGCGCCGAGCCCGGTCGGGCCCGCGCCGACGATCACGATCCTCGGCTGGTCCGGGACCGGCCCTTCTTCCCCTCCCCGTGTGCGCACCGCTTCCATCTTCTCAGCCTTCTCCCGTTTCGGTTCCGACGGCCGCGTAGTGCAGCCGCTCCCGTGACTGCCACCAGCCGCGGCCGGCGAGCAGCGGGTGCTCGTAGCTGCCCCGCGTCGCCAGCGCCTGCGCCATGTGCGCGAGCGCGGTCGCACGCGGCGTCGCTCCGCGGATATCGAAAAGCCCTGGCTCGTAGTCACCGCGCAGCTCGGTCACGAGCGAGCTCCAGTCTTGTGCACCGAATGCCGCCCATGCGGTGACCGCGCGAACGTCCGCTCCCTGCGCGCG
>DATAIS010000431.1:0-1783 GCA_036262535.1 Gemmatimonadaceae bacterium | reverse complement strand
AGGTCCTTCTGCGTGATCCCCCCGGCGGAGTGCGTCGAGAGCGAGCAGGTGATCTTCGTGTAGCGGATGTCGATGTCGGGGTGGTGGTCCATGCGGTCGGCGATCGCGGCGGCACGGACGACGAAGTCGATTCCGCCGCGGAACGTCCGGAAACGATAGGTCTTCTGCAGCGCGTCACCGCGCCGCGCCCACCCCGACAGCTTGCCGAGGGCGCGCTGGATCTCGAGATCCGAGAGACGCTCGCTCACGCGCCTAACGCTGCGGGGGTGTCGTGCCGCCGCCGGTGCCGCCGCGCACCGCGTCGGCCACCTTCCCCGCCCCGAGCACGATCACCTCGACGCGCCGATTCTGCTGGCGTCCCGCCGGGGTGTCGTTCGACGCCACCGGCTGGCTCTCGCCGAAGCCCTGCGACGTGATCCGGTTGCCGGCGACGCCGCCCGCGACGAGCGCGTCGAGCACCGCCGCGGCACGCCGCTGCGACAATTGCTGGTTGTACGTGTCGCTCCCCTGCGAGTCGGTGTGCCCCTCGACCGAGATCTTGTAGTCCGGGTACTGGTTGAGGATCTGCGAGATCTTCTGGACGTTCGACGCCGCGCCGCCGCGAAGCGTGGCGCTGTTGACGTCGAAGAGCACGTCGCTGAGGCTGATGACGAGGCCGCGCGACGTCTCGCGGATGTTGGTGATCTCGGCGACGAGCGAACGAAGCTGTGTCAGCGCCTCGCTCAGCTTGCGGTTCGCTTCCTCGACCGCCTGCCGGAGGGAGTCGGCCCGCTGCTCGGCTGTCAGCGTCCGCACGCGCAGCGTCGAGATCTCCTCCTGGGAGAGCTTCTGCTGCTCCGCGAGCTGCGTCCGCTGCGCCTCGCTGAGGGAGAGCAGCCGGTTCAGGCGTGCCTTCTGGAGGCTGTCAGTCGCGCGCTGCGCTTCGACGGAGGCCTCGATCGCCTCTGCCGACTGCGCATGGCGGAGCGCGATGCGGGCCAGGCCGTCCGCGTAGGGCTGCGGACGGTTGTTCGTGACCGCCATGCGCGCGTCCTCGATCGCCTGCCGGGTGCGGATCATCTCGGCCTCGACGCGCTGGTCGGCGCCGCGGCCCTGAAGCGACTGATAGAGCGTCTCGGCCTGGTTCAGCGCGGCGGGCGCCTGAGTGGACGCGCAGGCGGCGAGGAGCGCGGCGCCGGCGACGGTCAGGTAGTGGTGGATGCGCATCACGGGTTTCCTCCCGCGGGAATCGCCTGGAGGGCGGTCTGGGCCTCGTTGCGCGTCCGCTCGGCGGCGGCGCGCCTGGCGAGGGAGCGTGCATACCGTGCATCGGCGGCCGCCTCGCGCGCGTTGAGCTCCGCGCGATCGGGACGCCGGTTGCGCACCTCGGAACGTGCGGCCTCGATCTTGGTCATCGCTTCGCGCAGCTCGGCGGCGGCGAGAGAGTCCGCGCCGACGCTGCGCGCGTCGTTGACCGCGCGCTCGGCGGCGGCGATGAAGGTGTTCGGATCGCCGGTCTGGGGAAACGTACCGGTGGCGCAGGCAGCCACAGCCGCCGCGCCGAGAATGGCCCACAAGGGTCGTCGCATGTCCTCGACTCCACGCTGGTGACGGGGCGGCCCCGATAACAGGTCGGGGCTACCGCCGGATGCGCCGCAGAAGCTTTCGGTGTATATTCGGTGGGCATCGACCCACCTCCGCGGCTGTGTTTACGATGGATAGGAACCGTGCGCTAGTCCAGTCCGCGCTCTTCCCCGAGCTCGACGCTCCCGCGTCCCGTCTGCTGCCGGTCATAGGCGAGCAG
>DATAIS010000430.1:0-4711 GCA_036262535.1 Gemmatimonadaceae bacterium | reverse complement strand
TTCGCCCATCTTCCCGTGCTGGTCGATCACGACGGGCATCGGGAGCCGGTGGCGGCGTCCGACCTCGAAGTCGTTCGCGTCGTGCGCCGGCGTGATCTTCACCACGCCGGTGCCGAACGCCGGGTCCGCGTACTCGTCGGCGAGCACCGGGATCGGCAGGTCGAGGATCGGCAGGATCACGCGCGCGCCGATCAGCGCCTGGTACCGCTCGTCGGCCGGGTTCACCGCCACCGCGACGTCGCCGAGCATCGTCTCGGGCCGGGTCGTCGCGACGGTGATCGAGCGCGAGGAGTCGCCCTCGACCGGATACGACACGTGATGGAGCGTGCCGTTCGTCTCCTTGGGCTCCGCCTCCTCGTCGGAGAGCGAGGTGAGGCAGCGCGGACACCAGTGGATGACGCGGTGGCCGCGGTAGATCAGCCCTTCCTCGTAGAGGCGCACGAACGCTTCGCGCACGGCGCGCGACATCTCCGGGGAGAGCGTGTATCGCGTCCGCGACCAGTCGCACGAGGCACCGATCGCGCGCAGCTGGTCGAGGATGCGCCCGCCGGTGGTGCGCACGAACTCCTCGGTCCGCGCGACGAAGGCGTCGCGCCCGAGGTCGTAGCGCGTCCTGCCCTCGGTGGCGAGCTGCTTCTCGATGATGTTCTGGGTCGCGATGCCGGCGTGGTCGGTGCCGGGGAGCCAGAGCGCCTCGTCGCCGGCCATGCGGCGCCACCGGACGAAGACGTCCTGGACGACGTTGTTCAGGCCGTGGCCGACGTGCAGGACCGCCGTGACGTTAGGCGGCGGCATCATGATCACGAACGGGTCGTGGCCGCCGCCCTCGCGCGTCGTGCGCTCGGGGCGCGCGGCGAAGACCCCCGCCTCGACCCAGCGCGCGTAGAGCGCGGATTCGGTCGCGGCGGCGTCGTATTGCGGGGGGATCTCGGAGTCGTCGCGGGCGCGCATCGGACGCGAGGCGGACGTCGTCATGGTGCTGGCAAACTAACGGACGCCGCGGGGCAAACGAAAGCGAGCCGCATCGCTGCGGCTCGCTCGTTCATGCTCGCGGGCTCAGTCGGCGCGCCGTGCTTCCTGTGCGCCGTCGTCCCCGCCGCGGCCGCTCTGCGGAGCCTCGAGCGGCTCGGCGACGTGGTCGCCCTTCGGAACACCGGTCGGAGCCACGGGGGCACCGCCCGTCCGGTCGCCGCGCGCGGACTTCTTGCTCGAGCGACGCCGCTCCGCGATCCCTTCGGTGTTGTCGGCGGCCTGGCGGATCGCTTCGCGCTCGGAGAGCCACTTGTCCTCCATCTCCGTGCGCGGGTCGGCGTGCCGATCGGGCTCGGTCGACGTGCCCTGGCGGCGACGTCCGGTGCCGACCTGCTGCCCTTCCCACTGCGCCTCGGTCAGGGCGGGATCGCCGTCCTCGAGCCGCTCGTAGTTTTCGTCGAGCATCGCTTCCTCTTCCCCCACGTTCAACCGGTTCACCACCGTCTCGACGCCGGGAACGCCGCGCGCCAGCGTCACCGCGTGGTCGGCTTCGTCCTCGGTCTCCACCCAACCCGCGAGCTCGATGATCCCCTCGCCGATCTCGCCGATGTCCACGGCGCGCTCGCTGAGGATCGGGTCGTTCATGTAGGCCTCGAGGACGCGCTCCTCGAGGGTCGCGCCCGTATACTCTTCTTCCGTCTCGAAGTCGTCCTCGAGCTCCTGACCCGATGCGTAGTCGTCTCCGGTCGCGCGACCGAAGCGTGCGCGGAGCTTCTCGGTGAGGCCGGCGAAACCGCCGGCGCGCTGTGCGACGAACACCCCTGCGACGAACCCGGCGAGCGCGCCCGCGGCGATGCTCAGCGCGATTCCCGAGCCCGAAGTCCCGCGGTCACGATACCGAAACGAAGCCATAAGAACCTGTGGCGAATGGAATTGCGTTACTATAGCTTGACCGTTCAACCCTCGCATCCGGGTGCAAGAAGAAGGCCATATGGCGACCCCTTCCGCGCCGCAACCAGACGACGACGTACCGCTCAGGCGCTACGTGTTGTGGGGTCTCATCGCCCTCGTTCTCATCCTCGGCCTGTGGCTCTATCTGCGCTTCGGCCGCGAAGTTTCGCCGCTGATTCCGGCATGACGCCTCGGCGCCTGCCGAACTTTCCTCGATGATCGACCGACCGTCACAACACCCCGCGTCCGCGGGCGACTCGCGCGCAGCCATCGTTCTCACGCTCCCCGACGGGAGCACGCGTGAGGTCGCGCCGGGCACGCTTCCGCGCGACGTCGTCGCGAGCATCGGGCCGCGGCTGCTCCAGGCCGCCGCCGCGGTCGATATCGATGGCGAGATCCAGGACCTCATGACGCCGCTTCGCCGCGGCGGAGCCTTTCGCGTCCTGACCGATAAGGATGTACGCGCGCTCGACGTGCTGCGCCACAGCACCGCGCACGTGCTCGCGACGGCGGTGCGGCGGCTCCGCCCCGATGCGCAGATCGGCTTCGGGCCGGCGATCGAGGATGGCTTCTATTACGACTTCGGCGTCAAGGAGCCCTTCACGCCCGACGATCTCGCCACCTTCGAGGCCGAGATGCGCAAGGTCGTGGCGGAGAAGTATCCCTTCGTGCGCGAGGAGGTGGACCGGAAGGAGGCGAAGAAGCGCTTCGCCGACGATCCCCTCAAGCTCGAGCGCATCGAGGACCTCGGCGCCGACGAGATCATCAGCACATATACGGATGGGCCGTTCATCGATCTCTGCCGCGGCCCGCACGTGCCCGACACCGGGCGCATCCAGCACTTCAAGCTGACGCACACCGCGGGTGCGTACTGGCGGGGCGACGAGAAGCGCCCGATGCTCCAGCGCATCTACGGGACGGCCTGGTTCTCGAAGGCCGACCTCGAGGCGTATCTGACCCGGATCGAGGAGGCGAAGCGGCGCGACCACCGCACCCTCGGCGCCGCGCTCGACCTCTTCTCGACCGACAACCGTGTCGGCCCCGGGCTGATTCTCTGGCACCCGAAGGGGGCGATCGTCCGCAACGAGATCGAGACCTTCGAGAAGGAGCTCATCCTCCGCCACGGGTATGAGCTCGTCTACACGCCGCACATCGTCAGCGAGCGGCTGTTCGAGATCTCGGGGCACCTCGTCAACTTCAAGGACAACATGTTCGGGGCGATGGAGGTCGAGGGCGCGAAGTACCGCCCGAAGCCGATGAACTGCCCCGGGCACATCGTCATCTACGAGTCGAAGCAGCGCTCCTACCGCGACCTGCCGATCCGCTACGCCGAGTTCGGGACGGTCTATCGCTACGAGCGGAGCGGCGTGCTGCACGGCATGCTGCGCGTGCGAGGCTTCACCCAGGACGACGCCCACGTCTTCTGCACCCGCGACCAGATCGACGACGAGATCGCGCGGCTGCTCGACCTCGTGGACGAGATGCTCAAGGCGTTCGGCTACCCGTACACGATCGAGCTCTCGACGCGTCCCGAAAAGGCGTTAGGCACCGAGGAACAGTGGACGTGGGCGCAGGACACGCTCGCGCGCGTCCTGAACGCGCGTGGCCAGCAGTTCACCATCGACGAAGGCGGCGGCGCCTTCTACGGCCCCAAGCTCGACTTCAAGCTCATCGACGCGATCGGCCGGAAGTGGCAGGGGCCGACGGTGCAGCTCGACTTCAACCTCCCCGAGCGCTTCAACCTCGAGTACATCGGCGACGACAACACGCGTCACCGCCCCTTCATGCTCCACCGCGTGCTCGTGGGCAGCATGGAGCGGTTCGTCGGAGGGCTGATCGAGCACTACGCCGGTGCGTTCCCGGTCTGGCTCGCGCCGGAGCAGGTCCGCGTGCTGCCGATCTCGGACGACGTCCGCGACGCCGCAGCGGCGGCAGCCGACGCAATGAAGGCCGCCGGGCTTCGCGCCACGCTCGACGACCGGAGCGAGACCCTCAACTACCGCATCCGCGACGGCGAGATGATGAAGGTTCCGTACATGGCGGTCATCGGAAAGCGTGAGGCGGAGCAGGGAAGCGTCGCGGTGCGCGTGCGCGGCGCGACCGGGAAGAAGCAGGAGATCGTGCCGTTGACCGAGTTCATCGAGAAAGTGCGTAGGGAGAAGGAGAGTCGGGCGCTGACCCTCGGCTGAACGGCTCGCCGCGGCCGTGCCGCGAGCTGATTCGGAGATTCGGAGAGGACCCGTTGCGTCGATTCGTAGATGCGGCGAGCGGCCGCGTCGTTGTCATCCCGCGCGAGCGCAGCGAGCGATGGGATCTACCCGCCGCTCTCGCGTGGTTGGCTCCGGTGCAGGGGCAGTAGGTCCCAGCAGGCGCTTCGCGCCTGCGGGATGACAGGTCGGGCGATAGCGGCTGGCCGATCCGTGTACGGAGGCCGGGTGCAAAGAGAGATGCGGCGATGCTCGACGCATCGTCGCATCTCCGCAACGCCTCTCTTCGAATCTCCGAATCAGCTGGCCGCACGGCGGCCGCGCCGTATCACCCGACTACGCTCGCCGGCGTCAGGGCTTCCTTGTCCCTCTCCCCCGTCCTGATTCGCACGCTCCGCTCGAGATCGAGGACGAAGACCTTGCCGTCGCCCACTTCGCCGGTGCGCGCGGCGCGGCAGATCGCGTCGATGGTGATGTCGACGAAGGGCTCCGTGACTCCGATCTCGAGGCGAACCTTCTCGTGGAGCGGAAGCTTCACCGTCGTGCCGCGGTAGGTCGCCACCTGCTCGGCTTCGCCGCCG
>DATAIS010000429.1:0-3204 GCA_036262535.1 Gemmatimonadaceae bacterium | reverse complement strand
GACGGTGAAGTGCTTCATGGCCTAGGGAATCTAATCCCCACCCTCGGCGTTGCGCTCCTCCAGCCGGCGGCGGCGGCGCTCCTGCGCGGCGGCGTAGCGGCGCTTCTCGATCTCCGTCTCCGGAATCACCGGTGGCACCTCCGCCGGCCTGCCGTTCCGATCGACGGCAACGAAGGTGAGGTAGCAGGAATTCGTGTGCCGGCGCCGTCCCGTGATGAGGTCTTCCGCTTCGACACGGACGCCGATCTCCATCGACGTGCGGCCGGTGTAGTTGACGCTCGCCTTCATGATGACGAGGTCGCCGACGTGGATCGGCTCGCGGAAATCGACGCGGTCGATCGACACGGTCACGACCGCGCTGCGCGCATGCCGGAACGCGGATACCGCCGCCGTCGTGTCCATCATCGAGAGGATCGCGCCGCCGAAGACGTGGCCGAGCACGTTCGCGTGCTGCGGCATCATGATCTCGGAGGTCTCGTGCTGACTGGCCTGGACGGGCTTTCCGGCGCGACGGTTCGTATCGGTCATGGGATGGAGCGCCGGTGCGGGCGGGCGCCGCGTGCGGGTCGTGACGGTGTGCGCGTCAGGCTCGCCATGCGGACGACGGGTCCGCGCGGCCTCGGCGACCGTGCGCGGACGAGCCGCACGGTCTCGTCGTAGAGCACCGCATCGTCGAAGGCGCGCTCGAGGGCGACGCGGTGGGCGGAATCGATCGAGGGCGCGTCGAGCCAGTAGATGCGGCGTACCGGCGCCGGGATCCGGCCGACGGGCCACTCGCGGCCGCGCGCGTCGGCGAGCGCGAGCGCCGCGCTCTCGCCGTCGGGAGCGTAGTGCGCGCGGACGCGATAGCCGAGTCCCTGCCAGCGCTCCTCGACGGAATCGCGGCCGGTCGGGAATCCGGTCGCGAGCGCGCGCCACCACATCGGCGCCGGCACGGTCACCGGCTCGAGCGGCAGGAGCGCGCCGTCGGAGTGGTCGCCGTCGCCTGGCACGGCGAAGGCGAGGGCCGGCTCGCCGTCCACGTCGGTGAGGGTGAAGCTCCGTGCGTCGAAGCGCAGCTCCTGGATCGCACCCCGTGCACGGTCGGCGCGCGGGTCCCGTGCCTCGCGGATCGAGTCGCGCGCACTCTCGAACTTCCGGCGCGCCGCGGCGAGCGCGGCGGGGGCGGCCGAATCGCCGGCGACGTCGGCCACCGTCGCCGTGCGACGGTCGCGCAGGTCCACGACGCGGCGGACGGTGCGGTGCATGTGCCTCGCGCCGGCGACGTCCACGTCGGTGTGGTGCTCGAGCGAGAGGAAGGCGCCATGGACGTCGAGCAGCTCGATGTCGGCGGTGGCGCTCGCGACCGGACGCTCGCTCCCCTCCTCGTCAGGGCGAAGCGGTGCATCGTCGGGGTGCGTGCTCGCCCAGCGGCGCTGTACTCCGGTGACGATGGTGTCCTGGTAGATGAGCACGGAGTCGCCGCTCATGAGGTCGCGCCGATAGACGCGCTGGCCGACGAAGACCGCGTCGTAGAATGAACGATCGTCGTCGGTGGTGTAGAGCTCGTAGAAGTCGCCGCCGTAGCGCGCGAGCAACAGCGACGAGCCGCGGCGGCGGATGCCGTCGGCGGTGGTGCGGACCCAGAACGTCGAGTCACCGGCGGCGACGAGAAACTCTGCGTGCGGCGGCTGGGCGACGGTGCGCGGCTCCGCGCTCGGGCAGCCAAGCAGCACGGCGAACGGAAGAGTCGCGACGAGACGCTCCAGGCGCGTTCGCTTGCGGGGGGAACCTTGGTGCATGCGGATGGGAATATACAGGGGCGCTGCGGCGTTCCGGGTGGCGGCCGCGACCGCGGACTCCGTCCGTGCGAATCCGGGCTCTCCGTGGAATTGTCGTCCCCCGTTGAATCCGTGAAAATCCGGATCTTCCGCGGAATTGTCGTTCCCGTTTCGGCGCGCGGGTTCGCTCGTCCACGAATGCGGTGCCGTCGCCGGCGGCCGCGTTAGATTTCGCGCCCCTTTCTCGACTCTCGCGGACCATCTCCCGTCACATGCGGCTCCTTCCGTTTGCTCTTCTCCTCGCGGCGGCGTGCACCACGCGCGGCGAGGCCCACGTCTCTGATACCTCGACCGCGAGCGGCGACGTCGCGCGCGAGGCGCAGCTGGCCCCCGCCGCCGCGCCACAGGCCGACACCGTTCGGCAGGAGGCCGGTTCGCGGCGCGAGCTGCCGGCCACGGTGCGCGCGCTCTACGTCAACCGCTGGGCGACGCAGAGCGCGAAGCGCATGCGTCACTTCATCGCGATCGCGGACTCGACGGAGATCAACGGCCTCGTTCTCGACGTGAAGGACGAGTTCGGGCTGAACTACACGTCCCGCGACACGTCGATCACGCGCAACGCCGGGCGCGCGGGCGCGATCCCGAAGCTGAAGGAGATGCTCGACACGCTGCGCGCGCACGGCATCGTCAGCATCGCGCGCATGGTGGTGTTCAAGGACTCCGTCGCGGCGCGTATGAACCCGACGCGCACGATCCGGAAGCCCGACGGCACGCCGTGGCGCGACAAGCAGGGGCTCACCTGGGTCGATCCGTACGACCCGGTGATCCGCGAGTACAACATCCGCGTCGCCGAAGAGCTCGCGCGGCTCGGCTTCGACGAGATCCAGTTCGACTACATCCGCTTCCCCGAGCCCTATCCGAGCCTGCCGAAGCAGGTCTTCCCTGACTCGAAGGGCGTGCCGAAGCCGCAGGCGCTGCAGGACTTCCTGAAGGTCGCGTGCAGACGCATCAACACCGCCGGCGCGCGCTGCACCGCCGACATCTTCGGGCTGGTGACGACGGTCCGTGGCGCGCTCGAGATCGGCCAGGAGTGGGAGAAGATCTCCCCCGCGGTGGATGCGGTGCTGCCGATGACGTACCCGTCGCACTACCCACGCGGCTCCTTCAGCGTGAAGTCGCCCAACGCCGACCCCGAGACGATCCAGCGCATCGCGATCTCGAAGGCCCACGACCGGGACATCACGTTAGGCATCACGACTCCCGAGCACGTCCGCCCCTGGATCCAGGCCTTCACGCTCGGCAAGCCGCCCTACACCCACGAGCACATCACGGCGCAGAAGAACGGCATCTACGCCGCCGGCTACGACGGCTGGGTGCTGTGGAGCCCGGGCTCGAAGTACGAGATCTTCCTCCCGGCGCTGGAGAAGACGATGGAGCGGCGGGC
>DATAIS010000428.1:0-2870 GCA_036262535.1 Gemmatimonadaceae bacterium | reverse complement strand
GCTCGATGCGACACGCTGCGTCTCCTACCTCACCATCGAGCTCCGCGAGTCGATTCCCGAGGATCTGCGCGAGCCGATCGGCGCGCTGCTCTACGGCTGCGACATCTGCCAGGACGTCTGTCCGTGGAACGAGAAGTTCGCATCCGGGCTCGCTGACACGTCGCCGTACGCGCCGCGCGAGGCGTTAGGCGCGAAGGACGCGCGGACGCTCGCGCGGGAGCTGCTGGGAACGTCGCAGGAGGAGTTCACCGCCGCGTTCAAGGGCTCACCCATGAAGCGCGCGAAGCTGCGGGGGCTCAAGCGCAACGCGGCGGTCGTACTGGGCAACGTCGGGACGGCGGCGGACATCGAGGTGCTGGCGCGCGCCCTCGACGACGAGGAGCCGCTCGTGCGCGAGCACGCGGTGTGGGCGTTCCAGCGGCTCAACGCCAGCGGCTGACGGCGTAGGCAAGCGTCGCCACGCGGAAGCTGGCACCCCAATTGCCGCGCGGCAGCGGCCTTTCCCCTCGTTCGGGAGACAGGCCATGCCTGACTGGCTGGAGCGGCTCGCCCGCCGAGCAAGCGACTTCATCGGCGTGATGGTGGGAGTCGTCACGAATGCCGAGTGATGATAGGGCGCCGGCGGCTCGCTCGCGACGACCGGCACCACCCTTGGGCGGTCCGGAACTGCCATTCGGCGAGCCGCACCCCGTGGCGCCCCACTCTTGCACTGCGCGCGCCTCCCCGCGGCGACGCAGCCGCTCAATACCAACCGCGCCTAACGGGCGCTGCCGTCACGTGAGATGGAGGTAGTGATGAGGTTGTCAGATCCACGCACCATCGGGCGCTGCATCGGGATGCTCGGCGTCGCCTCGTTCCTCGCCGGAGCCACGTTGCAAGCGCAGGATACGACGCGCACGCGACAGGACACGACGCGGCAGGACACGACGAGGCGCGATACGACACGGAGCGGACGGGACCGAAGGCAGGACGGACGCGACACGTCGGACGCGTCGCAGCAGCATGGCGCCATGCAGCACGGCAACGCCGGAAAGAGCGCATCTCAGCGCAATGCCGGTCAGCAGGGTGGTGCGAAGCAGGGCAGCCGGTCGCTGTCCGCCGCCGATCGCAGCTTTCTGCGCCGCGCGGCGCGGATGAACGCGTTCGAGATCGAAGCGGGCCGCCTGGCGCAGGACTCCGCGAGCTCCGACACGACCCAGACGTACGCGCGACAGATGGTGGACGACCATACCGCGCTCGGGCAGCAGCTGCGCGACTCGGTGGCGGGTCTCGACGAGTCGCTGACGCTCTCCGACAGCGTCGACGCGAATGCACGCGCGCGCCTGAACACGCTTCGGCGCTCGGGGCAGCGGTTCGACGCGACCTACCGCCAGCAGATGATCACGAGCCATCAGGAGACGCTGTCGCTCTTCCAGAGCTACGCCAAGCGGAAGAACGCGAATCCGGCCATCCGCGCCGTCATCCGGTCGGCAGTACCCAACGTGCAGATGCACCTCTCCGCCGCGAGACGGCTTCCATCGAAGAGGACGGCCAGCCGATAGAGACACGCGTCGCGACGAGGGGATGGAGTCGCAAGGCCTCCATCCCCTCGCCACTCACTGCGCGAAGCCGACCCTCAGCGTCTGCCGGACCGCGATCCGCGCGTCTCGGCGGGCGGCGCCGCGCTCTCGAACGCGGCCGTGAGGACGCCGAAGAGCAGTCCCTCACCCTGCGCCTGCTCGTTGCGGAAGACGAGATGGACGTCGTGCACGCCCGCCGTCGGCGTGAGAGGGACGCGGAACACGTGGGGCGGCGCGGTGGAATCCGCGTTAGGCACGATGGGATCGGTGCGGCCGAGGAGCGGCCCGCTCGCCGAATCGATGCGAACCTCGATCGTGCCGCCCAGTGCCTTGAAGCGCGCGGGCGCGAGCGCGAGGAAGTTGATCGCGCTCACGCTGGTCAGGTCGAGCTTCTCCAGCTTCACCGAGCCCCCCGAGCGGTTGGCGACTGTGATGTCGACCGGGATGCCCTCCGCCTGCGCCTTTCCCGCACCTTCGCCGAGGACGCCGGTCGCGACGACGATACGCGGCGAGCGCAGTACCAGCGTCGTCTCGGCGGTCACGGCGGGAACGCCGTTCGCGCCGCGGTCGGTGTAGGCCGCGCGCAGCATGACGACGCCGCGCGGCGTGCTGTCCGATGCCGCCGGCGGCGTGTACGCGCCCCGCGTCGGCATCGTCGGTGTGGTGCGGCGCGGCTGGCCGAGGCTGAGGATGTACGACGCCATCTGGCGCGCCTGGTCCTCGGTGAGCTGCGGGTGCGGTGGCATCATGACCTTCCCCCAGACACCCGAGCCGCCGCCACGGATCTTGTCGGCGAGATGCGCGAGTGCCGTGCTGTCGCCGCGATACTTGCGCGACACGGCCGTGTACGACGGACCGATCGACGCGCGGCTGATCTGGTGGCAGGAGAGACAGGTCCCGGCTTCGATGAGGCGCTTGCCCTCGGCGAAGGTCTCCTGCACCGCCGGCGCGCGGTGTCCCGCGTCGAGCTGCGGCGCGGGGAGGCCTTCCTTCGAGAAGCTCGCGCTCACCGCGACGCGCGCCGGAGCAATGCGTCCGGTCCGCAGCGAGTCGTCCTCACGGTCGGTGACGCTCACGGCGTACCGGACCGGCACACCCGGGAAGTAGAAGGTGTGGTTACCCGTGAGGTCGATCGCGACCTTCGGCGGCTCGTTGCCGGCGGCGATCTGCGTCCGCGCCGTCGCGCTCGCGCCCGCGGAGTCGGTGACCGTCAGCGTCGCGACGTAGATGCCGGGGCGGGTGAAGGTGTACGTGGGATTGGGATCGGTGAAGCGACGGAGCACCGCCCCGCCGCGGCGCGCGATCGACCAC
>DATAIS010000427.1:0-4493 GCA_036262535.1 Gemmatimonadaceae bacterium | reverse complement strand
GGACTACCACCTCGACCTCGACTTCGGCGCGGGGGAGGGGCTCATCCTCTACCCGCACTTCTACTCGCACGTCGTGCCCGGTTGGTTCGACAAGTCGCTCAAGTGGCGCCGCGCACGCCCGGCCAACTTCTCGCGCGCGCTGCTGGTGGCGCCGTCGGACGAATTCGTCGCGAAGCTTCCCGGCGGCAAGATCCCCGACCGCCGCGACTTCTACTCCTTCCCCCACGCCGAGCGCAAGCGCCGCTGGCAGGCCGCGCTCGACGCCTCCAGCGCGTTAGGCGACGAGCTCCGCGAGCTCGTCACCACCGGCCGCATCGCCGACGCTGTCGTTCCCTGGTAGCTCCTGCGCCGGCCCGGTTGACGCGGAGGCGCGGTGGCGCGGAGAACTGCCGCGGAGGACTTGGCGAGACCAACTCGCCCCGCTTGCCCCAAAATCTCTCGGAGTCTGGAAGTGCTTGGGGAACGGCACACGCCGAGAGTTCAGGGATGGGTGTGCAGTCCTCCGTGGGTGGGATCGGTGTCAGGCTTGTTGAAATTCGATCGTACCCGATTTCAACGAGCCTGACACCAACGCGAAAAGAGTTGGGGCAAGCGTGGAGAGATGGTCTCGCCCCGCTTGCCCCCAAAGCAGTCATCCGCAGGATCCGTTTCATCCGCAGAATCCGGATGAACCTTCGTCGTACTTGCCAGCCCGAGCGGCTTCACCTTCGTGGTACAGGCCAGCCCGAGCGGCCGTTCAGGCTGCGGTCGGCAGCGTGAAGTAGAACGTCGTGCCGACGCCCACCGTCGACACCGCCCAGATCCGGCCGCCGTGGGCGTCGACGATGGCCTTCGCGATCGTGAGGCCGAGGCCGATGCCGCGGCGGTCGCCGGGATGCGCCTGCCAGAAGCGTCCGAATACGTGCGGGAGCTTCTCCTCCGGGATCCCGGGGCCGGTGTCCGTCACCGCGAAGCGCACCGTCCCGTCGCCGCAGCCTTCCGCGTGGACGACGATCTCGCCGCCGCGCGGCGTGAACTTGATCGCGTTGCCGACGAGGTTGCCGAGCAGCTGCTGGATGCGCTGTGCGTCGGCGTGCACCGGCGGCAGGTCGTTCGGGCACGCCGACTCGATCGTCAGGCCCGCCTGCTTCGCGTGCGCGCGCAGCATGTCGAGCGCCTCGGCGACGATCTGGGCGGCGGGCTCCGGACGCCGCGACACGGCGAAGGTCCCCGCCTCGATGCGCTTGACGTCGAGCAGGTCCTGGACGAGTCGCATCATGCGGTCGCTGGCGCGCATGACGATGTCGAGCTGCTTCCGCTGGACCTTCTGCTCCTCCGGGATCGATTCCGTCAGAAGCTCGGCGGCCATGTGGATCGTGCCTAACGGGTTGCGGAGGTCGTGGGCGACGATGCCGAGCATCTCGTCGCGCGCCGCGCGCGCCGCCTGCTCGCGCACGAGCTGGAGCGACCGCTCCTCGACGAGCTTCCGCTCCCTGAGGTCGCGGGCGACGACGACGCGCAGCCGCCTGTTGAAGACGCTGATGTAGCGGCCGGTGATCTCGACCGGGATGACGGTGCCGTCCTTGTGGATCGCCGCGAGCTCGTAGGGCGCCGTCGTCCCCGCGGCCAGGTTCTGCCGCGCGATCTCGCGCGCCTCCGGCGTCAGCAACCGCTCGTAGACGTTCATCCCCCGCAGCTCCTCGAGCGTGTAGCCGAGGAGCGAGCAGTAGGCGGGATTCGCGTCGAGGATGATCCCGTTGTCGTGGATCATGATCCCTTCCGTCGTCGCTTCGGTGAGCTGCCGGTAGCGCTCCTCGCTCCGGCAGAGCTCTTCCTCCGCCGCCTTGCGCGCGCTGATGTCCTGGAGGAAGCCGACGAAGAAGCTGGGTGCGCCGCCTGGTGCGCGGATCAGCGAGACGGTGAGGTTGGTCCAGACGTAGCTGCCGTCCCTGCGACGGTAGCGCTTCTCGATGCTGTACTCGGGGAGGTCGCCCATCACGGCGCGGCCGGCCATCTCCTCGCTCATCTCGACGTCGTCGGGATGCGTGATGTCGGCGAGGCGCATCTGCATCAGCTCCTCGCGCGTCCAGCCGACGATGTCGCACCAGCGCTGGTTGACCCAGAGCCATTCCTGCTCGAGCGTCTGGTGCGCGATGCCGATCGCAGCCTGCGCGGCGGTCGCGGCGAAGCGGCTCGATGGGAGGTGGAATGCGCGGACCGGAACGCTGACCGGAGTGGTCGGCGTCGGTGTCGCCGTCGTCCCTGGCAGGGGGGTGAGCTCGGACATGGTCGGCTCCTGGGGACTGCTGCCCTATAGTATGCCCCGGCCGCCGGCGATACCAGAGCGCTAGTGCCCCATCCGCTCGACCGTTTCGCCGGCGAAGTCTTCCGTCGTGCGGCTCTTTCCCTGGTTCAGCGAGCGCACGTAGGCGACGAGCGCCCAGATCTGGCCCGGGTCGATCGTGCTCCCCCACGCCGGCATCCCCTCGGGACGCCCCTCGTAGATGGACTGGAAGATCTCGCCCTCGCTGCCACCGAAGTGAAAGCGCGCGTCGTCGAGGGCGGGGGCCATGAAGCCGCTTCCCTCGGCGCCGTGGCAGTCGGCGCAGTTGTACGAGACGAAGAGCCGCGCACCCTCGGCGATCACGTCGCGGCCGTTGCCGCGCGGGTTGGTGAGCCGTGCGCCGCGGAGCTGGGTGCCGCCAGGGGGCACGTGGTCCGGGTGGGCGACGAACTGCGCCGGCGCGGCGGGCGTGGTCGCCTGCGGCACGGCGACGCCTGTCTCCGCCCGCACCGTCAGGCCGAAGCCGATCGTCGCGACGGCGGCGCCGAGGACCGCGACCGTCAGGCGTTCAGAGCGAGAAGACAAAGAGCATCCCTCCCCACGAAGTCCATTTGGCGAGATCGGGCAGCGTCGAGCCGCGCTGCCTGACGTCGTACGGCAGGTTGGCGGCGACGTCTCCCGCGATGAGCAGGCCCATGTCGCCGCCGATGCCGGTGTAGACGGCGACGTACTGCTTTCCGTCGGCGCCGAGGTAGGTGACCGGGTTGCCGACGATGCCGGAGCCGGTGCGGAACTTCCACAGCACCTCGCCGCTGCGGGCATCGACTGCCTTGAACCAGCCGTCGAGCGTACCGTAGAAGACGACGTCGCCCTTGGTGGTGAGCGCGCCGCCCCACACCGGGTACGGCTCCTGGATTCCCCACACCTTGCGCCCGGTGGTCGCGTCCCAGGCCATGAACTCGCCCTTGTAGCCGCCGGGTCCCGCGATCTCCGGCGCATTCGCGCCGACGTACGGCGTGCCCGCGATGTAGGTGACGTCGCGCGTCTCGAAGTGCATGCAGAGGTTGTTCGTCGGGACGTAGAAAAGTCCCGTGCGCGGCGAGAACGCCGCCGGCTGCTGGTTCTTGCCTCCCTCGAGCGAGGGGCAGATGTCCTGCACGTTCTTCCCCGGCGCGGGCACCTTGTCCGGGTTGAGGACCGGGCGCCCGGTCTTCAGGTCGACGCCCGTCGCCCAGTTCATCGGCACGTACGCCTTCGCGAGCAGGACCTCGCCGGTGCGGCGGTCCATGGTGTACGCGAAGCCGTTGCGGTCGAAGTGGACGAGCGCCTGTCGTGTCGTTCCGCCTAACGGCAGGTCGACGAGGATGTTCTCGTTGACGGCATCGTAGTCCCAGAGGTCGTGCGGCGTCGGCTGGAAGGCCCACACGATCTCGCCGCTGCCCAAGTCGCGGGCGATGATGGCCGCCGACCACTTGTTGTCGCCGGGACGGCCCGCACCGTTCCATGGCCCCGGATTCGACGTCCCATGGTAGACGAGGTTCAGGTCCGGATCGTAGGTGAGCCATCCCCAGACCGTCGCGCCGCCGACCTTCCACGACTCGCCCGGCCAGCTGCGCGTCCCCTGGTTCGGCCCCTGATCCGCGGCGTAGAACGGCTTCGACCTCGCGGAGTACCCGATGTCGGCGTCGGGTCCGACGTTGTACGCCTTCCAGAGGATGCGGCCACTCGCGGCGTCGAGCGCGGCGATCCAGCCGCGCACGCCCATCTCCCCGCCGCTCGAGCCGACGACGACTTTCCCCTTCGCGACGAGCGGCGCCATGGTCATCGTCTCGCCATGGGTGAGGTCGCCCATCTTCGTATTCCAGAGCTGCTTCCCGGTTGCGGCGTCGAAGGCGACGGTGTGTCCGTCGAGAAGGTTGTAGAAGATCCTGCCGTCCGCGTACGCGGCGCCGCGGTTGACCACGTCGCAGCACGCCATCCCGACCGCGGTCTGCGAGTTCTCGGGACGCACCTTCCACTTGAGCGGATTGCCTTCCGTCGAGAGGTCGATCGCGTACGAGACGTTAGGGTATGGGGTGACGAGGTACATCGTGCGATCGACGACGAGCGGCTGTCCCTCGTGGCCGCGCAGGACGCCGGTGGAGAAGGTCCACGCGACGTGCAGGTTCTTCGCGTTGGCGACGGTGATCTCGTCGAGCTCCGAGTACCGTGAGCCGGAGTAGTCGCGCGC
>DATAIS010000426.1:0-3852 GCA_036262535.1 Gemmatimonadaceae bacterium | reverse complement strand
CTCGAAGCGCGACAGGTCGCCGGCGAGCTGGGTCATGAGGCGGCCGGCGTCGATCGCGATCATCACCGTCTGCCCCTGCTCGATGGTGTACTCGCGCGCGATCGGCTTCTGCCGCCGCGCCGTCGCCTTCCAGTCGATGCGGCGCGGGTCGTCGCCGACGACGTATTCGCGTAGGCCGGCGAAGCTCAGCCCCTCGCCGCGCCGACGCAGCGACCGCGGCCCCGCCTCGCGCAGCCGCTGCTGGAGCGCGAGCAGCCGGAAGTGCCGGATGCCGGCGATGCTCGGCGCCACGATCGCCCAGTCGCCCAGGGCCTGCCCGGAGAGCGTCTCCTCGTCCACCGCCGTGCGATGCGGGTACTCGAGCGAGCGCTGCACGAAGCCGAGCGGTCCCACGGCGCGCACGACCACAGGTCCCAGCGCCCAGCGCCCGCGCGTCCGGCCGCGCACCTGGAAGGGGAAGGCGAGCGTGCCCCCGCGCGGAACGGTGCGGGTGTGCGGATCGTGACCCACCACCTGCTCGAGTGCGGCCGGGAGCTGGTCGAAGACGCGCACCGCGAGTGGCGCGCGCCAGCGCGTCGCGACGCGGATCTCGCCGTTCACGACGTCGCCGACACCGATGGTCGGCGGCAGCTCGCGGTCCACCGCCACGTCGCGCCGCGAGGGAAGCGTGAGCGCATCGACGATCGTCGCGACGACGAGGATCGCGACCGCGAACATTCCGGCGACGCGTCCCCCCTCGAAGAAGTCGAAGAGCCAGAGCGGCGACGCGACCGCCACCGCCGCGGCGAGGCGGCGCGTCGGCAGGAAGCGCAGGTCCCGCCGCTGCTCCGCCCACCAGCCGCGCAGGCTCACTGCGGCGCTTTCACCCGGCCGAGCACCGCGACGAGCACGTCGTCAGCCGTCCGCCCTTCGACTTCGAGCTCCGGGGCGACGAGCACGCGGTGGCGCAGCACCGCCAGCGCATAGTCCTTCACGTCGTCGGGCGTCACGAAGTCGCGGCCGGCGATGAGCGCGGCGGCGCGCGCGGCGCGGAAGAGCGCGACCGTCGCGCGCGGCGATCCGCCTAACGTGAGCGCGGGATCCTCGCGCGTCGCGCGGACGATCGAGGCGACGTAGGCCCGCACCTCGGGCGCGACGCGCACGCCGTCCACCGCGGTGCGCAGCTCCCGGCACTGCGCCTCGTCGAGCACCGGCGCCGGCGTCGCGTCCGAGGCACGCTCGGCGTCGAACCCCTCGCTGTAGCGGTCGAGCATCCGCAGCTCGGCGTCTTCCGCCGGGTAGCCGACGCGGATCTTGAGCAGGAAGCGGTCGAGCTGCGCCTCGGGGAGAGGGAACGTCCCCTCGTACTCGACCGGGTTCTGCGTCGCGAAGACGGTGAAGAGGTCGCTCAGCCGGTGCACGGTGCCGTCCACCGTCACCGTGCGCTCGGCCATCGCCTCGAGCAGCGCGGCCTGCGTCTTCGCCGGCGCGCGGTTGATCTCGTCGCCGAGGAGGAGGTCGGTGAAGACCGGACCGGCGCGGAACTCGAACCCCTTCGCGGGATCGCGGAGGATGCTCGTCCCCGAGACGTCGGCGGGCATGAGGTCGGGGGTGAACTGGATGCGCCCGAACTTCGCGTTGAGCGCGCCGGCGAGCGCGCGCACGAGGAGCGTCTTCGCCGTGCCCGGTACGCCCTCGAGAAGCGCGTGGCCGCGGGCGAGGAAGGCGACGAGCGCCTCTTCGATCGCGGCGTCCTGGCCGATGACGCGGCTCGCGACTGCCTCGCGCACGCGGCGCATGGAGTCCGCGATACGTTCGGCAGAAGCGCCTGACGACTGGGACGGGGGACCGGGAAGGGCGGTTGGACCGGATGACGGGTGCAGACCGCGCGTTTCTTCTGTCACGTTGTGAGCGTCCTCTCGATCGTGTCGATGTCGTCGGCGAGCAGAGTGAACTCGCGCGGGGAAAGTGGCTGCTTCGTCGCGGCGACGAGCCGCTCGACGTTGGCCCTGATCGGCGGGTGGCGATCGGCGAGCCGGCGCAGGAACGCCTCGTCGTCGCCGCTGCGCTGCGCCGAGCCGTGGCGGCGGCGGATGCCGTGGACGAGCCGGCGCGCGGCGAGCCGCGTCGCCCCGGCCTGCGCGTAGGCCCGCGAGAGCGCGCCGACGTGCTCGAGCGGCGACCTCCGCTCGAAGCGCGCCCGCGAGCGCGGCTGGATGGGCCGCGTGCCTGACGCTACGAGGAGCACGAGCCCCGCGGCGGCGAGCTGGAGCGCCATCCGGCCGGGCGGGGTCTCGGAGAGAGCGCGCCTGACGACGCGTATCGGGCTCCCATGGCGCCCCTGCCCGTGATGGTACTCGTCGAACTCGACCACCGCCGACGCCGAGGGCGCCACCCACTCGAGGATCCGCTGTGGCAGGACCACGAGCTCCTCGTCGCCGAGGAGCTGGTTGCGCAGGATGTACGGGTCGGAGAGCACGACGATTCGTCCGCGCCCGCGCGCCAGGCCCAGCACCGCGGGGCTCGTCGTCGGCTGCACCTGGTTGCGGATCCCGAAGACGGTGAGGAAGGGAATCGTGTCCGGCGGCAGGGGACGCGACGCGCGCAGCATGCGGCGCACCTTGCCGGTATACGCCGCGAGCTGGGGCGGCAGTCCCCGACGCTGCGCGCGCGCCGTGATCGTGTCGTCGGAGAGCGCGGTGTCGGCCGCGGTCGGCTCGTAACCGCCCTCGGACTCGTCGTCCTCGCTGACCGGTTCAGCGCCGAGCCGTCCGCCGACCACGGGATAGCCACCCCACTGGAACTGGTCGCTGTAGACGTGCAGCGAGTCGGCGAGCGGCGTGCCGCGATCGGCGGAGACGATCAGCCCCGCGCCGCCGCGTACCGCGGCGAGCAGCGCGCCCACTTCCGCCGCGGTCGGTGGGATGTCGGGGTCGAGGACGACGAACACCTTCGTCGTGTCGAGCGTCGCGCGATAGCGTGTCTCGTTGCGCCGCATCTTCCAGCCGAGCCGCTGCGAGCCCTCGTACCATCCCCGCACGCCGCCCGGGCGATAGTCGAGCGACGAGAGCGAGCCGGTCGTCTCGGGATCGATGTCCTCGGGGAGAAGGGCGAGGATCACGAGCACCACCAGCGCGAGCGCGCCGAAGACGACGCGCGGCCGGAGCAGTCGCTCGAGTGTGTCAGCCATTGCGCTGCACGATCGGAAGCGCGAGCGCATGGAGCCGCTCGTAGCGCTCCTGGTCGCAGTGGCCGCTGCCGTAGATCACGACCTCGTACGCGCGCGCGAACTCGCGGAAGCGCTGGAAGAACGCCGACGAGCGCGCGCGCAGCTCGCGCACGTAGTCGCCGATGGTCTTCGAAGGATGGAGCCTGACCTGCCCCCGCCGCGCGACGGCCTCGAGCAGCGCGGCGTACAGCGCGTGCGCCGCTGTGGTGAAGTCGCCGCTCGACGCGAAGTGCTGCGCCATGATCCAGGGATCGCCGCCGAGCGCCGCGCGCGACGGCGCCGTCGGCAGCGGCCGCGCGCCCACCCCCTGGTCGCGCCGCACGTAGCCGAGGTACCAGGCGCGCGCGATGATCGCGATGAGGAAGGCGGCGAGGACGCCGATCGCCGTCCAGTAGAGCACCGGATCGCTCTCGCGCGTGCTCCCCTTGAACGGCCAGTGCTCGGCGATCCATTCCCACACCTCGGCGAGCTTCCGCGCCAGCCACCCCGGTTGCCGCTTCGTGTACGCCGACTGCGAGAAGACGGCCCGCATCGTATCGCGGATGGCCGCCTCGTCGACGGGAATGCGGAGCTGCACTGTGTGGCGGAGGAGGGAGGGGGTGAGGGTGGGAAGCTAGCGCGGTCGTTCGGACGAGGGAATGCGC
>DATAIS010000425.1:0-3067 GCA_036262535.1 Gemmatimonadaceae bacterium | reverse complement strand
GCTCACGCGCCGCATGCGCGTGAACACGCGTCCCTTCACCGCGCAGGACACGGTGATGTGGTTCCGCGCCATCGTCACGGACCTCAGCGGCAACGCCGACACGGCGCTGCTGCGCACCATCGTCGTCTCGGGTCCGAAGGTCATCATGAGCGCGGACACCGTCGCCTGGCCGAACAAGGAAGTGACCGTCATCCAGACGGTCATCGACTCGACGCCGGCGATCGACCGCTACGGCTACCGCGCGACGATGAGCAACGGCACGGTCGTGAAGGACACGACCATCCTCGCCGGAGGCGCGCAGAACGTCACGACGTCGACCACCTTCGTGGTCCCCGCGACCGCGACCGTCGGCTCGACCATCACCATCGTGCCGCGGGCGACCGACGCGGGTGGCAACATCGGCTCCGGCAACACGGTCGTGGTGCGCATCATCGCCGAGCCGGCCGACGCCACGCCGCCGACCGTCTATCAAAGCGTGCCGCCACGCTTCGAGCAGGGCGAGACGCTGCGGGTCGACGCGCACGATCCGAGTCAGATCCGCGCCATCGGCTTCGAGATGCGGACGCTCCCGGACAGTGTGCTCATCGCCAGCGCGACGCTGAACCGCGCCTCGGGGACGCGCCGCACCAACGACACCGCGTACTTCGCCGTCAACTACGACCGCTCGCACCGCGGCAAGAAGGCCTTCGTGGTCAGCTGGGCGGAGGACAGCCTCGGCAACCGCGGCTACTCGATCATGAACACCCAGACGACGCCGCTCGCCGATGCATCGCTCGCGAAGCGTGACACGGCGCTGCTCGTCTACGGCGTCACCTACCGCCTGCCGACGGGCAGCCTCGGGGCCGACATCGCGGTCGACACGAATCCGACGCGCAAGCGCGTCTTCGTCTCCGACGTGAAGCAGGGCGGCCTCTTCGTCTGGGAGGATTCCTCCTCGACGCGGCCGGTCGCGGGTCTGCGTCCGACCAAGATCTCCGTCGGTGCCTTCCCGTGGGGCATGGCGCTCGATACCAGCGGCAACAAGCTCTTCGTCGCCAACTCTGGTGGTACGAACATCGACGTCGTCGACCTGAACACGCTCAGTGACATCCGTGGCGCGCGCGTCCAGACCCCGAGCACGGCAGTATACGACATGGCCTGGTTCTTCAATGCGGCCACGGGGACGTACAAGCTGTCGGCGGTGCGCATCATCCAGTACTCGGACCGCCCGCAGTACCTCGCGCAGTCGCAGAACGGCAACCTGTACTTCTCGACGCGGCCGACAGCAGCTGCGCCCGAGGGAACGATCAGGCGCATCGATGATCCGCTCGGCCCGGGCCCGCGCCCACGGCAGGTGTGGCAGTACGGTTCGGCAGCGAATCAGAAGTACACCTTCTTCAACGCCGACTCGGTGTTCGCGATGCACATGCCGCCCACGCGCGATGACTCGCTGAAGATCTGCGACACCGACATCTTCACCAAGGTGTCGTACTGCAGCGGGTGGTTCGTGTTCGCGTCCGAGGCAACGGCGGACCTCTACGCGAAGGGGACCTTCGACGAGGAGACTGTCTACAATCTCGACGTCTCCACCCTGTCGCTTCCTGACACCAACTTCGTCGCCTCGGGCACCGACGGCCGCCGCATCGCCTTCGGCGAAGGCGCGACGTCCGGTAAACCCGGCCGCGTCTTCACGGTCATCGATACGCTCGGGATGACCTATACCCAGGCGCGCTACTCGCGGGCGATCCAGATCAGGGACCTGGTGAACAACGCCTCGGACGCGATCTTCGGCGTCGCCCTCAACAGGTCGAGCAACTACATCGCGATCCACGGCTCGGAGACCTTCTTCGCCGACACCGGCCTCCGTCTGCAGGGTAAGTACGGGACCGCGGCGCGTGGCGCGGGCATCGCCTTCAACCCGGGCAACGACGACAAGTACGCCCCCGATTCCGTCAGCCAGGCGTTCGTCGCCTCGGCCGACTCGACGATCGAGGTCGTGGACTCCTACTACTTCCGCCTGCGGCAGAAGCTTCCGCTGCGCACCAACCTTTACGGCGCGCTGCGCGTGTGGTACAACTTCAACCCGGTCCCGGGCGTCCCGCTCAGAATCTACGGGCTGACCCAGGAAGGACTCGTGGTGATCGACGTTCGACCCGAGGATCTCCTCCAGCTGCCCTGATCGGCCGCTGACAGCGAACCTCCCGCGCGAGCCCGACGACGAGTCGGGCTCGCGTTCTTTTCCCCCCAATCCTCACTCCGCACTCCCACTCGCCTGATGATCCGCTTCACGACCGCAGGCGAGTCGCACGGGCAGGCGCTCGTCTGCGTCCTCGAGGGAATCCCGGCCGGGCTCCCGCTCCTCGCCGCCGACATCGACGCCGACCTCGCCCGCCGCCAGCAGGGCTACGGCCGCGGGCGGCGCATGCAGATCGAGCGCGACGAGGTCGAGCTCCTGTCCGGCGTCCGCGCCGGCGAGACGTTAGGCAGCCCGATCGCGATGCTCGTCCGCAACCGCGACTGGAAGAACTGGCAGGAGATCATGGACCCCGCGCCGCGCGAAGGCGACCCCTCGCCGCGGAAGCGCGCCGTGACCCGCGTCCGCCCCGGTCACGCCGACCTCACCGGCATCCTCAAGTACGACCGCGAGGACGCGCGCGACATCCTCGAGCGGGCCTCGGCGCGCGAGACCACCGCGCGCGTCGCCGCCGGCGCGGTCTGCCGCCGGCTCCTCGCGGAGTTCGGCGTGCGTGTCGGCAGCCACCTCGTCCACCTCGGCAGCATCGACGCCGCGCGCCCCGACGAACTGCCCGGCGAGATCAACGCCGCCGCCGACGCCTCCCAGCTCCGCACCCTCGACGCCGACGCCGAGCGCCGCATGATCGAGCGCATCGACGTGGTGAAGCGCGAAGGCAATACGCTCGGCGGCGTGTGCGAGGTCGTGGCCACGGGCGTATGCGTAGGCCTCGGCTCGCACACGTCATGGGATCGCAAGCTCGATGGCCGGATCGGCAAGGCGATGATGTCGATACCCGCGGTGAAGGGTGTGGAGATCGGAATGGGCTTCGCGGCCTCGCGGGCCACCGGCGCG
>DATAIS010000424.1:0-2041 GCA_036262535.1 Gemmatimonadaceae bacterium | reverse complement strand
TCGCTGGTGCTCTCGCACGTGAACGACTCGGGCTTCTGGCTGATCAAGGAGTTCTTCGGCATGACCATCCCGCAGACGCTGAGGACGTGGACGGTCGCCGAGACGATCATCGGCGTCGCGGGGCTCGCCTTCACCCTCCTTCTGGCCGCATTGCTGTGAGCAGTCTCCTCCGGTCATCCCGCACGCGCGACAGCGCGTGCTGGGACCTACTCTCACTCTCCTGGGGATCGGGAGCGGGGAGCTGAACAGAACTGCAATCGGAAGCTGGACAGGGAGGCTCCGAGAGGAACTGGAATCGGGAGGTGGGAAGCCGGTATCGCGCATGCGAGCCTCCCACCTCCCGTTCCCTCTCCCCGTCGGCTCCTTCCGGTCCCGCCTCCCCGTTGCGGTTCAGTTCAGCTTCCAGCTCCCCGCTCCCGGAAGCCACCAAGTCGGGACAGGAGGTCCCAGCGCTCGCTGCGCTCGCGCGGGATGACGATGGGGAGCGCTAGCCGACGCCGGCCAGCTCCCGCTCCTCCTCGACTGCGCCGCGCGCCTGCTCGAGGAAGCGCGCGATGTAGGGCGCGGTCCGACTCTGCCGTGACCGCGCCACCTCCTCGGGTGTGCCGAAGGCGACGACGCGCCCGCCCTCCTCGCCCGCGCCGGGGCCGATGTCCAGGACGCGATCGCTCCCCGCGACGACGCGCATGTTGTGCTCGACGACGATCACCGTGTTGCCTGCCTCGACGAGCCCGTCGAGCTGCTTCATCAGCTTCTCGACGTCGGCCGCATGCAGTCCGGTCGTCGGCTCGTCGAGCACGTAGAGTGCATCGCCGCGCTGCGCGCGCTGCAGCTCGGTCGCGAGCTTGATGCGCTGCGCCTCACCGCCCGAGAGCTCCGTCGCCGGCTGGCCGAGCCGGATATATCCCAGTCCCACCTCGCGCAGCACCGTCAGCGCACGATGCACCGCCGGCTCGTCGGCGAAGAATTCCCACGCCGCGTCCACCGTCATCGCCAGCACGTCGGCGATCGAGCGGTCGCGATACTTCACCTCGAGGGTCTTCGCGCTGTACCGCGAGCCCTGACAGACGGGGCAGGGCGCGTAGACGCTCGGCAGGAACATCAGCTCGACGCAGACGAATCCCTCGCCCTCGCAGTTCTCGCACCTGCCCTTCGCGACGTTGAAGGAGAAGCGCCCGGCGTCGTAGTGCCGCGCCCGCGCCATCTTCGTCGCCGCGAAGATGCGCCGCACGTGATCGAAGAGTCCCGTGTATGTCGCGAGGTTCGAGCGTGGCGTTCGCCCGATCGGCTTCTGGTCCACGCGCACCATGCGGCGGACGCCGAGCTCGCCCTCGATGCGGCCGTGGGTCTCGCCCGGGCTCTCGTCGCCGCCCTCCTCATCCTCGTCCTCGGGCAGGGCGTGACCGAGCTGCCGCGCCACGAGCTCGACCAGCGCCTGGCTGACGAGGCTCGACTTCCCCGATCCCGACACGCCCGTCACCGTCGTGAAAACGCCTAACGGCAGATCGACGTCGAGCCCATGCAGGTTGTTGCGCGTGACGCCGCGGAGCGCGAGCCAGCCCGTGGGCTCGCGCGGCGTCCGCTCCGGCAGCGCGAAGTGCCCGAGCAGATGGAGTCGTGTCTGCGAATTCTCCACGTGTTCGAGGCCCTCGAGCGGCCCGCTGTAGAGGATCTCGCCGCCGTGCTCGCCCGCCGCCGGCCCCACGTCCACGATCCAGTCGGCGCGGCTGACGATGTCGAGGTCGTGCTCGACGACGAAGAGCGAGTTTCCCGCGGCCTTGAGACCGTCGAGCGCGCGCAGCAGGGCTTCGGTGTCCACCGGGTGCAGCCCCGCCGAAGGCTCGTCGAGCACGTAGACGACGCCGAAGAGGTTGGACCGCACCTGAGTCGCGAGCCGCATGCGCTGCAGCTCTCCCGGCGACAGCGTCGGCGTGCTCCGCTCGAGCCCGAGGTAGCCGAGCCCGAGGTCGAGCAGCACGTCGAGCCGCGAGACCATGTCCTCGGCGATGCGCTGCGCGACGATCGCCTGCTCCGGATGACC
>DATAIS010000423.1:0-2856 GCA_036262535.1 Gemmatimonadaceae bacterium | reverse complement strand
TTGTCCGTTGTCGCACCCCACTCCAACGCACAGGACCATGCAGCTCCGGAAGTCATTCCTCGCCCTCTCGCTGATCGCGCTCGGCGCTTGTTCCAGCGACCTCATCGTTACCCCGGACGCGGCTGGCCCGTCGTTCAGCGTCGCGGGCGGCGGAACTGGCCGCTTCGTCGTCACTTTCCGTGACGAGGCGATCCCCGCCGACTTCGCCGATCGCGTTGGCGCCCTTGGCGGCACGGTCGACCTGACGTCGGCCACCGCCGGCTTCGCCGCGGTCGGGGGCCTCACCGCCGACGCGGCCGCGACGCTCGGCGGCTCGGGCGATGTTCTCGCCGTCGAGCCGGATGCCGTGGTGACGCTCGATGCTCCGATCGCCGCCGAGGCGACCGAGTTCGCACCGGAAGCCTCGGTCGAGGCGCTCCCCAACAAGGCGCTCGCCTACGGCCTTCAGTGGACGTACAAGCGCATCGGCGCCGACGTCGCCTGGAAGGCTGGGCGCGTGGGTTCGTCGAACGTGCGCGTCGCGATCCTCGATACGGGCATCGACGACACGCACTGGGATCTCCGTGGTCTCGTCGACACCGCGGCCTCGGCTTCGTTCGTCCCCGGGGACGCGGCGCTGATGCAGCAGTTCTTCGGCCGCACCACGCAGCCCTGGCGCGACATGAACGGCCACGGCACACACGTCGCGAGCACGGTCTCCAGCAACGCCGTCTACTTCGCGGGCGTCACGCAGAAGACGACCCTCATCGCGGTCAAGGTGCTCGGCGCCGCGGGCTCGAATGAGGGCAGCAGCGTCATGGCGGGAATCGTCCACGCCGTGGACAAGGGCGCTGACGTCATCAACATGAGCCTCGGTGGCGGCTTCCTGAAGGCGGGCGGCGGCGCCCCGGCGCTGCTCAACCGCGTGACGAGCTACGCGCGTCGCGCCGGCGTCACGATCGTCGTCGCCGCTGGTAACGACGAGCTGGATCTCAGCCACATCGGCCGCGACTTCGGCGGCAAGTACGCGTCGTACTACGCCAACTGGTGCGACAACCCGAACGTCATCTGCGTCTCGTCGGTCGGTCCGAAGGCGGCGCCGACGGCGGCCACGCCGGCAGCCGAGTACGACCTCTTCGCGTCGTACAGCAACTACGGCCGCGCGATCGACTTCGCGGCGCCAGGCGGCAACATCAGCTACAGGACGAACCCGGACGGCAGCCTCGCGCTGGACAAGAACGGCAACCCGGTCGTCGCCGGTGTCTCGTTCGTCATCCAGGCCTGCTCGCGCTGGTCGCTGAACTACAACAAGACGACGAAGGCGTACAGCCTCTCGATCTGCGCCGCCCGCCCGAACAGCGTCTTCACGAGCGGCCAGGTCGGCACGAGCCAAGCGACGCCGCACGTCACCGGCCTCGCCGCGCTCCTCGTCGAGCAGTACGGCCGCTCGCCGGCCGCGATCCGCGCCGCGATCGCGGCGGGCGCCGACGACCTCGGCAAGCCCGGCGCCGACCCGTACTACGGCAAGGGCCGCATCAACGTCGCCCGCGCGTTAGGCCTGTAGTCGCCACCGCGGTCGCACGAACGAACGGCCCGGGGCAAACCACCCCGGGCCGTTTCTCTTGCGCGTCATCCCTCGCCAGCGCAGCGAGCGATGGGACCTCCTGTCCCGGTCCTGTGGCCGCAAACCGCCGCTCGGGCTGGCAGTTACGACGAAGGTTCAGCCGGATGAGGCGGATGTGGCGGATCCTGCGGATCTGCTCCTCGGCGCTCGTACTTCGTCACACCGGACCTGAAAACCTGGGGGCAAGCGTGGAGAGATGGTCTCGCCCCGCTTGCCCCCAGGTAGTTCATCCGCAGGATCTGTTTCATCCGCAGAATCCGGGTGAACCTTCGTCGTACAGGCCAGCCCGAGCGTCAGTTCATGGCGAGCAGATCCCAGCAGGCGCTGCGCGCCTGCGGGATGACGATGGAGCGTTTCTCGACGCGGGATGACGCTCGCTGTCGCCTAACCGCCGATGCCTGTCGCGGGCACGGGGTCGGGCATCCGGTCGGCGGGGCGGCTGATCGGCATCGAGCGGCGGTAGAGCAGCGCGAGGTCGTCGTCGCCGAGCGCCTGGGCGACCTTCTTCGGATCGAGGCGGCCGGTGACGCTCTTCGCCTCGGGGCCGCGACTGATGTACCAGTTGTAGCGGTCATGGCGCGCGCTCTCGCCGTCGGGATGGCGGAAGCGCACCATCGCGTTGCTCGAGCCGGGGTTGCTCACCTCGATGCGCCAGGTGATGCCGTCGGGGGAGTCCCAGGTCCTGTGCTTGTTGTTCTTCACGGTGCGATGCTGGAGTTCGTCGGACGCGCGGGGCTGGCGAGGAGGGCGATCGGGCGTCTCGCGGCATAGCCCGCGCTGGTCTCGTGCCAGTACTGCACGGCCGGCTCGCCAAGGCGCCAGCAGAGATAGACGTCGCGGTCGCCGACGCGCGCGGGGAAGTCGACGAGGCCCAGGTCGTAGCCCTTGAACTCGACGCCGAGCTCCTCGAGCTCACGCACGCAGGCAGCAATGTCCTCGGCGAGCCGACCCGCGTCCTGCTGCAGGCGATCCGCCTCGGGGTCGGGGTTGCCGGCGCGCACGCGCGCCGACACGAGCTCGAAGGCGCTCACCGTCTCGCGCCAGCGCTCGTGCGCCCGCACGATGTCGGCGACGATGCGCCGCACCAGTGGGAGCGTGCGATTGGCCTGCTCGACGGTGAAGTGCTTCATGGCCTAGGGAATCTAATCCCCACCCTCGGCGTTGCGCTCCTCCAGCCGGCGGCGGCGGCGCTCCTGCGCGGCGGCGTAGCGGCGCTTCTCGATCTCCGTCTCCGGAATCACCGGTGGCACCTC
>DATAIS010000422.1:0-11269 GCA_036262535.1 Gemmatimonadaceae bacterium | reverse complement strand
CCCGCGCGGGATCTGCACGGTGATCGTGATCCGAGCCGTATCGCCGACCTGCACGCTGGGGAGCTGCGCGGTCGAGAAGGTGATGTTCTGCGCAGGGATCACCAGTCCGACGGCGCTCTCCGATCGCAGGTCGGTCGCGGCCAGGCGAACGTCGGCGAGCGGGGTGTTACCCAGATTCGCGAGCCTGAATACGCCGCTCGCGCGGCTCCCGGCCCGTCCCCGGATCACGACCGAGTCGAGGATGGCGGCGCGGTCCGGGTCGACGAGCGCGAACGCGCGTTGCTCCGTGACGACGACCTCGAAGAAGATCCGGTCCGCGGCGAGAACCTCGCGCGCCGGCGAGTTGCGCACTCCGTAGATGCTGTCGCGAACCTGGATCGCGCCGATGTACCGGCCGGCGATGGCACCGCGCGGAACCTCGACGAAGGCATCGACGCGCGCCATCGTGCCGTTCGGCAGGAGGCGTGGCAGGTTCAGCAGAATGATGTTGTCGGCCGGAATGACCTGCGACGGGTCAGCGACGTTGATCAGGTTCCCACGAAGATCGATCGGCGTGTAGATCGCGGTAAAGTTGCAGGCGGTCCCCGGCTGGTTGTACCCGTCGCGATCGACGTCGTAGTACGCGGAGTCGGCGTTGATCAGGAAGAAGTGGCCACGGTTCGTCGCGGCCCCGGGCCGACCGGTGAGATGCATCGTGCTGCCGTAGACCTGGGCACCCAGGTCGTCAGCGATGTCGAAGTCGCATGTGCCGGCGGGGAGCTGGGTCTGAGCGCCTACCCCGCGCGCGCCGAGCGCGAGGGTCAACGCCGCGAACGCCTGGAACCCCTGTCTCGCGTTGGTCCTGAGCACTTTCATTTCTCCTGGATTGCGCGTGGGCTATGGGTTCAGCGACAGCACGACTCCTCCTTCACCAACTGCCCACGCCTTCGTTGCCGAGAACACCTCCAGCCGATTCAGCCCCGGGAACTCGGCGCCGTAGTCGTTCGCGCCGCGCACTCCCTGTCGGATCCACGTCGCGCCACCGTCGCGCGTCGTGAAGATGACACCCACCCGCCGTGGATCGTTCTGCCGCGTCGGGGAAAGGCGCGACCCGATCAGCCATCCGACCTGATCGTTGTCCGGCGCGAACTGCACGTCGGTGTAGATCAACGCGTTGAAGTCGAGGGTGTCGCGCGAGACGAGCCCGAGGTTGATCCGCTGCAGGGTGTTCGAGCCGTTCGCGATGCGCGCGAAATACCCGTTACCGCCGGTGACGAAGATGTCGCCGTTCGCCCGCTGGGCCACGCCGAGATAGGTGATGATCCTCCCGGTATCGGCGGCGGTGCCTGGAATCTCCGCCCAGCTCTCGCCGGCGTTCGTCGACCGATAGATCCGGCCGGGGATGAAGATGATCGTTGACGCGTTGATCCGGACGCCGCGGCTCACCGCGGCCAGGTTCAAGGTGTCGCGGGGGGCGAAATCGACGTCGGCAACGCTCGAGAAGCCGTTGATGCCGGCGCCTGCGGAGAAGGTGGTGGTCTGCCGCCAACGATCGGTCGCCGGGTCGAGCTTGTAGAAGTTGGCGCTCGAGAACGCGCCTCCACCACCGATGCCGAAGGTGCGGCCCGTTCGCGCCGAGTCGACGCGGAGGCGGTTGACGAGCAGGCTGCCGAAGGTGGATACGGTGTCCCAACTGTTGCCGCCGTTGAGGGAGCGCGTGATCACGCCACGCGAGTTCCGCGTATCGAAGTGCGCCCCCCAACCGTGCAGCGCGTTGATGAAGTCGACGTCCGAGGACTGCGCGAAGTACGGCTGATTGAACCGGACCTGCCATTGATTGCCGACCCGCCGGTAGATCGGCACCTGGGTTGCGGCGACGAAGCCGCTGTCAGGCATGTACATCGTCGCGCCGGTGAGAAGTCCGCCGCTCGCATCGGGGAGGCGGTCCCATACCACCTCGGCGATGGGCGGAGGCTCCGTCACCAGATTGCACACGACCACGCCCGTCTGACTCTGCCCCGCGGCGTCGAGGACGTTCTGGACGCGCACGGAGACCCTTTCACCGAAGGGCAAGGGCGCGCTCGGCGTGAAGACGATGCTCCTGCCGCTGTTTCCGACCGAGAGGCCGCCGGGAATCTCGAAGCCCGTGACTGCGTTCGCGACCACCACATTGGCGGGCGTCACCGTCGATGCGGCGACCGCGCTACTGAAGTTCAGCGAGATCGGCGCATTGACCAGGAGGTTGCCGGTCGGACAGCCGGCGAACACGAAGTTCGCGCGCGGCGCGGAGGGGTCGTCGTCGCACGCGGTCGCGAGCAAGGCGAGGGCGGCTATGGCGACGGCGCACAAACGGTCGCGGCGAATCGCTGGGAGATTATTGGTGGCCATGGCTCAGGAGCGACGCGGGTGGAAGCGGAGAATCAGCTCGTCGTGGTACAGCAAACGGGGTCGGCCTGGCAGTCGGCGCTTCCCGGCGGGTTCTTGCCCGGCGAGGCCGTGCAATCGACGAGCATCTCGCGAACCGGATCGACCACGATCCGCGCTACCGATGGGGCCTCGTATCGCCTGCGCCGCGTGGTCTGACTATTTGGAGTCTGCATCTCGACGAAACCTCCGTGCGTCGTTGGTGTGGTTGGCCCTGTTCAGCTCGCGCAGGCGGCCAGCTGGCGCCGCGCGACCGCGCGATAATCGGGGTGCTGCGCCGGCTCGTAGCCGTTCACGATGTGCGTGACGTCGCAGTAGTACGTGTCCTTCAGGTACGGGCTGCCCGTGGCAAGCCGTGAGCGCGCCGGACAGCTCGCGCACTTCTTCCGAAGCGTGCATCCGCTGCAGGGCGCCTCCGCCGGGAGCGGCTGGGTCACCCACTCGCCCATCTTCGCCCACAGCTCATCCCACTCCATGTCGAGGATCGAGAACGTCGGATCACGGTCGATGACGCAGTGGCTCGCATTGCCGAGACCGTCGATGAAGAAGCCAGTCCGCCCCGCGCCGCATCGATACAGCTCGGAACTGGACGCGTCCGGCGCGATGTCCGAACACTCCGGCAGCGGTGGTGGTGCCGCGGTGCGCACACGCCCGTTGATGGCGTCCATCTCCTCGTGGAGAAGCTTGAGGCGCCGCGGCTCGATGCGGTAGACCACCGGCTCGCCGCCGCCATCATGCCGCGAGTCCATCGCCGTGTCGACTTTGTAGCGGAGACCGCGCTCCTTCGCGAACGCCGTCAGGCCCGCGAGATGGTCCTGCGTCAGCGTGCTCAGAGGCGTCTTCAGCACGAGCGGCACCCCTGCCTTCTGCAGGAGGTCGATTCCGCGCACGAAGCGAGCGAATGACCCGGGAATCTGCGTCGTCCGCTCGTACACCTCGGCGTTCGGTCCGTACACGCTGACCTCGACGAGAAAAGGCGGCAGCTCCTGGAAGAGCGCCGCGAGCTTCTCGTTCATCATCGTCCCGTTCGTGAACAGCGTGACGAGAAGGCCTTTCGACCGCGCGTAGCGATAGATCTCGGGGAAATCGCGCCGCGAGAAGATCTCGCCGCCGGTGAGCGTGAGCCACAAAACACCGGCGCGCTCGATGACGTCGAGGATCCGACAGATCTGCGCCGTGCTGAGGTACGGACCCTTGTAGGGGTCCAGTGCCACGTAGCAGAACTGGCAGCGCAGGTTGCAGGTGGGCGTGATCTCGAAGAGGCAGTTCAGAGGCGCACGCCGAGCGCGCGCACCCTTCATCCGCTCCTTGAGTGTGGCTTCTTCGATCTCGACCGGCGCGATCATTCGACGGGGTGCTTGTTAGCCCGCACGACGGCCCCGACCTCGATCAGGGACGCGAGAAAACGTTCGACGTCGGTCCGAGCGGACGTCGGTTCAACTTCGAAGTCCTGTATCAAATGTCGCGCCAATGCCTCTGCGGAGCTCGGCTCGGCGAGCCGCTCCCACAGATACGCCCCCGTTTCGTTGAGCACGAGAAGTTCCGCTGCCTTCTGGATCGGCTGGACGGAGCGGGCGCCCGTCGATACGAGAAGGACCTCGCCCGCCACTCGCCTGACGACGAATCCGGGCGCCGCGACGAACTCGGACTCAGACTCGCGCTCGCTCACATGTCACCTGGGAAAGCTGTTCCACGATCCATTCGGGTGTTTCGGGAGCCAAAGGGTACGCCAGCTCGACCACCGGCACTTCCTCTATCACGCGCGTGACGAGCGCGAGTGCCTGGTCGAGCGCACGTCCGCCGCCGGGCGGGAGCGCGAGCGTTGCGAGCAACCTCCCCAGCGCCTCGCGCGCCTTCACTGGCCGCACCGTCGGCGTCGGCGCGCGCCCGATCAGCACCACGGCACCCAGCGGCGCGTCGCCCTCGAATGCTATTCCGGCGCTACCCGGCCAGGGCGTGCTCCACACGTGCAGGCCGTGTGGCTCGGCCGAGAGCACATGCCGATCGTCGTTCAGCACTGCGATCCCGTCGCGACCGAGCATCATCTTCGCCAGCGTGCTCTTCCCCGCTCCGGAAACGCCGAGGCAGAGGACCCCGACCGAGGACGGGAGGGTGAAGGCGGAGCCGTGGGCCATGAGCCCGCGCCCGCGGATAGCGAGCGCGAGCGCGAAGGCCGCGAGCTCGCTTCCGCGCCGCGGCGCCGGTTTTTCCGGTGCAAATTCGTACTCGACGACGTACTCGCGGCCGGGCCGCACGGTGCGCATGAGGCGAACCGGCTCGGCAGCGTCCACCGAGTGAAACCGGATGTGCGTCGCGCCCGAGCCGTCGGCGTAATAGGTCGACCAGGGCGGGATCTCGAACATGGGTTCGAGACCGGCGGGCGCCGTGTCGCCGACGCGATGATGGATGACGAGCGGTTCCTCGGCGCTGTCGAAGTCCTTCCTCCAGTCGGGCCGCTGTTGCGGCACCAGCTCGAGCGGCCGTTCGATGCGGTGAACCACGCGGATTCCGGCGACGCTCGGAAGTGTATCCGTCGCGGCCATCATGGCATCGAAGCCGACGGAATGCGCCGCGCGAGTGTCCGCCGCATGCGGACGACCGCCATCCGCGCCGCCTGGACGAGCGGCTGCCGCGGTGGGCGAGCATGGTCGTAGAGGCGGACCAGCTCGACCCGTCCGACCACGGCGGCTCGGTCGACCGGTCGGTCGGGTGCGACCATCGCGTCGCCCTGCAGCACGACGGACGCGCCCGCGACGCGGTGGACGCGATGGATGACGGCCTTCCCGTCCGGGAACGCCGCGAGCACGACGTCGCCCCTGCCGAGCGGGCGATCGATGGGCGCAACGAGAACCATCGCGCCGTCGGGGATAGTCGGCCCCATGCTGCGCCCGCGGGCTCGGATCCACATCGCCGCCCCTGTGCCGAGCACTGTGCGGGCGAGTTCGAGGAGCTCGCCGTCACCGACCGAGAGGGCTCGCTCGTCGACCTTCAACGGCGGACCGGCCGGCCGAGGCGTTCGGCGCAGCTTGCGCGCGAGCTGGGCGAAGCGGATCGCGAGATGACCGAGGTACCGCCAGGGCGAGCGGCGCAGCTGGTGCGGCCAGAGCCACGCAAGGAAGCTCTCGACCCGCTCTCCCAGCGAGCTCGCGAGCGCGATCACCCGTAGCGCAACGTGCCGCTCGTGCAGCGCGCCGAGCGCCGCTGCCGCCGTCAGCGCCTGGGCGGGCGTGCCCTCGATCATGCGCGTCAGATGTTCGACTCCCTGCGTCGCCCAGGCAAGATGCCGCGCGGCACCATGGGCGCTTGCCGCGGCACTCGACGCGCGGCGGTCTGCCTCCGTGAGTCGGGTCCAGAGCGTCGCGAAGTCGATCCACCAGAGGAGCGGAACCCCCGAATGCTTCGCCAGGTGGCCGGCGAGAAACACGGGTAGCAGCGGCCCGTCGGGAGCGTACATGCGCACCCCGTCGACATCCACCAGCTTCGCCTCGGGGGCGGGCAGCTGGAGGTGGGAGAGCAGCACTTCGTCGAGGACTGCCGAGTGGACCTCGACGAAGAGGACGTTCGGACCCGACGCCCGGTGGTAGATCCCTTCGTGCGGAGCTTCCCCCGAACGATGCGAGAAGCCGGCGACGAGCAGCGCATCATGCGCGGCCTGTCGCTGCGCGAGGGGGACGTACAGGTCGACGTCCGCGAGGGGCCGGACATACGCGTCGCCGTGGAGCCGCTGCGCGAGTGGAAATCCCTTGAGTACCGTCGCCTGGACGCCGCTCTCCTCGAAGGTCGAGAGCAATGCGGCGAGCTGCACGAGTTGTTCCCGTGCAGTCATCCCGAGCCGGAGGGCGCGTGCACGCCAGGCGGCTGCAACCTCCGGCGGCGCGACGCCGCGGATCACCGCTGCTCCGCGCAGCCAGCCAAGGCCGACGCAACGCTCCCGCTCCGCCCGGTCCAGCAGCGCGGCCCAGTCGTGCGGTCCCAGCTCTCCGATCCGCGGCGCAGGCGCACCGGAGCACAGCCGCGCCAGCGCGATCGCCTCGCGGGACCCGGCTTCGTCCTCGTTCACGTCACGACCCTTCGCCGGAGTCGCCGCTCCCCTGCCCCAGCAGCGAGCGAACGCGGTCGCGGACGCGGTGTCCGCGGCCGTTTCGCTGCCCGGACTCCGGGTGGTATGCGTAGGCGTAATAACCGTAGCCGCCGTAGTACGAGCCGGCGTTCAGGTCGATGTCGTTGAGCACCGCGCCGAGCACGCGCGAGTTGACGGCCCGCAGATGGGCGGCCGCGCGGCGCACTGCCTCGCGACTCGTGCTCCCCATGCGGACGACGAGGATCGATCCCTCGACCATCGTCGAGAGCACGGCCGCATCGGTCACGGCGAGAAGGGGCGGCGAGTCGAAGAGGATCACGTCGAAGCGCTCGCGCGCCGCGTCGAGGACGTCGCGCATCCCGACGGAGCCGAGCAGCTCGGACGGGTTCGGCGGAAGCTGCCCGCTCCCCATCACGAACAGGTTCTCGACCGACGTCGGATGGACCGCGTCGTCGAGCGCCGCGACGCCGACGACGACTTCCGTCAGGCCGGGCGTGCGCGGGACGCCGAAGGTCTTGTCGAGTACCGCGCGGCGCAGATCGGCATCGACGAGCAGCGTCTTCTGCCCCTGCTGCGCGAAGGTGATCGCGAGGTTCGCGACCGTCGTCGATTTCCCGTCCGCAGGGCCGGGGCTCGTGAGCACGAGCGTCCGGATCCGCGCCTGTGCGCGCGAGAAGGCGATGTTGGTACGCAGACTCCGGTACGCCTCGGCCACCACCGACCGTGGATCGACGTGCGTCACGAGGCGGCTGAGCGGCGTGCCTTCTTCACGACCCGCGGCCCGTATGGCGGGAATCTGTCCCAGCACCGGGAGCTGGAAGCGATTGGGCAGCTCGTCCGAGGACTTCACGGAGTCGTCGATCTTCTCCAGCCCGACGGCGGCAGCGATGCCGAGGAGCAGGCCGAGGATCATCGCGAACTGCACGGCGCGGCGCCGGTTCGGCGAGATCGCGAAGGTAGGCAGCTGCGCCTTGTCCACCAGGCGCACCGTGGCGCCATCAGCCGACTCGGCGATCTTCGCCATCTGATACTCGCGCTGCAGGTTGTCGTAGGTCGTCTGGATCGTGCGTACGTCCGCCGTGAGGCGCGCCTGCTCCGACTCGAGCGGTGGGAACCGCTCCGACTGGTGGCGCAGCTCCGCGATCGTCTGGTCGAAGGACTTGAGCCGCGACGCGATTCCGTCGAGGTAGAGTCGACTCGCTTCCTGCAGGTCGCCCTTCGTTCGCGCGATGAGCTTGTCCTGCGCCTGAACGTCCGGGTGCGACGGCCCACGCCCGGTCGCCATCATCTCCTCGCGCGACTTCAGCAGGTCGAACCAGCGGGTGTAGAGGCTGGCGACGTAGCTGTTCTTCGTGATGGCGTCCGTTCCGGCGAGCCGGCGCAGGTCCTGGTCGACGGTATCCGCCTGGCTCAGCTTCCCGAGCAGCTGCTGATACGTATTCTGCTCGACGATCGCGGACCGACGCTCGCTTTCCAGATGCTGAATGTTCTCTGCGAGCGCCGTCATCTCCGACGGCACGTCCGGCGTCTGGTTCCGTTCCTTGAACCCCTGGAGGCGCTGCTGCGCCGATTCGAGCTCGAGCCGCCGCTCCGCGAGCGAGCGCTCGATGAAGCGCGTCTTGGTGCGCGCCTGAGTGGTCTGCAGGTCGCTGGAGAACTCCGCGTATGCCGCCGCGACCGAGTTCGCCGCGTCCCGCACGACGACCGGGTCGGGGCCCTGATAGGTGATCTCGACGACGTCGGTCTGGGGAATGACACGCGTGAAGAGGCCGGCGCGCAGCTGGTCGGCGGCGTTGGAGAGCGGGATGATGAGGAAGCTCGCCAGGTCTTCGCGCAGCGCCGGGCGCTCCGGTACGACCAGCGAGATGCCGGCCGCATTCAGACGGTCGCCATACCGCGCGCGGCCCAGCACGGCACCGGCCTGCCGCAGCTCGTATCCATCCGGCGCGAACGTGAGCCGGTACTCGCCGTTTCGCGCGTTGGCGTCGATCATCGGCAGACTGTCGCCGAAGATCGCGCCGCGCATCCGGTTCGGCGCGAGCAGCTGCAATCGGAACCCGATCTGCGCTGCCGCGAGCTCGGCGACGCTCTTGCTCCGGATGAGCATCTGCTCCGACTGCAGCGGATCGATGCCGTAGATCCGGGCGGGCGTGGCAGCGCCCATCCCGCTCATGGGCGGCTGCGCTTGCTGGAATCGGACGGTTGCCGAAGCCTGGTAGATGTGCGGCTGGCGCCACGTACGCCACGCGCCGACGGCGACGACCAGCGCGAAGATGGCGAGGACGACCGCCCACCGGCGACGAAGGATGCTGAGGAGCTCGCGGGGCGTCAGCACCGTGACCGCGGCCGGCGCCGCCGGCTCGGGCCGGCGGGCGTCGTCGATGTCGTCGGTGCGCGCGTCGACGTCAGGCATGCGGATCACGGATCAAGGCCTGCGATTGTTGTTCTGGACGGTGATGACGAAGGTCGCAAGCGCGAGCGCGCTCGTGGCCAGGTTGAGCACGAACGAGACGTTCTCACGCGTGAAGCCGGTGCGCTTCGGCACGACGACGACGTCATTGGAATAGAGCACGACTCGACCCGCGGCGCTGCCCACGAGCGCGCTCTGCAGGTCTACCTCGAAGACGCGCCCCTCTCGTACCACGCGAGTCTGGCGAAGGTTCGCCGCGGGGGTGGGACCGCCGGCGATCGTGAGCAGCTGGATGAGGCTCGTTCCCGGATCGACCGGATACAAGGCCGGCGCTCTGACTTCCCCGAGCACCGACACACGGATGAGCGGCTGCACGGAGATGTCCGGGTTGGTGAAGCCCCGCTGGAGCAGCGCCTCGCGGATCCGGCTCTTCAGCTGCTGGGGATCGAGGCCCGCCGCCTGGATCACGCCCACCCCGGGCATCTGCAGCTGCCCCCGGCTGTCGATGAGGAACTCGCCCGTCAGGTCCTTCTCACGGTACACGACGATGCGGAGCGCGTCTCCGGAGCGCATGACGCCGACGGAGCGCTGGGCGGTGTCCACCGCGGGAAGCTGCGGGTCCTGCGCCACCGCATCGGCCGGGGCGAAGGCGATCGCCGCGGCTGTGAGCAGCGGCGCGAGCGAATTACGGAATCCTGAAGGCATATCGACCTGTGACCTGCGTGCGCACGTAGGATGCCGTCGGCTCGGGCCGGTTCGCGGGATGCCGGACGTTGGCGACTTCGATCTGCGACGCGATCTGGAGGGCTGTGGTGTAATAGCCGACCTCCAGCCCGCCGACAAGCGCCCGCTGAACAAATGGTCGCAGGAGGCTCACGCTCGGGTAAGGCAGGGACCCGGTGCCGTTGACGGTCGCGCCGGGGCGCGCGTCGAGCCGCTGTGCACCCTGCCGCCAGAGACCGGCGCTCAGCGCCCCGCGGACGCTGGTGCGCGGCCACGCTTCGATCGAGCCACGGATCATGTCGGCGTCGGGGCCGAGCTCGCTGCCGAGCGGCTGATCGTAGTTCTGGAAGGCCGTCGCGTAGGGAGCCCGGAGGTACGTGAAGCTGTTCACATGCCGATACTCGGCAGCGGCGCTTCCGAGCGCGAGCCAGGGCAGCGCCTGCGTCCCTTTCACGCGCCACGCCAGCTGATCCTGGACCGTCTTCCGGTCCTTGGCGTCGATCTGGATGTCGTCCACCAGCGCCTCGATGTCGAGCCGCGAGCCGCCGCTTCGCAGGATGGCGCCGCCGAAGATCTGGAGGTTGTCGTTCGCATCCCCGCCGAAACGGCTCGTGTCGTTCTGGGTGATCACGAACGGCATGAGCGGGTTCGCGTACGCGAGCTCGATCGTCCGCGTCCCGCGCGCGAGCACCGCCGTCTCACCGATCGTGAGCTCGACAGTGCGCGAGGGACGGATGGTGAGGGCGTGTCCGACGAGGTAGCGAAAGAAACGACGTGCCTCGGTCCCGGGGAGGGTGTCGAGAAGCGGCGTCAGCTCGACCTGAGAGAGCGTGGCGAGAAGCGCACGGCCTTCGATTCGGCGCCAGCGCCCCGTCAGAAGGATGCGATCGAGCGACGGCCCATGTGCCGAGAGCACGATCGACTCGCGCCCCGTCCCGAGCCATGCCTCGTCGGAGCGCCCGAGCGAGAAGACGAGCGCGTCGGCGATGGCGAAGTTGACGTAGCTCTCGCCGAAGTCGACGGCGCCCGACGTATTCCGGAGCGCACGCTGCCGCACGCTCGGGTCGTTCCGGCGCGACGTGTACCCGACGGCCTCGGTGACGGCGGCCACGCGCTCACCGGTCCACGCGATGCGACCCCGCGCGACGGCGGCGAAGGGGAGGTCGCCTTCCGACGTGGGACGGATCCCGCGCCAAGGCAGTCCGAACTCCCCGCCGGAGAGGCCGGTCGCCCGGAGCACGACACTGCCGCCAACCCTCACGTCGCCGCCGGAGGAGAAGAGATCGAAGGTGTCCCGCGTGAAGCGGCCGTGCACTTCACGGAGCGCCGCGGACATCGCCGGCTTCGCGCAGGCCGAGTCGCGCAGCGCGGCGTCGGCTGCCTTTCGGACGTCCCGCACGAGCCATGGTCGATAGGCGGAGACCCGCGCATGCCGGCAGCCGGCGGCATCGAGCGCCGCGAAGACCGGGTAGACGGGGTCGTCGAGCGGGATCGATACCAAGGGATGCTGTGCGGCCGCGGGCGGGGCGGCGAGCGCGAGTGCAAATACGACCCACGCGACACGACACGCCCGCACCACGCCGACGAGGGGGAGCCTCGCGGTGCGCGAGGCGTTGGCGTTCGTCACGGTGTGATTGGATGGGCCCGGTTTT
>DATAIS010000421.1:0-6958 GCA_036262535.1 Gemmatimonadaceae bacterium | reverse complement strand
TTCCAGTCTCCCATCACGAAGTCGGTCGCGTCGACGAGCATTCGCCCGCCATCGACCGTCACGAGTGGGAGCGCGGCGACGGTGCTCGGCGGAAAGGACTCGGCGACGGTGCGCGCGTGCGCGGGGTTGTCGCTCGCGCCGCGGTAGCTCCAGTTCTCGAGCACGACGAGCACGCGCTCGCCGCTCCGCTCGAACCGCGCAACCTGTGCGCCCGCGTCGCCCCCGCGGTCGATGCCGATCGGATTGGAGCCGAGTCCCGTCGCCTGCGTCACGACGAAGAGTGCGCGCAGCGAATCGTGGGGCAGCTCCAGGTAGAGCTTCCCCTTCGAGGCGTCGATGTGAACGGGAATCCAGCCGTCGCGATGGATCATCCCGGCCGTGCGGGCGATGATCGACGCCCCCGAGGCAACGCCGGTCGCGGACGGAGCCGGTGCAGCGTTTCCGGTGGGGCGCTGAGTAGCACAGGCAGAGAGGAGGGCGCCCGCAACGGGCGCGAGCAGGCGAAGACGGAGAATCATGGGCATGATGATGCCTCGTACCGCTCGCGCACGCTACGTGGGCACCGTCTTGCGAGGCCGCGGATCCGAGGACATGGTCATCCCATGAACATGCGGGTGCTATCGGCAGTGCTCGTAGCCATTCCCTTCGTCGGATGCTCGCGCCAGGCGCCGCGCGCGGCGATGGCTCCCCCTCTACTGCCCACCGCGAAGCTGATCATCTGGATCGAGCGCGACGTGCATGGCGACCTCTCCGTCATCGCCCGCGAGCCGGCCTACTTCGTCGCCCTGCGCCGCAGCCCCGAGGGTCAGCTGGCATTGATCACGCCGACGGCGGAAAGTGGGGACAGCAGCTCCCGGGCGTGGGCCTCCAGCTACGCCGAGTTCCACGTCGGCTTCCGGCCGGCCGCGGCGGCACCCCCCCTCCCCACGGCCGTCGCCCCTGAGTACACCTGGGTCCCGCGGTCGAAGATCGGGGCCGATGGCAAGCCGGTGACGGTGTACGAGCCGGTCGAGCGAGTCTCCCGCATTGGGAGTTCAAGCGCATCGGGCGCCGATTGGCGCCCGCGAGGCTTCGTTGTGGTCTTCGCGAGCACCTCGCCGTTCTCCCCCGAGACGATCGACGCCGCGCGCGCCGCGCTCCGCAGGACGAATTCGTGGAACGCCGAGCTCGTCGTCGCGCGGCAATTGTTCGACGCGGCCGCTGTCCGTTGGCAGGCGTCTCGCGTCGATTATTGAAGCGACGAACCCCATCCAGCCCATGTTCGACGAGAACCGCTACGAGCGCATGACCTACCGCCGCTGCGGCCGCAGCGGCCTCCAGCTGCCGGCGATCTCGCTCGGGCTCTGGCACAACTTCGGGAGCGTCGATCCCTTCGACGAGGCGCGGGCGATGGTGCGCCGCGCCTTCGACCTCGGCGTCACGCACTTCGACCTCGCCAACAACTACGGCCCGGAGCCGGGGTCCGCCGAGGAGAACTTCGGTCGCATCCTCAAGCGCGACTTCGCGGCGCACAGGGACGAGCTGATCATCTCGACGAAGGCCGGCTGGCGGATGTGGCCCGGCCCCTACGGCGACCTCGGCTCGCGGAAGTACCTGCTCGCGAGCCTCGACGCGAGCCTCGAGCGAATGGGGCTCGACTACGTCGACATCTTCTATCATCACAGGCCCGACCCTGATACGCCGCTCGAGGAGAGCATGCTCGCCCTCGACCAGGCCGTGCGCCTGGGGAAGGCGCTCTACGTCGGCGTCTCGTCGTACTCGCCGGAGCAGACGCGCGAGGCGCACGACTTCCTGCGCGAGCTGCGCACGCCGTTCATCATCCACCAGCCCAAGTACAGCATGTTCGAGCGGCGCCCCGAGGAGGGGCTGTTCGACACGCTGCGCGAGCTCGGGCTGGGCTGCATCGTCTTCTCCCCGCTTGCGCAGGGGATGCTCACCGACCGCTATCTGCGCGACATCCCCGCCGACTCGCGCGCCGGCAAGCCGCACGGCTACCTGAGGCCCGAGGCGATCACCGCCGAGCGTCGCGCGCAGCTGGTGAAGCTGAACGAGATCGCGAAGTCGCGTGGGCAGAGCCTCGCCCAGCTCGCGATCGCGTGGGTGCTGCGCCAGGAGGCGGTGACGTCGGCGCTCATCGGCGCGAGCCGCGTGAGCCAGCTCGAGAACAGCCTCCACGCGCTCGACAACCTCGCCTTCACGCGCGACGAGCTGGAGGCGATCGACGGCATCCTCGGCGGCACGCGGCCGGCGCGCGCGCAGGGAGCGTCGGCCGCGGCGGCGCAGCCCGCGGCCGCGCGCCGTTAGGCGGCGTCAGCCACGGCGCGTGCTCGCCGCGGCCGCGGCGGGAAGCGCGGCGCGGAAGCGGGCGTAGACCGCCTCGTAGTCGCGGTGGGCAGCCGGGTCGGGGCGCTCCTCGGCGGCGCGAACGACCGTGGCCCGCGCCGCGGTAGCGACGTCGGGAAAGGCGCCCGCACCGACCGCGGCGAGCAGGGCGGCGCCATAGGCCGGGCCTTCCTCGCGGTTCACCGTCGTCACCGGGAGGCCGTACACCTCCGCCTGGAGCCGCCGCAGGAAAAGGCTGCGCGCGCCGCCCCCGGTGAGCAGCAGCTGCTTCGGCGTCAGCCCTGACGTTTTCAGGATCTCGAGCGAGTCGCGCAACGCGAAGCAGACTCCCTCGAGCACCGCGCGCGTGAGGTGCGCGCGGGTGTGGGCGAGGCTGAGGCCGAGGAAGGCAGCGCGCAGCGAGGCGTCGCGGTGCGGCGTGCGCTCCCCCTGGAGATAGGGGAGAAACGTCACGCCGTCAGCGCCGCGCGCGATCGCCGCCGCTTCGTCGTCCAGCTTCGCGCTCGCCCCCGGCGCGCCGGCCAGGTCGCGCGCGAGCTGATCGCGATGCCACGCGAACGCGCCTCCCGCCGCGAGCACGACGCCCATGAGGTACCAGGTGTCCGGCACGACGTGACAGAAGGTGTGTGCGCGGAGCCCCGGATCGACGAGCGGCTCGGCGGTGGGCGCGAGCACGGTTCCGGAGGTGCCCCAGCTGGCGACCGCATCGCCGGGTGCGACGACGCCGACGCCCGCCGCTCCGCACGCGTTGTCGGCGCCGCCGCCGACGACCGGTGTGTCGCGCGGCAGCCCCGTCGCCGCCGCCGCGTCCGCCGTCAGGCATCCGAGCGTCTCGGACGATCCGCCGACGTCGGGAAGCAGCGTGCGCGGGATCGCCACCGCGGCGAGCATCTCGTCGCTCCAGCGAAGGCGCGCGGGATCGAACATGAGCGTGCCCGATGCGTCCGACGGCTCCGTCGCGCGTACCCCGGTGAGACGGTAGCGGATGAAATCCTTCGCGAGCAGCACGGTGCGGACGCGCGTCCAGGCGTCGGGCTCGTTGCGCCGCAGCCAGAGGAGCTTGGGAAGGGTGAAGCCCTCGAGCGCGGGATTCCGCACCCATTCGCGAAGCGCGCTCTCGCCCCCTGCGCGCGCGGTGATCTCGGCGCATTCGGCGGTGGTGCGGCCGTCGCACCAGAGCAGCGCCGGGCGCACCACCCTGCCCTCGCCGTCGAGGAAGACCGATGAGTGCATCTGCCCGGAGATTCCGACCGCGTGCACCGGGTCGCGAGGACGCTGCGCGACGACCGCGCGCATCACCTCGATGCTCGCTGCCCACCACGCCTCCGGCTCCTGCTCGGCCCATCCCGGGCGAGGTGTGTCCAGCACGAGTGGCGTCGTCGCCGACGCGACGACGTCTCCATCGGGCCGGACGAGGATCGCCTTCACGCCGCTCGTGCCCACGTCGAGCCCGAGGAAGACGCCGTCCGCCACTCAGCGAACTCCGAGCAGGATCTCCATCGTGAGCTGGTCGAGCCGCTCGTAGGCGAAGCCCTGGCTCCGCATCGCCGGCAGGTCGAGCGCCTGGCGCTTGAGCTGCGCCGCGCGGTCGGCGGAGAAGACGAGGCGCTCCTCTGTCGCGCCGCCGCGTTCGCGAAGGTCGGCGAGCTGCTGCTGGATCTCCGCGTCCGCGTTCCAGCGCGCCGCCTTCTCCCTGAGGATGAGATAGGTGCGCATGCTGCCCGCCGCGAAGTCCCACACGCCGTCCTCGTCCTCGGTGCGGTAGGCGTGGCTGTCGAAGTGCCGCATCCCCGGCCAGCGCGCATCCTCGAGCAGCTTGACGAGGAAGAACGCCTGCTTGGGGTCCTCGCTGCCGAAGCGGTGGTCCTGGTCGTAGCGCCCCGGCTTCTGCGCGTTGAGGTCGATGTGAAAGAGCTTCCCCGCGTCGAGGGCCTGCGCGACGCCGTGCGCGAAGTCGAGCCCCGCCATGGTGTCGTGCGCGACCTCGGGGTTGAGCCCCACCATCTCGGGGTGGTCGAGGGTCTGGATGAAGGCGAGCGCGTGCCCGATGGTGGGGAGGAAGATGTCGCCGCGCGGCTCGTTGGGCTTCGGCTCGAGCGCGAAACGGTAGCCGTAGCCCTGCGAGATCGAGTACTCGCAGAGGAAGTTCAGCGCGTCGCGATACCAGGCGAGCGCGGTGCGTGGGTCCTTGGCGGCGTTCGTCTCGACGCCCTCGCGGCCGCCCCACAGCACGTAGACTTCGGCGCCGAGCTCCCTGCCGAGGTCCATCGACCGCATCGTCTTCTGGATCGCGTAGGCGCGGACGCGAGCGTCGTTGCTGGTGAAAGCGCCGTCGCGGAAGGCCGGATCGCCGAAGAGATTGGTCGTCGCCATCGGCACTTTCAGGCCGCTCGCCGACAGCGCGTTGCGGAACTCCCTGACGAGCGACGCGCGCTCCGCGGCGGTGGCGTCGCGCGGCACGAGGTCCTCGTCGTGCAGGTTGACGCCATACGCGCCGAGCTCGGCGAGCTTCTCGACGATGCGCGCCGGCGCGAGCGCCGGTCGCACCGCGTCGCCGAACGGATCGCGTCCGACGTTGCCCACCGTCCAGAGCCCGAAGGTGAAGCGGTGCTCTGGACGTGGCGTGTACGCGTCGGCCGGTGCCCGGCGGCTCACGGCATCCCCTGCCTAACGCGTGGTGGTGCCGCGGATGATGCCGGAGCGGATGCGGAGCGCCCTGGGCGACGGCCGCGGGTCGATCTGGACGGCGCTCTGGGTACGTGTCGCGAAGCGCAGCGAGCTGCTGAGCGACACCGTCTGCCCGTCACGCTTGACCTGGAGCGGGAGCGCCCCACCTTCCGCGGCGCGGCCGTACTTGGCGCGGAAGCGCGCGCCGAACTGCTCGTCCACCGGCAGGTCGCCGATCGACACGAGATAGTCTCCGGCGCGGACGCCGGCGGCCGCGGCCGCGCTGCCTGGCTCAACGCTCGTGACGCGGACCCCCGCCGAATCCGGCTGCGTGAAGACGCCGAGCCGCGGCTCGCGGATCGTGTCGGACACGAAGCGGAAGCCGGCGAGCGGAAGGATCGTCGCCCACGGGTAGTCGTCGCGGCCGTCGATGTAGCGCGCGTTGAAGTCGGCGAAGCTCCGGCCGCCCGCGGCGCGGCTGACCGCGCCCCAGAACTCGGCGGACGTGAAGCCACGGCCGCCGCGCTTGTACGTCGTCTCGTACAGCTCGCGCATGACGTCGTCGAGCGAGCGCCGGTTGTCGCTCGCGTCGCGGATCATGATGTCGAGCATCAGGCCGGCGAGCGATCCCTTCGGGTAGTAGATGTAGCTGGTGCCGTCGGTCGGATGGACCCAGGTCGAGAGGGACGCGTCCTCCAGCGCGACGTCGGAGTTGTTCACCTCGTTGATCTTCTCCGAGGTCGTCTCCATGAAGCCCGCGCTGTCGACGATGCCGCTCCGGACGAGGGTGAGGTCGGCGTAGTAGTCGGTGATCCCCTCGCTCATCCAGAGCCAGGTCGTCGGCTGGGGGCGGTCATAACGGTAGGGGACGAGGTCGGCGGGGCGCAGCCGCTTCACGTTCCAGGCGTGGAAGACCTCGTGCGCGTAGAGCGACGGCATGAAGGCGTTGCCGATCGCGAAGGGGGAGATCACGTCGACGTGCGAGTTCTGGTGCTCGAGGCCGCTCGCTCCCGCGTACGAGGAGTCGACGATCTGCATCACCGTGTAGGTCGAGAAGGGCGTGTCCCGGAAGACCGCGACCTGCGGCGGGAGGATGCGGCGGAGCTGGCTCCAGACCTCCTGCCGGTTCGCGCCGGCGACGCTGCCGCGCGGGTACGACGCGAAGCGCATCCAGACGTTCGACACCTGCGCGCTGTCGAAGTCGAAGGCGCCGACGAAGAACGGCATGTCCACCAGGTCGTGGTAGTTCCGCGCGGTGAACTGCTGGGCGCGGCCGCTGAAGACGCCGGCTGGTGGCGCGGCGATGGGCGTCATCCCCGTCGCGATGTTCCAGTCGGCCTCGGTGGCGACGACGACCGTCGCCGGCAGGTCGGTGCCCCGTCCCTCGGGATAGAAGAAGACGTTGGTGCCGTTGAAGAGCGCGAAGTCGGGGCGCGTCCACGCCATCGCGTTGTCGAGCGTGTCGGCGAGGTACTGATAGGTGATGGTGATCCGCTTCTGGCCGGCGGGCTGGATGCGCCAGGTGTCGTAGTCGACCTTGTCCCAGACGAGCCCGCGCGTTTCCCCCATCGGCATGAAGTCGGAGACCCAGCGCGAGAACCAGCTCATCTCGTAGGCGCCCGGCGTCCACGCCGGGAGCGAGAGGATGACGGGCGCGTTCCCGGGGGTCGTGAACGCCATCTGGACGCGGATGGTGCGCGTCGGCGACGTCGTCTTGTCGAAGACGATGTTGAAGCGGACGTCGCTGATCGGCGCCGACACCACCGGCGTCTCCGCGGGACCGAGCGCGCTGACGGCGGTTCGCTGCGCGAGGGCGGCCTGGGGGAGGAGGAGCGAGGCGGCGGCGAAGCGCGGTGCGAGCCGGGCGAGGATGCGGATCATTCAGGAGAGTCGCTAATCGAGGGTTAATCCAAAGCTAAGAGAGCCGGCGTGGACGAGCCACGGCGCG
>DATAIS010000420.1:0-7292 GCA_036262535.1 Gemmatimonadaceae bacterium | reverse complement strand
TCCGCCGCCGCCACGCGATAGGCACGGTTCGACTCGCGCCCCGGCCGCTCGATCTCGCGCGACGGCTCCGGCCTTGTGCCCGTTCCGACCGCGCGACGCTGCTCGCGCGGCGCCGGCTGCGATGGTGCCGCCCGCGGGATGACGTCCACGGTGGGCGCCTGTCCCGGAAGTCCCGGCGATGCGCCGACGACGACCGTGGTTTCGGGCGGCGTGCTGCCGCGCGCGGTGAGCGAATCGGCGACGCGATCGCCCGCGGTGACGCGCCCCAGCACTGCGCCGAGGATCATCGCCGCGGCGATGCCCGTCACCCACCACACCGCCGGACGGGCGCGGCGCGGTGCACGCATCGGAAGCGGAGTGACGTCAGGCTCCGGGTCGGCCGGCCGCGCGCCGCGCGCGGCCTGGATCGCCGCCCACATGTCGTCGCGGGGCGTAGCGGGAGGCAGGTTGTGGCCCCGCGCCCTGACGTTCCACTGTGCGTCGAAATCTTCCTGGTCGCTCATGTCCATTCTCCCGCAAAATCCCTCAGCGCGACGCGAAGCTTCTCGCGCGCCCTCGACAGCTGTGCCTTCGACGTTCCCGGCTGAATCCCGAGCGCCTCGGCGATCTCGACGTGCGTGTAGCCCTCGGCGTCGTGCATCAGGAACACCACCCGATAGCCGTCCGGGAGGGCGTCGATCGCCGCGGCGAGACGGCGCTTGAGATCGGGCTCCGCCTCGCGACGCGTGGCGCCGACCGCCGCCGCGTACTCCAGGGCGACCTCGCTGTTGCGCAGCTTCTTGATCTTCTTCATCCCGTTCAGCATCACCGAGACTCCCACCTGATGCAGCCAGGTCGAGAACGCCGACTCTCCTCTGAAGTCGTGCAGCCGCGAGAATGCGCGGATGAACGTGTCCTGGGTGAAGTCCCGCGCGAGATCGTCGCTTCCCGCGAAGCGGTAGGCGAGTCGGTAGATCCGGTCGACGTGCGCGTCGTACAGGGCGCGCTCGGCGGCGGCATCCCCCGCGAGGGCGCGTGCGATCAATGTCCGGTCGTCCACTGCTCCGTCAGGCCAGCTCGTTGGTCACTGGTTGCACGCGTTTCACCGACCCTTGGGACAGGACCTTCCCGGAAAGGGTTGCGTGGGGCTCGACTCCGGCACGGGCGGCTTTCGGGGCCGTGCGCAGCCGGATAGCTTCGGGGCGTCCTTTCAACCGAACTGGAGCCCCATGCGTCTTACGCTTCTCGCCACCGCCCTGGTTGCAACCGCTTCGACGGGGATGGCGCAAGCCACACCCACGGCCTCCGCCGCCCCTGCGACGGGATATCGCGCCGAGTTCCTCAAGAACATGGCGACTGTCCAGGACAAGTACATCCGTCTGGCCGAGGCTATTCCGGCCGACAAGTACACCTGGCGCCCCGCGGAAGGGGTGCGCTCGATCGCGGAGGTCTTCCTTCACATCTCGACGGCGAACATGGGGCTCGCGACGCGCGTCGGAGCCAAGCCCCCGACCGGCGTCGACCTTCAGAAGCTGGAGAAGAGCACCACCGACAAGGCCGCGATCGTCGCTGCCCTCCGGCAGTCGTTCGACCACCTGCGCAATGCGGTGCTGAACATGTCCGATGCCGACGCCGAAAAGACGATGCCCTGGTTCGGCGGCTCGACGATCACCTACCGCGGCTTCCTCCTCTTCATGACCGACCACGCCGCCGAGCATCTCGGGCAGTCGATCGCGTACGCGCGGATGAATGGCGTGGTGCCGCCGTGGAGTCAGGGGGCGCAGTGAACTGCGGCTATTAGCTATTAGCTGTTAGCTGTTAGCCGAACGAGAAACGAGGGACGAGCAGGGTTGCTCGTCCCTCGTTCTTTGGCAGCTGGCAGCTGATCTCTGGCAGCCGCAGTTAGGCCGCCGCGGTCAGGCGGCGACACGCTCCTTGAGGCGCGCCACCATCGCCCCAATGCGCGAGATCACCGACGTGTTGCCCTCCTGCAGCATCGCGGCGAGGATGTGCTTGCAGACCTGATCGCGCCACAGGTAGTCGCCGCAGTCGCACTTCGGGCCGGCACCGGTGGCGCCGAGGTCCACCCAGTGCTCGTGCGCGCCGCCGATCACGTGGTAGCGGCCCGCACCAACCTTCTCGCACACCAGCTGCACGCCGCGCTCGAGGCGGTCGAGGTCGATCATCGCCGCTGGTACCACCATGTGATTCGTCATACGACTTCTCCCATCCCGTCTGACCGATTCGCAAAAAAAGGGGCACCCGAACGGGTGCCCCGACTCGTGTTCCTGATACCCCGGAATGACGGCACGCGTTCCGTCAGACGTGCTCCAGCTCGCCTCGTCGCTCGACTGCCCGGTCGACGTCGCCGGGGAACTCGCCCTCCGACCGCGCCATCACCACCGTCGCAAGGCAGTTGCCGACGAGGTTGACCGTAGTGCGCGCCATGTCCATGAGCTCGTCCACGCCGAGGATGACGGCTACCGCCTCGAGCGGAAGTCCGAACGCGGCCAGGGTACCCGACAGGATCACCAGCGACGCGCGAGGGACGGCCGCGACGCCTTTGCTGGTGAGCATCAGCGTCAGCATCATCGCGAGCTGCTGACCCCAGGTGAGGTGGATCCCAGCGGCCTGCGCGGCAAAGACGGACGCGAGCGACAGGTAAAGGGTCGTCCCATCGAGGTTGAACGAGTACCCGGTCGGCATCACGAACGCGACGATCCGGCGCGGCACGCCCATCCCCTCGAGCGCCTGCATCGCGCGCGGGAGCGCCGCGTCCGAGGAGGTCGTGCTGAAGGCGATGATCGTCGGCTCCTTGATCGCGCGCAGGAAGCGCCGGATCGGCACCTTGGCGATCAGCGCCACGGGCAGCAGGACGAGCAGGACGAAGACGACCAGGGCGCCGTATAGCGTGAGGATCAGCTTCCCGAGGTTGACGAGGACGTCGATGCCGCTGTGGCCGACCGTCACGGCGATCGCTGCGCCGATGCCGATCGGCGCGAACTTCATCACCAGCCCCGTGAACTTGAACATCGTCTCGGCGACGCCCTCGATGGCGCCGATGAGGTACTCCTTCGGCTTGCCACGGACCTGCGCGAGCGCGATCCCGAAGAGGATCGCGAAGAAGACGACCTGAAGGACGTCATTGCGCGCCGCGGCGTCGATGAAGCTCGTCGGCACGATGTGCTCGATGAACGACGACGCCTGCGGGGTGTTCGCGGCGAGGCGCTGTCCCTGCTCCGCCGTCGCGCCGAGGGATACGCCGACGCCCGGCTTCACGATGTTCACCGCGGCGAGGCCGATGAACAGCGCGAGCGTCGTGACGATCTCGAAGTAGACGATCGACTTGAGAGCGAGGCGCCCTACGCGCTTGAGATCGTCGCCGTGTCCCGCGATGCCGATCACCAGCGTCGAGAAGATGATCGGCGCGATGATCGACTTGATCATGCGCAGGAACAGGTTCGACAGGATCTTCAGCTTCTGCGAAAACTCGGGGTCGAGCCAGCCGATGAGGACCCCGATCACCATGAAGATCAGGATCCACTGCGTCTGCGAGATCCGCTTGATGAACCTCCACATGGGCGGCGCGGGCTCGGGTTACTTCTCGATGGGCGGCGGCGGCTCGAGCGGCACGGGGCCGCGGCGTCGCCGGAGCGTTGAATTCTTGAACCCGTACGCGAAGTACAGCACGAGTCCGATCGCGAGCCAGATGGCGAAGCGCTCCCACGCGTGGCGCGGGAGGCCCCACATCGTGTAGAGGCACGCCGCGGCACCGACCAGCGTCGTCGCCCAGACGAACGGCACCTTGAAGGGCCGCGGGCGATCCGGATCGGTGTAGCGCAACACGAGGACGCCGATGCAGACCAGCGCGAAGGCCGACAGCGTCCCGATGTTCGTCAGGTCGTATGTCGCATCGTCGTCGACGACGAGCGACGCGACGGCGACAAGCACCCCCGTCACGATCGTCGTGATGTGCGGCGTGCGGTACTTCGAATGGATCTTCGCCGCCCACGGCGGGAGCAGGCCGTCACGCGCCATGGCAAAGAAGATGCGCGGCTGTCCGTACTGGAATACGAGCAGCACCGCCGCCATCGACACCATTGCTCCCAGCGCGACGAACCAGCTCACGAGCGGGAAGCCCGCGATCTCCAGCGCGCGCGCGAGCGGGTCCGACGACTTGAGCTGCGCGTAGGGAACGAGTCCCGTCGCCACCGCGCCGACGAGGATGTAGATGACCGTACAGATCGCGAGACCGTACAGGATCCCCCGCGGCATGTCGCGCTGCGGGTTCTTCGTCTCCTCGGCGGCGGTGGAGATCGCGTCGAAGCCGATGAAGGCGAAGAAGACGATTGCCGCACCCTGGTGGATGCCCACCCATCCGTTGGGCGCGAACGGCTTGTAGTTGGCCGTGTCGATGTGCAGCGCGCCGACGACGATGAAGACCGCCAGCACGGCGAGCTTCACCCACACCATCGCGTTGTTCACGCGGGTGCTCTCGCGCACGCCGATCACCAGCAGCCAGGTGATCGCCATGACGATCAGGAACGCGGGAACGTTGAGCAGCACCGGGATGCCGGCGATGTGGGGCGCCGTCTGCATCAACCCGTGAACCGCCGGATCGGAGCTCGACGAGACGTCCCAGTAGCCGCGCGTCAGCCACGGCGGAAGGGTGATCCCGAGCCCCGAGAGGAACGACACGAAGTACCCCGACCACGAGATCGCGACGGCGACGTTGCCGACTGCGTACTCGAGGATCAGGTCCCAGCCGATGATCCAGGCGATGATCTCGCCGAGCGTCGCGTACGAGTACGCGTACGCACTCCCCGCCTGCGGGATCATCGACGCCAGCTCGGCGTAGCAGAGCGCGGCGAAGCCGCAGACCACGCCGAGCAGCGCGAACGACAGGACCAGCGCGGGACCGGCGCCGTAGCGGATCACGGTGCCGTCGCGCAGCACCTCGCCCGCGGCCGCGGTGCCTAACGTCGAGAAGATACCGGCGCCGATGACGGCGCCGATCGACAGCATGATCAGGTCCTTCACTCCGAGCTCGCGGCGGAGCCCGTTCGGACTCTCGCCCTCCGCCAGCAGCTCGGAGATCGGCTTCCTGCTGAAGAGCCCCGGCATCAGATGAACAACGGCGCGAGCACCAGCGTGATCGTGCTGAGAAGCTTCACGAGCACGTGCAGCGACGGGCCGGCGGTGTCCTTGAACGGATCGCCGACGGTGTCACCGACCACCGCCGCCTTGTGCGCCTCCGAGCGCTTGCCGCCGTAGACGCCCGTCTCGATGTACTTCTTCGCGTTGTCCCAGGCGCCGCCGCCGTTGTTGAGGAAGCCCGCCATGAGGATGCCGGCGATGGTGCCGACCATCAGCAGCGCCGCCACCGACTCCGCACCGAGGAACTCGCCCTCCGCGCCGAAGTTCTTGAAGACGAGCCCGACGACGATCGGGAAGAGCACCACGAGCGCGCCCGGCAGCACCATCGCCTTCAGCGCGCCGACGGTCACGATGTCCACGCAGGCGCCGTAGTCCGGCTGGTCGGTGCCCTGCATGATTCCCGGCTTCTCGCGGAACTGGCGCCGCACCTCGGTGATGACGCTCGACGCCGCCTTCCGAACCGCCGTCATCGCCAGCGACGAGAACCAGAAGACGAGCATCGCGCCGAGAAGCCCGGCGACGAATACCACGGGCTTCGAGAGGTCGACGTCGAGCTCGCGGCCCGTGTAGTTGCGGACCTCGTCGAGGTAGGCCGAGAAGAGCAGGAACGCGGCGAGAGCCGCCGAGCCGATCGCGTAGCCCTTGGTCAGCGCCTTGGTCGTGTTGCCGACCGAGTCGAGCCGGTCCGTCTTGTCGCGGATGGACTCCGGCTGGCGCGACATCTCGACGATGCCGCCGGCGTTGTCGGTGATCGGTCCGAAGACGTCCATGGCGAGGATGTACCCGGCCGTGCCGAGCATTCCCATCGTCGCGACGGCGGTTCCGAAGAGGCCTCCGTTCAAGGCCTGGCCCGCGTCGTTCACGAGACCGCTGTTGGCGCCGAGGTAGTAGCTGGAGATGATCGCGATCGCGATCACGATCACCGGCATCACCGTCGACTCCATGCCGACGGCGAGGCCGGCGATGATGTTCGTCGCGGGACCGGTCTGGCTCGCCTCGGCGATGCCGAGCACGGGGCGGTAGCGGTACTCCGTGTAGTACTGCGTGATGAAGACGAAGGCGATCGACGTCGCGATCCCGATCAGCCCGCAGGCGAAGAAGTGCCACCAGGCGTCCGGTGCGTCGGTCGGGTTGAGCAGCCAGCGCGTCGCGAAGAAGAACGCGACCGTCACCAGCGCCGCCGTGACGTAATAGCCGCGGTTGAGCGCGTGCATCGGATCGGCGTCTTCGCGCGTGCTCACCACCATCACGCCGACGATCGAGCAGACGAGCCCGACCGCCATGATCACCAGCGGGAAGAGGATGCCGTTGATGCCGAACGCGTCATAGAGGATCACGCCGAGGATCATCGCGCCGATGTTCTCGGCGGCGGTGGATTCGAAGAGGTCCGCACCACGGCCGGCGCAGTCGCCGACGTTGTCGCCGACGAGATCGGCGATCACCGCCGGGTTGCGCGGATCGTCCTCGGGGATCCCCGCCTCGACCTTGCCCACGAGGTCGGCGCCGACGTCCGCCGCCTTCGTGTAGATGCCGCCGCCGAGCTGCGCGAACAGGGCGACGAACGACGCGCCGAAACCGTAGCCGACGATGAGGAAGGGAATGTGCCGCGCCCACTCCGCCTGGTCCATGCCGGCGGGCGTGAGCACCGACAGCGCGGCGAACAGGCCGCCCACGCCGAGGAGGCTCATGGCCACGGTGAAGAGCCCGGAGACCGCCCCGCCGCGCAGCGCGGTCTGCAGCGCGTCGTTGAGCGACGTCATGGCCGCGGCCGCGACGCGGATGTTCGTGCGGATCGAGACCCACATGCCCACGTAGCCGGCGATGCCCGAGCTCAGCGCGCCGAGCAGGAACGACGCCGTCACGTAGAGGGCGAAGGTCTTCGGGTCCTGCACCGGATCGTTCGCGGTCGTGTGCCGGAAATAGCCGTAGCCGATGCCGAGCAGCGCTGCGACAACGACGGAGAGCAGCCCGATCGTCTTGTACTGGCGGGCCAGATACGCCTCGGCACCCTGCTGGATGGCATTGGAGATCTTCTGCATCTGGGCGGTGCCGCGGCCGCGCGAGAGGACCCAGCGAGCGAGGAAGACGGCGAAGATCAGGGCGAGCGCGCTCGCGCCGATGACGACGGTCAGGAGTGATGACTGCGTCTGCGTCAT
>DATAIS010000419.1:0-1546 GCA_036262535.1 Gemmatimonadaceae bacterium | reverse complement strand
CTGCGTCCTCGAGGGAATCCCGGCCGGGCTCCCGCTCCTCGCCGCCGACATCGACGCCGACCTCGCCCGCCGCCAGCAGGGCTACGGCCGCGGGCGGCGCATGCAGATCGAGCGCGACGAGGTCGAGCTCCTCTCGGGCGTCCGCGCCGGCGAGACGTTAGGCAGCCCGATCGCGATGCTCGTCCGCAACCGCGACTGGAAGAACTGGCAGGAGATCATGGATCCGGCGCCTCGCGAGGGGGATCCGTCGCCGCGAAAGCGCGCCGTGACCCGGGTCCGCCCTGGTCACGCCGACCTCACCGGCATCCTCAAGTACGACCGCGAGGACGCGCGCGACATCCTCGAGCGGGCCTCGGCGCGCGAGACCACCGCCCGTGTCGCCGCCGGCGCGGTCTGCCGCCGCTTCCTCTCCGAGTTCGGCGTGCGCGTCGGCAGCCACCTCGTCCACCTCGGCGGCATCGACGCCGCGCACCCCGAGAAGCTCCCCGCCGAGATCAACGCCGCCGCCGACGCCTCCCAGCTCCGCACCCTCGACGCCGACGCCGGGCGCCGCATGATCGAGCGCATCGACGCCGTCAAGCGTGAGGGAAATACCCTCGGCGGTGTGTGCGAGGTCGTTGCCGACGGACTGCCCGTGGGGTTAGGCTCGCATGTCTCCTGGGACCGCAAGCTCGACGGCCGCATCGGGCAGGCGATGATGTCCATCCCGGCGGTGAAGGGGGTCGAGATCGGCCTCGGCTTCGGCGCCGCGCGTGTCACCGGCGCCGAGGTTCACGACGAGATCGAGCCCGCGCCGGGCGCACCCGCGCCGGCAACGTGCGCCGACGGACGAATCGCGCCGGAGGCCTCGAGGGCGGGATGACGACGGGCGAGCCGCTCGTCGTCCGCGTCGCGATGAAGCCGATCAGCACCCTCATGCGGCCGTTAGGCACCGTGGACGTGGCGACCGGCGGGAAGGCGCAGGCGGTCGCCGAGCGCAGCGACGTCACCGCCGTTCCCGCGATGGGGGTCATCGCCGAGGCGATGCTCGCCATCGTCCTCGCCGACGCCTTCCTCGAGAAGTTCGGCGGGGACTCACTCTCGGAAGTGAGGCGCAACCATGACGGCTACCTTTCGCACCTCGAATCCCGTCTTCGAGACTGACCCGGGGCTTCCCCACGTCGTCCTCGTCGGACTGCCGGGGGCGGGGAAGACTGTCGTCGGCCAGGGGGTCTCGATCGCCGTCCGCCGTCCCTTCCTCGACCTCGACCACGAGATCGAGCGCCGGGAGGGGATGACGGTGAACGATATCTTCGCTCAGCAGGGGGAGCCCGCCTTCCGCGTCCTCGAGCGGAAGGTGACCGAGGAGCTGCGGGGGACGGGCGGGATGGTCCTCTCGCCGGGCGGGGGCTGGATCGCTGACGCGGGCAACGTGGCACTTTTGCGTCCCCCCGCCCGTATCATCTACCTTCGTGTCCGTCCGGAAACGGCCCTGGCGCGTCTGGGGACCGAACGGGCGACCCGACCGCTGCTCCAGCGACCGGACCCTCTGGGCGAGCTCAAGAGG
>DATAIS010000418.1:0-5088 GCA_036262535.1 Gemmatimonadaceae bacterium | reverse complement strand
CGCGTTCGCGCTCACCGAGGTCGACGCCGGCAGCGATCCGGCGAACATGCACACCTCGGCGACGCTGAGCCCCGACGGGAAGCACTGGATCATCAACGGCGAGAAGCTCTGGTGCACCAACGGCACGCGCGCCGAGCTGTTCGTCGTGATGGCGCGGACGCCCGACGTCGAGGTGAACGGAAAGAAGAAGAAGCAGATCACCGCGTTCATCGTCGAGGCGAGCATGCCCGGCGTCTCGGTGAAGCATCGCTGCCGCTTCATGGGGCTCAAGGCGATCGAAAACGGCGTTATCAGCTTCCAGAACGTGAAGGTCCCGGCGGAGAACGTGCTCTGGGGCGTCGGCAAGGGACTCAAGCTGGCGCTGATCACGCTCAACACGGGCCGCCTCACGCTTCCGGCGAGCTGCGCCGGCGTCGGCAAGGCGATGCTCCAGGTGATGCGGACCTGGGGGAACGAGCGCGTGCAGTGGGGGCAACCGATCGGCAAGCACGAAGCGATCGCGAAGAAGATCGCGCGCTGCGCGGCCGACACGTTCGCGATGGAAGCGATCGGCGAGCTCGCCTGCGCGCTCTACGAGCGCGGCGGCTACGACATCCGGCTCGAGGCCGCGATCGCGAAGATGTGGAACACCGAGGTCGGCTGGCGGATCGTCGACGACACGCTGCAGGTGCGCGGCGGCCGTGGCTACGAGACAGCCGACTCGCTCGCGCAGCGCGGCGAGCGCGGCATCCCGATCGAGCGCGCGATGCGCGACTTCCGCATCAACCTCATCTTCGAGGGCTCCTCGGAGATCATGCGCCTCTTCATCGCGCGCGAGGCGGTGGATCATCACTTCGAGACCGCGTTCGCGCTCGTCGACAAGGAATCGAGCCTCGGCGAGAAGGCGGCCGCGGCGGGGCGCGCGGCGAAGTTCTATCCGGCGTGGTACGCGGCGCGCTGGGTCGGCAAGGGCCAGCTCCCGATCAGCTACGGCAGCTTCGGCAAGCTCGCCTCGCACCTGCGCTACATCGAGCGCAACACGCGCCACCTCGGCCGCTCGATCTTCCACGCGATGGTGCGCTTCGGCCCCAAGCTGGAGCGCCGTCAGCTCGTCCTCTTCCGCGCCGTGGACATCGGCGCCGAGCTGTTCGCGATGAGCGCCGCCTGCGTTCGCGCGAAGATGCTCGCGCGCGAGGGACAGAAGGAGGCGATGGAGCTCGCCGACTACTTCTGCCGCGAGGCCCGCATCCGCATCGACCAGCACTTCCGCGAGCTGTACGGCGCGAACGACGGCGCGATGTACAAGGTCGCGAAGCACGTGCTCGGCAACGAGCACACGTGGCTGGAGAAGGGAATCGTGGGGCTGCTTGCTTCCCGCGCCCCGGAAACTCCGCGACGCGAGGAGAGGTCGCTGGCCGGGGTGGGACGCTGAACTGCGGCTCTTAGCTTTAAGCTATTAGCGCTAAGCGACTGCGAAGAGAACGGCGTCTGGCGGGGAGGATCCCGTCAGACGCCGTTGCTTTACGCTAACAGCTAAGAGCTAACAGCCCGTCGCTAGCGGGAAGTGCTCGCTCCCGTGGCCGGAGCATCTGCCGTCGCAAATCCCACGATCGTCAGCACCAGCCCCAGCACCGCGTGCAGCGCGATGTCGTTGCCGCCGATCGGGATGTAGCCGAAGGTGTCGGGGACGACGAGGCCGACGCCGGCGAGGATGAGATAGAGGCCGCCGGAATACTGGCAGTAACGCTTCGCGTTGAGGTAGTCGCGCGCCGCCAGCACGCCCCAGACCCCGAGGGAGAGGTGCACGGCGTTGTGCGCCGCATTGACCGGGAAGAGACCGAGCAGCATCGCCGCGGTCCCCATCTCGGCGTGCATCGACATGCCGCCCGCGGTGAAGAAGCCGAGGAGCGCGACGGAGATGAAAGCGATGCCGAAGACGAGCGCGGCCTTCTGCACGAGACGCATGACCTGCTCCTGAAGAGGTTGTGGCCTTCAGTTCGACGCTGCTGCAGGCGCCTGGTCACTGGCGCGGCCGCCGCGCAGCTGCAGCAGCACCACCGCCGCCGCGATCATTGCGCCACCGAACAGCGTGCGGGCGCCGAGCGGCTCGGAGAGCACGAGGGCCGCGAGCACCGACGCGAAGAAGGGCTCGACCGTCGAGACGATCCCCGTCCGCACGGGGCCGAGTACCGCCAGCCCGGCGAAGAAGGCGCTGAACGCGACCACCGTCGACACCAGCGCGAGCGCGAGAATCGGGGGAAAGGCTTCGCCCTGGAGGCGAAGCGTCAGCACGGCGTCGCCGCCGAGCCCGAAGAGCGCCGCCGCGATGCCGACGAGGACGAAGAGCACTCCCGTCGCCCCGGTGATGAGCGCCCCCGACGCCGTCGGTCGCACCCCCGCGCCTAACGCGCCGAGGAAGGGCACGTAGAGCGCGTAGAGCAGCGCCGAGCCGAGCGCCAGGGCGAGCCCGGCGGGATGCAGCGAGCCATGCGCCGGTGTCCCGACCATGAGGGCGACGCCGCCCAGCGAGAGCAGCAGCGCGACGACGAGCCGCGCCGTGACGCGCTCGGTGCCGCGCATGGCGGCGATGACCGCGATCCACGACGGGTACGTATAGAAGAGGAAGACCAGCGCCCCGACCGGGATGAAGCGCAGTGCCGAAAGGCTTCCGAAAGCGATCAGCGCCTGGCCGATACCGCCCAGCACGAGATATCGCCAGAGCCGTCCGCGCGCCTCGCGCAGCACTGCCAGACCGCCGGCGATCGCGAAGAGCCCCACCGACCCGAGGAGGTAGCGCAGCGCGAGCACGGTGAGGAGGGGCGCCCCGGCGCGCGTCGCGAGCACGACGAAGATCGAGATCGCGCCGAAGCAGCAGGCCGAGAGCATGACGAGCCCGGTCGCCGCGAGCGTGCTTCGCGGAGGAGGCGTGGCGGGTGCGGTCACCGCAGCGCGAGCAGGTTGATCGCGATCGTGAAGTAGACGACGATGCCCGCTACGTCCACGAGCGACGCGACGAAGGGCGACGACGCGATCGCCGGATCGAAGCCGAGGCGGGTGAAGATCAGCGGCAGCATCGCGCCGACGATCGTGCCGATCAGCACCACGCAGAGCAGCGTCAGTGCGACGACGCTCGACAGCGCGTAGCTCTCGCCCCACATCAGCGCGCGCACGAAGCCGATCGCGCCCAGCGCGGCGCCGAGCACCACACCCTGCCACAGCTCCCGGTGGAAGATGCGCAGCACGTCGCGGAGGTGGACGTCGCCGACGGCGAGCGCGCGCGTGATCAGCGTCGCCGACTGCGAGCCGGAGTTGCCACCGGAGCTGATGATGAGCGGCACGAAGAACATCAGCGCGGTCACCGACGAGAGCGCCCCCTCGTAGTGGCGGAGCGCGATGCCGGTGAACATCTCCTCGACGAAGAGGAGCGTCAGCCAGCCGCCGCGCTTGCGGGCGATGCTCCAGAAGCCGGCCTGGAAGTAGGGCTCCTCGAGCGGCTGCATGGCGCCGAGCTTCTGGACGTCCTCGGTCTGCTCCTCGACGAGTGCGTCGATGACGTCGTCGACCGTGACGACGCCGATGACCCGCGACTGCTCGTCCACCACCGGTACGGCGACGAGGTCGTACTCCTGCGTGATGCGCGCGACCTCGCCGCGATCGGCGGTCGGCGGCACGGACACGATCTCCTGCCAGGCGATGTCGCCGATCGTCGCGCCATCGGGGGCGGCGAGCAGCTCCCGAAGCGACAGCACCCCGGCGACCCTGCCCTCGCGGTCCGTGGCGTAGATCGCGTGCATCGCCTCCTTCCGCTCCGAGCGGGCGAGGATGCGGACCTGGGCGAGCGCCTCGGCGACCGGCATGGCGGCGGCGACCGAGACGAACTCGGTCGTCATGATGCCACCGGCGGTATCCGGCTCGTAGGCGAGGAGCTGCTCGGTCTCGCGCCGCTCCTCGACCGGCATCTCGGCGAGGACGTCCTCCGCGTGCTCCTCCCCGATCTCCTCGAGGACGTCGGCGCGCTCGTCCGGCGTCATGTGCGTGACGATGGACGCGGCCTGCTGCGCGCTCATCTCCTCGAGGACCTCGGCGCGCAGCTCCTCGTCGAGGTACTCCATCACGTCCGCCGCGCGCTGCTTGGGGAGGGCGGCGAGGAGCGCCGGGATCCGTTCGCGGGGGAGGAACTCCGCGACGTCGGCCAGGTCGGCCGGGTGCATCTCCTCCGTCTCCGCGGCGACGCTCGCCGGCGACTCGTCGAGGAGCGCCAGGATGTCGGGAGCGAGGAGCGCCGCGACGGGGCGCTCTTCTTTTCGCTGCGGAGGAGTCATGAGCGGGGCGTGCCGTGCGCGGGGTCACATGCGGCGGGTCAAGTTAGGACGGCGCAGCGTGGCGAACAAGGCATCTCGTGCGTCATCAGGATGGTCGCCATCAGGCGCCGAATTCCCCCCGAATCCAGCGCATGCGCGTCTTCGTCACTGGCGCGGCGAGCCCCCTCGGCCGTGCCCTCGTTACCGCGCTCCGCAAGCGCGGCGATCAGGTGGTCGGACTCGTCCGACGCAAGAATGGCGTACAGCTCCTGAAGAACCTCGGCGCCGAGCCGGTGCTCGGCGACGTCCGTCGCTCGGACTCCCTCGCGCGCCAGATGACCGGCTGCGACGCGGTCATCCATGTCGCGACGTTCTTCGACTTCTGGGCGCGCGATCCGCGCACCTTCGACTCGGTCAACGTCGGCGGGACGAAGAACACCATCGCCGCCGCCGTCGTCGCGCGCGTTCCGCGGCTCGTCCACGTCTCGAGCGCGCTCGCCATCGGCGAGCCGAGTGACGAAGTCGGCTACGAGTGGACACGACACCGCGGCGCGGTTCGCTCCGAGTTCGAGCGCTCGAAGCTCGAGGCGGAGCGGCTCGCACTCAAGCTCCGCTCGAAGGGAATCGAGATCGTGGTCGCCTGTCCGTCGCTGGTGCTCGCGCCGGCGGATCTCGGCTGGATCGGGCGCGTGATGACGCGCGCCGTCGCCGGCGGGTTCCGCTTCGGCACCGACGCGCCGATGTCGTGGATCGGTGCCGACGACGCGGCGCAGGGGCTCATCGCGGCCCTCGATCGCGGCAAGAACGG
>DATAIS010000417.1:0-4051 GCA_036262535.1 Gemmatimonadaceae bacterium | reverse complement strand
CGCGCGACCTCGCGCGGCTGCATGCGACGCGTCGTTATGGCGTGCACGCCACGCGGCGATAGCGGAAATCGACGCCGCGCTCCTTGCCGCGGCTCGTCCCCTCGACGCGGGCGACGAGCGAGTCCTCACCGACGGCCCGATAGATGATCCGCTGCGGGAAGTCGTGCGCGCGGTTCTCGAAAGTGATCTCGCGGCGCGGCGTAGCGCGGCCGCGGAACTGCGCCGGCTTCTGTCGCGACGGATGCGCGGCGTAGACGACCGTGTCCTCGCGCGTGCCGTAGATGCGCATGAACTCGTACTCGACGACCGCGTCGCCGCGCGTCGTGCGGCTGGTGCCGAGCATCGTGCCGGCGCGGGGGGACATCCAGTGCTCGTCGGTGACGACGAAGCCGGCGCGACGCTCCCAGCATCCGGCCATCCAGGAGAGGCTCTCGACGGCCGACGTCGCCGGCGGCGCCCCGGCGGCGATGAGGAGCGGGACGAAGACGAGGCTGCGCGAGGTCGATCGCATCGGCACCTCCGGAGTAGGCTGGCGGGCGCGACATCGCGCTCCGGCAGCGTCTACGATAGGGCCGGGCCCGCCCTGGGCAACCCCGGCCCGGCTCGTCGAGGCGACGACGCCCCCCGAGGTTCGCGACAAGACGGTCGGCGAGATCGTCGACGAGGCGGCCCGCCGCGCCGAGCGTTAGGCGCCCCGTTCAGTGCGTACGGCGCCGCTCGGGGGCGATGATCGCCTGACGGAGCAGCGCCTCGAGCCCGTTGTCGTCGGTCTCGTCCCAGCGTGAGCGTGCGCACGGCAGGCGGCGGCGCGTCTGGCTGTCGAGCGACTCGAAGCAGATCCATCCCTGCTGGAACTCGCCGAGGTAGCGCGTCTTCCGCGCCGTGCGCGCGACGCCGGGTGTCACGGGCCACGCGCGCCAGAGATTTCCGTCGCTGTCGGAGAACTCGCGGACCCCGGGCACGTGGTGCTCGCCGTCGGGAGGCGCGGCGATCGGCTCCGGCTCGGGCTCCGGCGCCGCATCCTCCGGCGCTGGCTGGTCGGCGTTGCGCACCACCTGCCGCCTGAGGGCGAGGGTGTGCTCCGCCGCGACCGCCGCCGCGAGCAGTGAATCCTCGAGCTCGCGGATCTCGTCCGCGCTCTTGTTCTCTATCCCACCCGCCTCCGCCTCGCACGCCTCGCGCAGCCGCCGGCTCAGCTGCTCTTCCGCATCCTCGAGGATGGGCTCGAGCGGGTCATCCGATCGTGTCGTCACCGTGTGTCCTTCGTTTGTGCCTGCTGGTCCCTGCTGCACGGTTCGGACCGCTCCGGGGTAGGGCCAGCGCAGGCTCTGCCTGAACGGCGCGCCACGGCCGTGCCGTGGGCTGATGCGAAGTACGCAGGGCGCGCCGCGGCCGTGCCGCGGGCTGGTGCGGAGGTGCGAGAGGAGCCGGTGCGTCAGTGCGAGGTGCGGAGAGTGGCCGTGTCGGAATGGCCGCCGGGTTGCTCTCGCACCCCGAACCGTGCTCCGCTCTCACCGGGCGAGAGCGGTCGGAAGAACCAGGTATCCGGCTCGATGCGAGGAGGGTGCGGAAGTGCTCTCGCACCCCGCACCCTCGCACCCCGCACCCTCGCACCGCGGTCTCTCGCACCTCCGCACCAGCAGGCCGCACGGCGGCCGCGGCCCATCAGCCGATCGCGGCCGCGATGTCGGAGAAGTCCGGATCCGGGAGCTCGGTGTAGACGGGGTTCGACAGGTACCGCTCGCCAAAGTCGCAGATGATCGAGACGATCAGCTTGTCGCGGTTCTCGGGGCGCTCGGCGAGCTGGAGGGCGGCCCAGGTGATGGAGCCGGAGGAGATGCCGGCGAAGATCGCCTCCTCGCGGGCGAGACGGCGCGCGGTGGCGATGGCGTCGTCGTTCGTCACGCGCACCACCTCGTCGTAGATCTTCGTATCGAGGAGGCCCGGGATGAAGCCGGCGCCGATCCCCTGCTGCTTGTGTGGCGACGGCTGGCCGCCGGAGAGGACGGGGCTCTCGTTCGGCTCGACGGCCACGATGCGGATGTCCTTCTTCTTCTCGCGCAGGAAGCGCCCGGCGCCCATGATGGTGCCGCCCGTCCCGATGCCGGAGACGAAGATGTCCACGGCGCCGCCGGTGTCCTCCCAGATCTCCGGGCCCGTCGTGCGGTAGTGCATCGCGGGGTTGGCGGGGTTGTCGAACTGGCGCGGCATGAAGCCGCGGCCGTCGAGCTTCCCGAGGATCTCCTCGGCGCGCGCGATCGCCGCCTTCATTCCTTTCGGTCCTTCGGTGAGGACGACCTTCGCGCCTAACGCGCGGAGCATGTTCCGGCGCTCGATCGTCATCGTGTCCGGCATCGTGAAGATGCAGCGGAAGCCGCGCGCCGCGGCCGCGTAGGCGAGGCCGATCCCGGTGTTGCCGCTCGTCGGCTCGACGATGAACATCCCCTTCTTCAGGGCGCCGCGCTGGATCGCGTCGTCGATCATCGCCGCCCCGATGCGGTCCTTCACCGAGTTGAACGGGTTGTAGCCCTCGTGCTTGACGACGACGCGCGCCGGCAGCCCGGCGGCGACGCGGTTGAGCTGGATGAGCGGCGTCCGGCCGACGGTCTCGGTGACGTCGCGAAAGATGCGCTGCTTCGACATGGCTCGGTCCACGCGGGATGGTGATCAGTGAACGTTAGCCGGGTCCCGGAAGTTCGAGCCCGAAAGCGAAACGACGACGGGCTCGTCGGAGCACCGTCGTCGTTCGCCGCCGGGGCGAGGAGCGTCGCCGCGCTACGGCGCGCGCGTCCCCTCGGTCCGGAGCCGCAGGACCGAATCGGGGCCGCTGGTGCGATAGTGCGCGACGGTACGGCCGACGAGGCGCTCGCCCTCGAGCCGGATGACACCCTCGGTCTGCACGCGCACCCCACGGCGGCGGAAGCTCTGGTACGGACCGGCCTTCGTGATGATGCTGTCGCCGCTGAAGGTGGCTTCGATCGGCACTGGCTGACGACCGGGATAGGTGATCGTCCAGGTCTTCGGGTCGCCGGTGGCGTTGAGCACGTACTGCGCGACCATCGAGTCGGCGCCTCCGCCTTCCGGCGTCGCGAGGATGTTCCATCGGCCCTCGACCGCGGCGGGAGTGAGGGCCATGCCGCCGCCTGCGGAGTCCTGCGCCGCGACGGCGCCGGCGGCCGTGTCACTCGTGCTCGGGTTTTCGTTCTTGGTGGTGCAGCCGCTGGCCGCGTACGCCGCGCAGCACACCACGAGGAAGGTGAAACGACGCATCAGACCCTCCGAGGGTTGAGGAGACGTTCCTTCGCTTGCAGGGGAAGTTGGCTCGAACATGCGACCGGCCTCGAGGGGTGGCAAGGCCGTCGGTCCCTGGTGGACGGGGGACTAGAGTCGAGAGAAGTCGTCGCTTCGCTCGACGACGGGGGACGGGAGTCGGGAGAGGAGCCGATGAGCGACCAGAAACGTGAGAGCGACCCGCATCAGGTAGTCGCTCCCTCGTCGTCCTTTCCCGCGGTTGGCTCCGTGACGAGGGAGGCCGCGACGAGGGAAACCTGAGGCAGGTCGCTTCCTCGTCCCCCGTCCCTCCTCGCGGTCTCCCCCGTCTCCCGTTCCCCGTCGCCGAGCGCCAGCGAAGGCCTCTCCCGTCCTCTAGTCCCTCGTCCCGCCGAGCGACGAGGAATGGCTCAGCGCTGCGGCGGCTTGGCTGGCGCGGTGCCCTTCGGCGCGGCCTGGAGCTCGGCGGCGCGGGCTTCGAGCATCTGCTGAAGCTCCCCGATATGAGCCTGGGCGACCGCGGCACCCGCCTCGGCGCCGCGCTTCGAGAGCTGCGGGGAGACCTCGGCGAGCTTGCGGCCGGTCGGGGTCTGATAGAACGTGGCGAGGTCGCGCAGCTCGCGCTCGGTGAACTCCTCGGCGTAAATGTCGACGATCTTGTCGAGCAGCTCCGGGCCGGAGACCGTCTTGTCGGCCCATGCCTGCATCGTGGCGCGGAAGGGGAGCATCTGCGGCTGCTGCTGCATCTGGAGGTCGAACATCGCCTCGACGCCCGCGCGCA
>DATAIS010000416.1:0-3974 GCA_036262535.1 Gemmatimonadaceae bacterium | reverse complement strand
CCTGTCGACGATCCTCGACGAGCGCGGCGTCTGCATTCGGGCCGGGCATCATTGCGCGCAGCCGCTGATGCGGCGGCTCGACGTCGTCGCGACGGCGCGCGCGTCGTTCTACGTCTACAGCGAGCCGGCCGACGTGGACGCCCTGGTCGAGGGGGTACGCGACGCGCAGCGGATCTTCGCGCATGGCGGCTGACGGGAAGGTCTCCCCCGCGGCTGACGCCGAGGCGCTCTACCAGGACGTCATCCTCGAGCACTACCGCCGCCCGCGGAACAAGGGCGCGCTGCGCGGCGCCACGCATCGCGCCGAGGTTTCCAACCCGACGTGTGGCGACGAGATCGCCGTCGAGGCGATCGTGGACGGCGGCGTCATCCGCGAGGTGAAGTTCACGGGGCGCGGCTGCTCGATCTCGCAGGCCTCGGCATCGATGATGACCGACCTGGCACGCGGCGCATCGCTCGGCGCCGCCGAGCGCACTGCCGCGGCGCTCGAGAAGCTGCTCACGAAGCAGCCCGTCACGCGCGAAGCACTCGGACCCCTGATCGCCTTCGAGCCGGTCGCGAAGTATCCGGCGCGCGTCGGCTGCGCGCTCATGTCCTGGCGTGCGCTACTCAAGGCTACCGCGCAATAAGAGCCGCTCGGGCTGGCCTGTACGACGAAGGTTCATCCGGATTCTGCGGATGCAACGGATCCTGCGGATCGTATCTCGTGGCGTAGTGCTTTCCACGTCGCCGGCCGATATCACGCGGAACGGCTTGGGGGCAAGCGGGGCGAGACCATCTCTCCACGCTTGCCCCAAGTCGTCAAGGGACGGTGTGAGGGACCTCGAGTGCCGAGGAGCAGATCCGCAGGATCCGGAAGATCCGCCTCATCCGGCTGAACCCTCGTCGTAACGGCCAGCCCGAGCGGCAGTTGCCGTTCTGGTCGATACGAGGCAAGATCGGGCGACTTCAACCATCGCCCATGCGCGCTCTCGCTCTCGTACTTGCAGCCCTTCTTCCCGTGGCTGCTGCAGCCCAGGACACGGTTCGCTTCACGCCTAACGGCGGGTTCACCACCTTCGCGAAGCGGGAACCGGTGCTGCGGATCAGGCCGGGGACCGTGCTCGTGTCTCGCACGAACCACGGCGCGTACTACACCGAGGCCGGCGGCGCATTTCCGCCCGAAGTCGGGCCGATCTACGTCGAAGGGGCGACGACGAACGATGCGCTGGTCGTGCGGATCAGGCGCGTCCGTCCCAACACCGACCTCGCGGCGGCGAACCTCAGCCCCAACTTCGGCGGCCTGAGCGCGGACAATCGGGTGCGGATGCTCAACGATCCGATCCCGGCGCGACGCTACCTCTGGCGGCTCGATCGCCAGCGGATGACGGCGACGACCGACCTGCCCGACTCACGAATGAAGCGGATCGAGATCGACCTCCGCCCGATGCTCGGCCGCGTCGCCGTCGCGCCATCGGGCGAACAGTCGATCACCGCGCTCACGCCGGGCGACTTCGGCGGCAACCTCGACGCCCCCGAAGTGCGCGAGGGCACGACCGTCTACCTGCCGATCTTCCACGAAGGGGCCTACTTCTACTTCGGCGACGCCCACGCGCGGCAGGGCGAGGGCGAGGTCGCCGGAACCGGACTCGAGACGTCGGTGGACGTCATCCTCGAGATCGACCTGCTCAAGAACCACAAGATCGACTGGCCCCGACTCGAGGACGACCAGTACATCATGGTCGCCGGCAGCGGCCGGCCGCTGATTGACGCCTTCCGACTCGCGCACATCGAGCTGATCGAGTGGCTGGGCGAGTACGGCTTCGGCAAGTGGGATGCGTACGCCCTGCTCGGCCAGCTCGCCGAGAGCACGGTCGCCAACATCGTCGACCCGAACTACACCGTGGTCGCGAAGTTTCCCAAGCGCTACCTGGCGTCCAAATAATCCGTCATCCCGCAGGCGCGCGGTGCCCCACCGTCATCCCGCAGGCGCGCATCGCGTGCTGGGACCTCCTCTCCCTGGCTCGTGGCCCTCTGGGAGCGAGGAGCTGGGAGCTGGACTGAACCGCAACGGGGATGCGGGATCGGAAGGAACCGATCGGGACAGGGAACGGGAGGTGGGAGTGTCGCATGCGCGATACCGGCTTCCGACCTCCCGATTCCGATCCCCCTCGGAGCCTCCCTGTCCAGCTCCCGATTGCGGTTCTCTTCAGCTCCCCGCTCCCCGTCCCGATGACAGTGGGAGTAGATCCCATCGCTCGCTTCGCTCGCGAGGGATGACGGCGGAGAGCTCCGCTCGCGAGGGATGACGGACCTGCTCAGCCCAGAAGCCAGTCCCCGAGGCGCGACGACACGAAGTCGTCGTCGGTGAGGAAAGGGTAGGCGCGGAGGACGCGGTCGATCTCCTCCTTCTGGCCAGGGGAGAGCTGCTCCTTCTCCTCGAGGGTGATCGTGCTCTCGAGCAGTCCCTGGCGGCGCAGGATCTCGTGGATGCCCGGGATGCACCCGGCGAATCGATGCGCGGCGTCGAAGATCGCGCCGTTCGCGTCGGTGAGTGCGGCACCGACGCGGAGGAGGTCGACGTCGACGGTGCCGCCTTCGCGCACACGTTTCGCGCGCATCAGCAGCTCGACGGCGCGCTTCGTCCACACCGCCCACTGGCCGAGCAGCCCGCCGTCCATCCAGCGCACGCGGCGATCGCCGTGCATCGTGAAGGGGAAGGCAGTGAGAAGGTCGCCGAGGATGTTGTCGTCGTTCCCGGTGTAGAGGGCGACGTCGTCGCGCCCGGCCTCGCAGATCCCGCGCACGACGTCGAGCGTCCGGTAGCGATCGAAGGGCGCGATCTTGACCGCCCAGAGGTTCTCGATCCCCGCGAGCGCCTGCCAGAAGCGATGCTCGAGCACGCGGCCGCCGACCGCCGGCTGGAGGTAGAAGCCGAAGAGCGGGATGACCTCGGCGACCGCGCGGCAGTGTGCGATCAGCTGGTCGAGCGTCGCGTCGACGAGCGCGCCGAGGCTGAGGAGGCCGACGTCGTAGCCTAACGTCCGCGCCGTCTCGGCCTCGTACACGGCCTGCCGGGTCTCGCCGGCGAGGCCGGCGACCATCACGAACGGCCGCGGGCGCGCCGCGAGCGTCGTGTACGCGGTCTCGGCGGCGAGCGCGAGCACCGGGCGATAGAGCCCGACGTCGCGAATGGCGAACTGCGTCGTGTGGACGCCGACCGCGATCCCGCCCGCGCCGGCGTCGAGGTAGTAGCGGGTGAGCGCGGCCTGGCGCCGCTCGTCGAGCTCGCGGTCGGCGGTGAGCGCGAGCGGATGTGCGGGGATGACGACCCCGCTCCGCAGGTGCTCGCGAGCGTTGGGTCTCATCAGAAGCTGCCGTCGCGCTGCTCGAAGTGCGTCGGCTTGCCGAGCAGCGGACGGCCCGCGCCGACCCACTCCGCGACCCACTCGAGCATCGTCGCGACGGGCATCGCGCCGTCGCCGAGCAGCCGGCGCATGCGCGACGTGTCGCTGAGCAGCGCGTCCGGACGCTCGGCGCCGTCGAAGACCGGGCCGCGGCCGAGACGCCGGCCGAGCGTCGTCGCGAGGCGCTGCACGGAGAGCGTCTCGCTGCCCGTCACGTTGACGACGAGCGGCGGTGTCGCCGCGTGCGGTAGCAGCTCGAGCGCGGCGCGATTGGCGTCTCCCTGCCAGATGACGTTGACGTGTCCCATCGCGAGCGGGATCGGGGTGCCGGAGACGATCTTCGTCGCGAGGTCGGTCAGCACGCCGTAGCGGAGGTCGATGGCGTAGTTGAGGCGCACGATCGCGACCCGGGTGCCGCGCGTCGCCGCGAAATGCTCGAAGACCCGCTCGCGGCCGACGCAGCTCGCCGCGTACTCGCCAACCGGATCCGTGGCATCGCTCTCCTTCGCGCCACCGCTCGACACGGGCAGGAGAGGATAGACGTTGCCGGTCGAGAAGGCAACGATGCGCGCGGAAGCGTACCGTTCG
>DATAIS010000415.1:0-2412 GCA_036262535.1 Gemmatimonadaceae bacterium | reverse complement strand
CACGCGCGGGTGCGGCAACGGTCGCGGTCTTGCGTGGCTGCCGCCGGGACGCGAACGTTGCGCGCCCATGCCGCAGCTTCTCTCCCTCTCCCGCACCTATGTCGCGCGTGGCGGCGCCCCGCGCGTACACGCGGTCGATGCCGCGATCTTCGCGTCCGCCTACTTCGCGCGCTGCATGGCGTGCAGCTGGTGCGGGGACTGGTGTTGCAGTCACGGCGTCGACGTGGACGGCACGGTGGCGATGGCGCTGCTCGCGCGCGCGCCGGCGATCGAGGCCCGCACCGGCGTGCCAAGGGGCGAGTGGTTCGAGGGGCCGCCCGAGGCGGACGCCGAGATGCCCGGGGGCAGCGTACGCCGCGCGCGCGTGCACCAGGGGGGATGCGTCTTCCGTGCACGGCAGGGGCGCGGCTGCACCCTGCACGCCCTGGCGATCGAGACCGGTGAGGACTACCACCTTCTCAAGCCGATGGCGAGCACGCTCTTCCCGGTAACGTGGGGCGATGGTGCGCTGCTGCTCTCCGACGAGCTGGAGGATGGCACGCTCGTCTGCGCCGGCGACGGGCCCAGCGCCTACGACGCGGCGCGCGAGGAGCTGGCGTGGTATTTCGGCGACGCACTCGTCGCCGAGCTCGACGCCCTCAGCCGGACGTCGCGGCGCGGGGCTGCCTAACGCCCGACGGCTCGCTGGCGGTCGCGAAGCCCCAGAGGATCGCGACGAGGAAGAGCACGATTCCCACGAAGCGCACGAACGACGCGATCGCGTCGTCGCGCTGCAGCACGTCGAGCTCGGCGAGGATGAATGCCCAGTCGTGCTCACCGCCGCCGACGAGGGGCAGCGCCTGCTCCTGAGCGTCGCCGATGTAGACGGCGACGTACCACAGGTTCTCCGCGAACCACCAGAGCGCGACGCTCGCGGAATGCTGGTCCCGCCGGCGCAGGAAGTATCCGAGGAAGACCGCGGGCACGAGGAGCTGGAAGATCGTGCCGCCGAGCGCCGCGACGAGCTCGCCGAACGCGCCGAAGACGATGTGCCCGGTCTCGTGGATCGGCAGGTTGACGTTGTCGATCGCGGCGAACCCCGGCTCGCGAAGAATCGCGAGACCGTACAGAAGGAGCATCGCCGTCAGCGCGGTTCGCGCCGCTCGCGCGCCGCTCCAGCGCGGCTGCGTCTGTTCGTCCACGAATGTTTGACGAGCAGGTGACGATTTCTTCACGACCACATGGCAACCGTTTGAAACACCGCGCTGTCCTAAACGTAAAGACAGGTGCGCACCTTCCCGGATGCGCGAACCCCCCGAGGAATTCTCTTTCAGGAGCTGTGGTATGAAGGCCCGTTTCAACGCCGGCGACGTGGTCGCCTCCTTCTGCCCCGCGTGCGGGCACAACGTTCGGTCGCGCTTCGAGTACCGCACGGTGCGCTTCGCGCGGACTCGCCTCCGCGTGCCGAACGTGCTCGTCGACGTCTGCCTCGACTGCGATTCGGTGCTCGCGATCCCGTCGGAATCGATCCCGCAGCTCCGCGAAGCAGGGATGGCGAAGGCGTAGCTCGGTCGCCGGCGCGCATCAGCGCGCCGCCGGTCCCCCGCGTCGCGCGCGGCGCGGATGTATCTTGTCCGCATGAACGCACGCCTTTTCTCTCTCGTCGTCGTCGCTGCCTGCGCGTCGCCGCGCGCGGCCGACAACCGTACCGACAGCGCCGTCGCAGCGCCGACGCAGGCCGCGACGTCCACGCCCACGACCGCCGCGCCGAGCACGCGCGGCTCCGACTCGACGCTCGTCGTCTACAAGACGCCGACCTGCGGCTGCTGCAAGGCCTGGGTCGATCACATGCGCGAGTCGGGCTTCGCCGTCGAGGTTCACGACCTCGGCGACCTCACCTCGGTCAAGAACGAAGCCGGGGTTCCCGACGAGCTGCGTACCTGCCACACGGCGCGCATCGGCGGCTACGTCGTCGAGGGGCACGTTCCCGCCGCGGACGTGAAGCGCCTTCTCGCCGAGCGTCCCGCAGTCGCCGGCATCGGCACGCCGGGCATGCCGGTCGGCTCGCCCGGCATGGAGGGTATCTATCGCGACCGCTACGACGTCATCACCTTCGGCGGCACCGAGAAGCCAAGGGTCTTCGCGTCCCACTGAACCGGGCACAATGCTGCGCTCGACGATCCAGCACATCCTCACGCGCGAGCTGCTCGCGCTGCGGCGCGGCATCGAGGCGTATCCCGACGACGCCAGCGTGTGGCGTCCGATGCCGGGGATTGCGAACGTCGGCGGCACGCTCGCGCTCCACATCGCCGGCAACCTCCAGCACTTCATCGGTGCGGTGCTCGGCGGTACCGGCTACGTGCGCGATCGCGATGCGGAGTTCGCGCGGCGCGACGTGTCTCGCGACGAGATCCTGCGCGAGATCGACGCCGC
>DATAIS010000414.1:0-4124 GCA_036262535.1 Gemmatimonadaceae bacterium | reverse complement strand
TCGCGCGCGCGCAGGCGATCGAGGTCGAGCGTCACGGGGACGTCGCGCTTGATCGTCACCAGCTCCTTGGAGAGGAGCGCGCGGTCGGGATGCATCTGGAGCGCCTCCCGCGGGCGCTTCTTCCTGATCTCGTCGACGTGCTGGAGGATCGTCTCGACGGGGCCGTAGGCGTTGACGAGCTCGCACGCCGTCTTGTCGCCGATGCCGGGCACGCCGGGGACGTTGTCCGAGGAGTCGCCGACGAGCGCGAGATAGTCGACGACGAGCGACGGCGGAACGCCGAGCCGCTCGTTCCCGTTCTCGACGCTCACCCACTGCTCCTCGACGCTCGCCGGACCGCCGCGCCCCGGATTGAGGAGCCAGATCCCCGGCGCGACGAGCTGCTGGAAGTCCTTGTCGCCCGAGACGACGACGGCGTTGACGCCCTCGCGCACGGCGGCGTCGGCGAGCGTGCCGATCACGTCGTCCGCCTCGTAGCCGTCGCAGGAAAGGATCGGGATGCGCATCGCATCGAGCAGCGTCGCGATGCGCGCCATGCCGCGGTCGAAGTCGGCCTGCAGCTCGTCGGTGAGCTTCTCGCGCGTCGCCTTGTAGGCGGGATACCGCTCGTGACGGAAGGAGAGTCCCGCATCGTGCACCCACCCGACGTACTCGGGCTGGTGCTTCGCGAGCAGCCGCTGGAGGAAGTTCGCGACGCCCCACGCGGCCGATGTGTTCTCACCGCGACTGGTCGTCAGCGGCCGCGCGAGGAGCGCGAAGAACGCGCGATAGATCAGCGCGTAGCCATCGATGAGGAAGAGACGCGGAGACGCCGGCGGTTGCATGAGTGAAAACAAACATGGCGCGCGGTGCGCGCCTAGGTCGGCTGCCGGCTACCAGCTGCCGGCTACAAGCTGCCGGCTCGAGTGCGGAAAACACGACCGCCTGCCGGGGCCGGCAGGCGGAGGTGCTTCGTGAGGCCGGAGGGCCGTTAGACGCGCGTGACGTTCGCCGCGTGCAGTCCCTTGTCGCCTGTCTTGATCTCGAACTCGACGACCTGTCCTTCGGCGAGCGTCTTGAAGCCGTCCATCGCGATCGCGGAGAAGTGGACAAACACATCTTCACCGCCGTCCTGCTCAATGAAGCCGTACCCCTTGGCGTCATTGAACCACTTCACTTTCCCTCTGGCCATACGAGGCTGCCTCCTGCGGGGTGGACCCTGCACCGCTGTACGACGCGTGGCGCACCTTCTGGCGCGCGGGGCCTATATAGGAACACATGGGAATTTTGTCAATACGGCATCATCCCCCATGCCCAGGCGGCAGCACCGACGAGCGTCGCGATACGGATGTTGTCGTCGTCCGGCCACGGGAGCCATTCGGCGATCGCGGCGACCACGCCGCACACCGCCGCGGCGGCGAGTGGAAGCTGCGCGAGCGTCGCCGCGCCGACCGCCGTGGCGAGCGCGCAGGCGACGCTTCCCTCGAGCGATTTGCCGTTCGCGGCGCGATGTCGTCCCCAGCGCATGCCGACGAGCGCCGCCATCGTGTCGCCGGCCGCGGCCGCCCATGTCGCGGCGATCGCCGCAGCGAGCGGCAGCACCGCGACGGCGAGTGTCATCGCGAGCAGGAGCCAGGTCGCGCCGGTGAGCGCGCGCGTCTCGTGCGCGCGCAGGAGCGGCGCGAAGAGCGCGGAGAATCGCGCCGCGACCGCGCGCGACCGGCGGCGCAGCAGCTCGACCACGAGCGCGAGCGCGAGCAGCGCCACGAGCGTCCAGGCGGCGACGCGCTGCGGCACGCCGAGCGCGAGCGCCGCGGGAACGACGGTACTGGTGAGGTGGACGCTCTTGCGCGCGAGCTCGCGGCGCCAGCGGCGCGCGGCGGCGAGGGCGTCGTCGCTCAGTCGCCTAGCGCCGGCGGACGCGCCGGACCAGCGACTGGAACTCGACCTCGCCCGCCGTCGTCAGGCGGTAGCGGCCGAATCCCGACTGGTCGATGAAGACGAGCTGCACGCGGTACTCCGCATACTCCCAGATCTGCACGCGCGCGCGGCCGGCGATGTCGCCCTGCCCCTGCTCGTAGACCTGGTCCGGATCGCCGAGCGAGACGAAGACCTTGCCGCGGTCGGTGAGCCAGCCGGGCATCCCCTCCTCGCGGTAGCGCAGGTTCGCCTGCTCGATGCGCACGAAGTAGTCGCGCAGCCCTTCGTGCTCGGGCGTCGTCGGATCGGGATCGGTCGAGCGCAGGAAGGCGATCCACGCGCGGCCGCGGTCGGCCGGCGCGGCGTTGCGCAGCGGTGCGAGCGTCTCCGCGAGCGCGAAGTAGCGCAGGTAAGAGAGCATGTCCTCGAACGAGGTGATCGCGAGTCCCTCGCCGAAGCTCACGACGATCGGCGTGCGCGTCGTGTCCCCGCCGTCTTCCCAGGCCACGAACGTCGCGACGCCCGGGCCGAGCTGCGTCACCGGCAGCGGCACGACGCCGCTCGACACGCTCCCGTTCCGCTGCAGCGTGATCGAGTCGCGCCAGAGCGGCACGCCGTCGTTGTTGCGCACCTCGGCGCGGAGCGCGCTCCCCGAATAGCTCTCGACGTACATCGAGAGCGCGGTGTCCTGGCCGAAGATCGCCGTCGCACGCGGGTTGGGGACGAGCACGGGGAGCGTATCGCGACGCGAGCGCGTCTCTGCCTGGTAGACCGGGACAGCCGACGAGAGCGCGGTCCCCGGGCCGAAGCCGCGCACGACGATCGGGACGTCGCGCATCGCCGTCCGCGCGCTCTCCGCATCGCGTACCGTGAGTGAGAGCGTGTACGATCCCGGTGGAAGGCGGAGGTACTGCTGGAAGATCACGCTCTCGTCGCCGCGCGTGGTCTCCTTGTACGACGAGACGCGCACGGTCTGCCGCCCCTGATCCTTGCGCACCGTGGTGCCCGACTGCTTCGCATCGACGAGCACGTCGTACGCGGCGCGATAGTGATCCCCCTCACGCACGAAGGTCAGCCCGCGGCTCGGCAGCGACAGCGTCAGCAGGACGAGCGAGGTGTCGGGGGAGCCCGATGCGAGCGCGTAGGTCGTTCCGATGAAGGGAACGGGCGTCGACTCGCCGAACATCCCGAGCTGCCGGTAGAGCCGCATCACGTCGAGCGCCGAGGCGATCGTGGCGCGCTCGCGCGGTGCGCCCTCTCGCCCGCGGTCGACCGCGCGCCGTCCGGCGCAGGCGGCTGCGAGCACGCAGAGCGAGGCCGAGAGCAGCCGGAAGCAGAGAGCCCGGAGCGACATTGCGGTCGTCTTGCCCGTCATCTCGATCACAACCCGTCCCCGGCGTACGCCGCCTGTTCTCGCGACCATGTGTCAGTCTTCAACCCGCGCCATCGCGCCTCCGTTACACTAGCGTCTGATCACGTTGCTTGCCACGGTATCCGGCGATTGGTTAGGTTCGCCGCGTGGCGCACCAGTCGCTCGTCGGACGCACGCTCGCCGGATACAAGCTCCTCGCTCTCGTCGGAGAAGGCGGGACGTCGGCCGTCTACCGGGCCGAGCATCCGGTGCATGGAACGGTCGCCGTGAAGGTGCTGCGCGAATCGCTGCGCCAGGACAGGACCGCGGTCGCGCGCTTCGTGCGCGAGGCACGCTACGGCGCGCGCGTGCAGCACGCCAGCGTCGTGCGCACGATCGAGATCGGCGAGGCCGACGGGCTGCACTTCCTCGCCACTGAATGGGCCCAGGGCGAGCTTCTCGAGCGTCATGCACGGCGGAAGAGCCCGCTCCCCGCCGATGAAGTGGCGGACATCATCGACCAGATCGCCGAGGCCGTGCACGCCGCGCACGCGGCGGGGATCGTTCATCGCGACCTCAAGCCGGACAACGTCATGTACGATCCGGCGACGCGACGCGTGAAGCTGCTCGACTTCGGCATCGCCGCAGACACCGAGATGAGCGCCGAGGAGCGGCTGACACGCGCCGGGTTCTTCGTCGGCACGCTGCTCTACGTCGCGCCCGAGGCGCTCTCGGGCGAGCTGGTGACGCCGGCCGCCGACCAGTGGAGCCTGGCGACGATCGCGTACTACCTGCTCTCGAGCTGCCATCCGTACGCGGCACGCACGCCGCGCGAGATGTTCACCAAGCTCCTCTCGCAGCCCCCGACGCCACT
>DATAIS010000413.1:0-1655 GCA_036262535.1 Gemmatimonadaceae bacterium | reverse complement strand
CGGGGACCGGTACTTCCGGCAGGGCGCCTCGCTCTTCCCCGAGTACCAGCAGGAGCGTCTCGTGATCGCGAACCGCAACGCGCTGACCGCGCGTGGCGTCACCGCGGCCTCGCAGAGGAAGCAGCGCCTGCTCAAGCAGATGGCGGACGTCTTCCGCCGCGCGATCGAGAGCGGCGATCCGCGCGCGGTCGCGGCATCGACCTACTATCTCGGCCTCGCCCAGTACGAGTACGGCAACTTCCTGAAGAACGTGCAGCTGCCAGAAGGACTGAGCGAACAGGAGCGCCAGGTGGCGCAGCAGGGCGCCGAGCGGCAGGCTGAAGCGTCGTTCACGCAGGCACGCCAGATCTGGCAGGCGCTCGTGCAGAAGGCGGAGCAGGAGGAAGCGCTCCGTAACAGCGCGGAGGCGCGCCCGTGGCTCGACCGCGCGCGCGCGGCGCTCGAAGGCAACGTCGACACCAATCCTCCGACGGCGTCGCGCGAGCGCGAGGCCGTGGAGGTGGGAGCCTTATGATGAAGAGACTGATGCTGACGGCGCTGGTGGGCGGGGCGGTGCTCGCGCCGGCGATCGTCGAGGCGCAGCAGACGACGCCGCCGGTGCGGCGGCGCCAGGCGCCGATCGAGATCCGCGGGCAGGTGCCCACGCCGCAGGTCGTGACGGTGCGCCCGCGCGAGGTGCCGGCGTACAGCCGGCAGGTGCTCGTGCCGAACTTCTACGATCACGATTTCTGGCCCTCGATCCTCCCCGCGTACCGGCTCGTGCCGATGCGGCAGGTGACGGGAGCCGTCCCGGTGGACTCGGCGACGCGTCGCACGACCAACGCGCTGCCCGACAGTGTGCGCTCGGCCACACCCGCCGATAGCGTTAGGCCGGGGACGCCGCCGGCGGGAACGGCGACGCCGCCGACCGGCACGCCTCCTGCCAGTAGCCCGCGCTGAGAAGCCAACTAAACGAACGACAACATCAGTCCCAAGCCCGTCGGAGACGCCAGGTCATGAATACGGTCATCGAGTGGTACAGGAACGGCGGTTGGATCATGAACGCCATCCTCGTGGTCGCGGTGGTAGGACTCGCCGTGTTCCTCGAGCGGTTCTACATGATCGTCATCAAGTCGAAGATCAACGGCCGCGCGTTCATCGACCGCGTCATCCAGCTCGTGCGCGCCGGGAAGATCGACGACGCGATCAAGCTGTGCGCGCAGTCGAAGGCCGCGCTGCCCGACATGGGTCTGCTGATCCTGCGCAGCCGGACGCGCGACGAGGGCGACCTGCAGAACGTCGCCGATGCCGCCGCGCTCTCGGTCATTCCGCGCCTCACCCGGCGCCTGCAGTACCTGCCGATGCTCGCGAACGTCGCGACGCTGCTCGGACTGCTCGGCACCATCTTCGGTCTGCGTCACGCCTTCAGCGCCGTCAGCGCGGCGTCCGCGGCTGAGCGCTCGGCCCAGCTCGCGGCCGGTATCGCGGTCGCGCTGAACGCGACGGGCTTCGGCCTCATGGTCGCGGTGCCGCTCTCGGTCGCGCACGCGTACCTCGTCAGCCAGGCGGAGACGATCATCGAGCAGGTCGACGAGTTCTCGGTCCGTCTCATCAACGCCCTCGTCGATCGTCCCGACGTCCGCCTCGGCCACCGGTAACCAACCATGGCTTCGCGG
>DATAIS010000412.1:0-6123 GCA_036262535.1 Gemmatimonadaceae bacterium | reverse complement strand
TTCGGCGCCGCGGGATCGGGTGCGTCGGGATCGTCGACGATGAGCGCGAGTGACTTCGTGCCGTCGGGTGCCCCGCTCCACGCGAGCGCCGGCGACACGTCGTCGCCGTCGCAGGTGAAGCGGCGTGGGATCTCACCGCCGGCGTCGAACGCCGGTGACGTCAGCTCGAGCATCGTCAGGCGCCGAAGCGCGCCCGCGAGCGTTCGCGAGCCTTGGCGGCTTCCACTTCGCGATTCTTCGGTGGCGCGTGCGTCTCGAGTGACGCGAGCAGCGTGCGGGCGGCGGCGCTCACTTCCTCGACGGCGCGGTCGAAGGCGGCGGCGTTGGCGCGCGACGGGTGCGTCGTGCCGGAAACCTTGCGCACGAACTGGAGCGCCGAGGCACGGATCTCGTCCTCGGTCGCGGGCGGCTCGAAGTTGGCGAGCGTCCTGATGTTACGGCACATGAGCGTCTGGCGGAGTCACTGATAGTAGTGCAGCAACGCGCGCACCGGCGCCAGTGACGCCCGGACGCGGTCAGCGCTGGAGCAGGTACGCGACCCAGAAGCCGGCGACCCCCACGACGGCGATCCCGGCGACGCCGACCCCGAAGGCCGGGGCGAGACGCTGGTCGCCTTCCGGAATCTGGTCGCGCCGGTGCGGGCGCAGGAAGATGCCGTACGCGACGAGGGCCATGAGCACACCGGCGATCACGTCCGCCACGTAGTGTTGCTTGGTGAAGAGCGTCGACAGCGCGACGAGCGCGCCACAGCCGACCGCGACGACGCCGAGCCTCCGATGCACCCGGTAGCAGGCGAGCGCCGACACGAACGAGTGCGCGACGTGAAGCGACGGGAAGCAGTTGTACGGTGGGTCGGCATCGTAGAGGATCCGCAGCCCCCATTCAGCGAAGCCGTTGCCCTCGATCCGGACCGGCCGCGGCGCCTCGGTCGGATACAGGACGAATGCGAGGTAGGCGACGATCCACACCGTCAGGTACGCGTAGACCGTGCGCCGGAGCAGCCCCTCCTGCCGGACGACGAACACCGGCAGGACGATGAGGAACATGTAGAGCGCGCCGTACACGAGCCCCCATGCGGGCGCCAGCGGCAGCGCATGATCCCAGTCGAGCGCGGGGCGATGGAGGGCGCCGATCGATACGCGGCCCGCGATCACGATGTAAACCGGGATGAGCGACATGAACACGACCATCGGAATCGTCACGCGATACGGGCGCGTGATCGATTCGACGATCATCCTCCAGAGTCGGGACGCATCCGCGACGGCGCTCATCGCGGAGATGACGGACGGAATTCTCCGCCCGTAACCCGCCTTGCGTGTGTCAGCTCGCCGACGTCGCGTACTGCACGAGATCCCACCGGTTGCCGTAGAGATCCTCGAACACGGCGACGATTCCGTACTCCTGCTCGCTCGGCGGGCGCACGAATTTCACGCCGGCGTCCGTCATCGCCCGGTAGTCGCGCCAGAAGTCGTCGGTCTTCAGGAACAGAAAGACTCTTCCTCCTGCCTGATCTCCCACGAAGCGCGCCTGCTCCGGCGTAGACGCACGCGCGAGGAGAAGCGACGTGCCCGTCGATCCCGGAGGCCGGACCACTACCCAGCGCTTGTCCTGCGCCGGCTGATGAGTGTCCTCGACGAGCGTGAAGCCGAGCTTCTGCGTGTAGAAGGCGATCGCTTCGTCGTAGTCGGCGACGACGAGCGCAACGTGCACGATCGACTGGATGGCCACGTCCGCGCGGCGCGCCGTCGCGTCAGCGGGCGAGCTCGTGGCCGACCCGGACGAGATTGCCCGCCGGGTCCACGAGCGCGAACTCGCGCATCCCCCACGGCATGTCTCCCGGCGCCGTCAGGCGGGGAATTCCTTCAGTCGGCAGGCCTGCCTTCGCGAACTCGCCGTGGAGCGCGTCGGCGTCGATGACGCGCCAGTAGCAGCTCACGCTGTTGGTCGCCGGGACGAGATCGTCGTGCACCTCGAGGTGCACGCAGAGGTTCCCGCGCCGGAGGATGTCGTAGTGCCCCCACCGGTATCCCGCACTGAAGCCGAGCGACGTGTAGAAATCGCGCGTCCGCTCGAGATCGTGCGTGGGGAGGATCGGCTCCGGCCCTTCTCTCGCCATGCCGGAAGCTACCACCCATTCGCCCGGTGCTCACGGCTTGCGCTTCGACGGGCGGGCGGCAGATTCGGGAGCCCGCCTTTCCCCACTCATCCGTTTACCGAAGCAGTACGGAGGCCCCCCGATGATGCGTCGCGCCGCACACCCCACCTTTCTTCTCCTGATCGCGGCCGGCGTCGCCGCGTGCAGCGATGCGTCACAGCCCATGGCGGGGCCGTCGCGCTCCGCGTCGGTGCCGGTGTCGGCCGCGGCCCAGGGCGGGGGGAACGGAAAGAGCTCGCTCGACCTGATCGAGGACGACTATGCCGCCGGCGCGCTCGACAAGGACAACGCCAATCGGTACCGGTCGTACGCCGTCCTCGCTCCGGAGAAGCTTCCGCAGAAGTACAAGTCGGCGGCGATCGGAAAGGACGCGACCGAATCGATGCTGCGTCAGACGCTCGACTGGGATGGCCTCTCGAAGTCCACGCAGCAGGAGATCCTGAACCTGCGCGCCAACGGGTTCGCGAACCTCAAGCACACTTTCGAGACCGAGCACTTCGTGCTCCACTACTCGACGGTGAACGTCTCCGACGTCGTCCCCGCCGTCGATGACGATCGCGACGGGACTCCCGACTACATCGAGGTCGCCGCGCGGAGCTGGGAGGACATCTGGCAGCGTGAGGTCGTCCAGCTCGGATACCCGGCCCCCAAGGGCGTCACGGCGCAGAACAAGTTCCACGTCTACTACAGCAAGCTGTCGTACTACGGCTACACGATGCCGACCAACGTCGAGCTCGAGGGAGTGAGCCCCGTGCCGGTCGGCACCGCGTCGGCGTTCATCGTCGTCAACAACGACTTCTATGGCTTCCCGCCTAACGACGAGGACGTGACCGGCAACGAGCCGATCCGCAGCGGCGCCATCAAGGTGACGCAGGCCCACGAGTTCATGCACGCGATCCAGTTCGCGATCAACGTCTACGGCTCCGGCTGGCTGATGGAGTCGCACGCGACGTGGGCCGAGGATGCGGTCTACGACGGCATCAACGACTGGCACTGGTACATCAACCGGTTCCTCGCCACCCCCGACTTCCCGATCTTCAACCGCTACCTCTACGGCGCCGCCTACTTCCAGAACTACCTCAGCGAGCGGTATGGCACCGACGTCATGCGCCGCATCTGGCTCGCGCATCGCACCCAGAGCGCGCCCGACGCGATCCGCAACGTTGCCTTCGGCGGCAGCTGGGAGGCGATGAAGGCATTCGCGCCCGCCGAGTACCTGAACGACATCTCCGACTTCACCACCGACGCGCCGTCGGTCGTCGAGTCGATCCGGCCGCTGGCGAGCGTCGCCCGCGCCACGCACTCGAGCTATCCCGTGGACGTCGTCGTTCCGGAAGCCTCGAATCGCGAGCCGAACCGCGCCCCCTACGGCCTCGGCGCCAACTTCGTGGACTTCGCGAACGCGTCGGGCAGCCTGACGGTGTCGTTCGATGGAACGGACGGCTACGCGTGGCGGGCGTACGTGATCGCGACGCCGGCTGGCGGTGGCAGGGTCGCGACCCTCCCCATCACGCTCGACGCCGCGTCGGCAGGCTCGATCACCGTCGATGGCATGGGCAACCGCTGGTCGAAGGCGACGCTGGTGGTCACCATCGCCGACCGACCCGGCGCGGCGGTGCCGTACGCCTACGGAGCGGTGATCTCGGGGGGGAAGGTCGCGAACTAGCCGGCTGGCCGGCTTGGCCGCGGGCGCTCCTCGCGCGCGGCCAGGCTTCGGCTAGACCCTGAGCGAGCAGCGGAATCCGCGGGCGGCATAGTACGATTCGGCGCCGTTGTGATACACGAAGACCGTGTCATAGCGGCGATCGCAGAACAATGCGCCGCCGAGCTCCCGGATCTTCGCGGGCGTCTGCACCCAGCTCGACGTCGTGGTGTCGAACTCGCCGAGCTCCTGGAGCCGGCGGTACTCGGCGACGGTGAGGAGTGTTCCCCCCATGGCGACCGCCATCTCGACCGCGCTGCTCTTCGGCTTGTTCTGCTTTCGTGCGTCGAGCGCGGCGCGATCGTAGCAGGCGCTCCGGCGCCCCTTGGGGCTCTGCGGCGAGCAATCCACGAAGATGACTTCCCCGCTGGCCTCGTCGACGTCGACGACGTCGGGCTCGCCTCCCGATTGCTCCATCTCGTTCAGCGACCGGAGCGCGGCATCGTTCGCCTCGAGCCGCGACTGCACCGCCGTCCATTCGATGCCGGGGTGGCGATGGGCGTGCGCCTCGAAGCGTGCCCGCAACGTTTTCAGCAGGTCGCCGCGCTGCTTCCCTGAAATGCTCTTCGCTCTTGTCACCGCCCGATCAATCCTTCTCCACGAACGTGAGCCGGCTTCCATCGGTCGCGATCAGATGGAGCTTCGCTGGCGACGTCGCCGGGTCGATGACGAAGCGGCGCGTGGCCGCGAGCGCCCGGAAGAAACGTGTCTCGAGGGAATCAGGACCGTCGCAGCCCACGAGCGTGCTCTCGAAGCCGTGAAAGCGGAGCTGGTCCCCGGGCCCCGCGATGTACGCGGTCCCGTAGCTGTTGCAGAAGCTCCGCCCCCCTGCACCCAGCGCGCCTGTTCCGGCGGAAAGGGCGCCCGCCGTGTCACTGGTGAAGCGCAATGTCGGCTGTGCTGCACCCGGCTGCGTGGCGGGCAGCGAGGACCCATTGCCGCGAGGGCGCGCCGGGATCTCCTGGTCGCCGAGGCGCACCAGTAGCCATGTTCGACCAAGCGGGATGCGAGCGACCGCCTGGGCATTCTCCGCCTCGACAGTATTCGCCGATGTCACACTGAACGATTCCTGGGTCCAGATGCCGCCCGCCCGCACGCGGACGACATAGGGTCCCGGCGTCAGCGGCGGCGCAGCGCCTGACGCGACGTAAGCGGGCGGCGCCACGCCGTAAAGCACCGCCGTCGGCAACTGCATTGGCGGCGTTCCAGGCTTGTGAACGAGCGCCCATCGCGTCGCTGACGCATCCGCGGCGCTACCCGGCTTATCCCTGCTGAGGACCTCGATCATCTCGATGGGTGCCGGCGCCAACGCGGCGTCGGAGGAGCGGAGGTTGAAGCGCAGCGCGGTCGCGAGCTCGCCTCGAGACACCTCGACCTGAACGCGGGGACCGGGTGAGCAGGCCGCGAGGAGCAGTGCTCCGACTGCCGCGAATGTGCGATTCATGCGAATGGGGTCGGTTCGAGGGCTACAGGCGCGTCAGGCACCCTTGTTCGCGTCGTCCCACGCCTTCGCCTCCCAGAGCTCGATCTGTTGCCGTCGGGGTGAGGCCGCGATCGTTCCTTCGCCATCCTTCCCCTCCCGGTTTCCCACTGCTGCATCCAGCTCGCCGGCTGAATCTGCGAGCCACACCGGGATGGCGCGAGGGCCGCCCCGCCGCCCCGCCGCCCCGCGCGTCAGTTGATCGTGACCGACAGCGTGTGCAGCTCCGTCGTCGTCGAGCCGCAGGCCTGACTGTAGTAGTAGTAGACGCCCGGGTCCGAGAACTTCACCGCATTCGACGTGTCGTTCGGCGCGACGGCGACGAGAGGGACGTTGTCCTGCCGCAGCACCAGCGTGACCTGCACGGTGGACTTGTTGACGAAGCTGATCCCCTGCTTCACCCGCACCGCGGCGGGCTCGGGGTCCGCGTAGACGCAGGCCGCGCTGCCGGTCTTCGGCGTCAGCGTGATGTAGACGCCGGCCCGGTCGGCGGCGGTGATGTCGCTGCATGAAGCCGCCGCCGCTGCGGCGAGCGCGACGAGAGCGAGTCGCTGGAACATGATCCCTTGCCTGTGGTGACGGCCTGCTCCAGGGCAGAGGGCATTCCGGACGTTATGGCACTATTTCGCGGGTTTCCGCTCTCCTCTGTCGCGAGGTGTGGACGAGCGCGCGAGTCATTCCGCGACAGTCGTCGCAGCATCACACACTCGACGACCACGGTCAGCCGGAGACGATCTCGACCAGGGCGAGCTGGCCGGTGCCTGGCTCGAACATCCGCCAGACGCT
>DATAIS010000411.1:0-1934 GCA_036262535.1 Gemmatimonadaceae bacterium | reverse complement strand
TACCGCAACTACTCGAGACTGACGGATTCGGACTGCGGCCTGGACTCGACCCCCGCGCATCCGGAGCCCGTGGCGCTCGTGCGCGAATTCGTCGACCGTGATGGGCGCGCCGAATTCGCCAGGGGCAGCGACTGGCTGGTCAACGCCGTGCTCTGCCCCGGCCACCTGCCCGGCCCGGACTCCTTCGTCGCCATCGACACGGCGGTGCTGCTGACCGCCGGCATTCAGGTCGCCTCGGACACCGCATGGGTCCCCGTACGCTACGAGGTGCTCGGGGAGGCCAGCCCCCTCGGCTTTGACCCGGCGCCCGCAACGCTGGTCGACACGTTTCTCGTGACGCGGACCAGCGCCGGCTGGCGCGTGGTCGCCCCGAACATGCCGATGCGGATTCGGGCGACGGTCGCGACGGAGTGGCGCGAGCTGTTGAGCGATTCCCTCCGGGCGGTAATCCGCAACGCGGCGGACGCATCCCGCGCCCGGCGGGCAGGGGGTGCCTAACGGCCGGGTGTCGCGACGCGGCAGCCCTGACGCTTACCGGACATTCGCGCGCATGGATCTGCCTTCGCTCACCGACACCATCGTCCTCGCGACGGCCGCCCTCGTGGTTGGTCTCTTCGTCGCACTACGCACGCGTGGCCGCCGGGCGCTCTGGCTCCCCACGCTGCTCGTCCTCGGGCCGGCTGTGCTCGTGGTGCTCGTGCGACTGCGCCAGGTTGGTGGCGTAGAGATCCCGCTCACGGACGAGGGAAACTCCGGAACCTACCTCGATGTGGTCTGGATCGTCGGGCTCGTGGGCGGCGCGGCGGTCGCGGTGGAAGCGCTGATGACGCTCCGGATGCCGCGGCCCGTGGTGTGGGTGCTGGTGTGGGTCGGCGTCATCTTCATGCTGGGGGGCGCGTTCCGGAGGTGGATCGCATGACCTCGGGCGCCTCCTCCCCGTCGACGAAGCCCAGGCCGAGCAGGACTTCAACTGGCATGCGACCAATTCTGATATGCGCGTTCGCCATCTGCGCGGCATGCTTTTCCGCCAATGAGCGAGGCCCGGACTCGGGTGACGTCGGCGCGGCTGATACGAGCTCGTTGCGGCAACCAGCTCCAGCGCCTGGGTTGGCTGCCGGCGCACGCCCCTCGTCGACCGGGCCGCTTCCCGACTCGCTTGCCCTCGTCACTGCGTTTCAGGCCTTTCTGGACTCCAGCGTCGCGACGCACCAGGACTCGGGTACCGCATTCCGCGGACGAGCCACGAGATGTGAGGCGGATCAGATCATCCCGGACGTCGATTATCTCCTCGCGCTGGGGCAGGTGCTGGCGGTCGTGCGGCGCACGCCCGAGCTCGCGACCATGCGCGCAGCGCTCACGGTGGTCGGCGAGGACAGTCTCTCGGCGGCGGGCGTTCGGCAAATCCGAGTCGGCGTCCACACCGATACCGTGGAATGGGACCTGGCGCCGGACAGCAGTGGCACCTGGGTTCCCTGCGGCTATGCGAGCAGCGACCGCGACATCGGACGTATGGGCACGCGACAGTTCCCGGCGAGGTGGATACCCGCCGGGGCCGGGTGGGGAACGGTGGCGCGCCTCAGCGACTCGGTCCGCCGTGCTCACGGGCTCAGGCCCTGAGCACCGCTCGCGCCGAGCCGCCCTGGCTGCCACTCAGCTACGCGTTGCAGACGGGGACGGGCGTTAGGCCGACGCGATCCTTATCGCGCCGCGACTGCGCGTTGGCAAGCCTCGAGCGCCAGTGCTCGCGCGACAGAGCCCACGCGCTGGCCAGCTCGAGATCGCGATCGAGCGTTGGGTTGCTCGCCAAGCGGTGCGCTACGCGCCTCCTGCGCCGGCCCATCCGACCCCGCCCTTAGGGCCAGGGCTTCTGTCTAACGTGCGGCTCAAGCTGACGAGTGCCAGAGGGCTGCCGCTCGTGGCGCCCGTTGGGATCG
>DATAIS010000410.1:0-11940 GCA_036262535.1 Gemmatimonadaceae bacterium | reverse complement strand
GGACGGCTGGTGGTTCGGCGGCCGCGTCGCCCAGCCCGAGGAGCAGTTCGCCCTCGAGCAGCGTCTCTACGCCGCGCTCGAGACCAGCAAGTGCTTCGTCGAACGCCTCGACGGGCGCCTCGTGCTCTTCGGCGAGGGCGTGACGACAAGGGCACGCGAGCGCGGGATCGCCATCCGGCGTGACTTTGCCGAGATCGCGGAGGTCCGCGAGCTGGAGATCGTTCGCGATCGCCGCCATCGAGCGCGCATCGACCGGGCGCGTTCGCTCGCCAAGGGCGGTTACCGTGCGGGCTGAGAGCCGCGGCCGGTGGTGGATCTACCTGCGCGAGCGCTCGCCGCTGCCCGCGCTGGCGATCATCGCGCTCGCCCAGTCGGTCTCCGCATGCTACCTCCTGCGCGCCACGATCGATGCGGTCGGCGTGGCGCTCGGCGCGGCGGGCATCGTCGGCCTGCTCGTGCTGATGCGGCTCATGGACGAGGTCAAGGACTACGACAAGGACCGCGTCGCGCATCCCGACCGCCCGCTGCCACGCGGCCTCTTCACGCCCGACGAGATGCGCCGCGCATTGCTCGTGCTGGGTTGCGCGCTCGCCGTCTTCGGTGCGCTCGTTGGCGCGCTGCGCTCGCCGGTCGCCGGGGCGCTCTACGTCTTCTGCGTCGCCTACTCGTTCCTGATGTACCGCGAGTTCTTCGCCCCTCGACTGCTCGGCGTGAATGCGTTCGTCTACGCGCTCACGCACCAGGTGATCGTCGTCCCGATGTACGCCTTCGCGGTGGCGACGATCTCGCCGACTCACGCACTCTCGTCCACCACGCTCTGGTTCGCGCTGACCGGACTCGGCGCGTCGTTCGTGTACGAGGTTGCGCGCAAGCTCGACCCCGCCGCGCACCCGGCGCTGCGCACCTATCTCGCCCTGTATGGACGGGGCGCGGCGGCCGCCGCGATCGTCGCCGCGCTCGGCCTGCTCGCCGTGAGCGCGTACCGCATCGACGTCGAATGGATCGTCTGGCCGGTCGTCGCGTTGATGCTGCTCGTCCTGCCGCTGCTCTGGCTTCGCCCGGGCGCGCACCGCGCAATCGAGGCGACTGCCACCTTGCTCGGCTTCGTGCAGATGCTCGCGCCGACGCTACGGCATGCACTGCGGGCATTCGCATGACGACCGCGATGCTCGGCCCGTCCTCGAGCGGCGACGCGATGCGCGCGGACGGCGGCGGCAAGGCGGCAAACCTCCACGCGCTCACCGCGCGTGGCTATCCGGTGCCGGAGTGGATCTGCGTCCCCGCCTCTGTCTTCGATCGATGCCGTGATTCCGGCATCGACGAGGAGGCCGCCGCCGGAATCCGCCGCGCGCTCGAGGATGCGAAGCTGCTCGATTGCTACGTCGCGGTACGGTCGAGTGGGCTGGAGGAGGACTCGGCAGAGCACTCGTTCGCGGGGCAGTTCGAGTCCTACCTCTTCCAGCGCGGCGAGCCGCAGATTCTCGAGGCGGTGCAGAAGTGCTGGCGGTCGGCGAGCTCGCAGCGCCTGACGGCGTACCGGCAGACCGCGGGACTCGACGGTCGGCCGGTGCGGATGGGCGTCGTCATCCAGCGCATGGTCGATGCGGACGTCGCCGGCGTCGCCTTCTCCCGCAATCCGCTGCGGCCGACCGATCGCGGTTCGCTCGTGGTCGACAGCGTCTGGGGCCAGGGGGAGGGGCTCGTCAGCGGCGCGCTCGACGCCGATCACTTCGAGGTCGATCGCGAGACGCTCGAGTTCCGCGCCACCGTCGCGCACAAGCGTCATGCGCTGGTGCAGGATCCAGCCGGCGGCACCCGCGAGGTCGCGCTCGATCCCCAACGTGGCGATTCCGCGTCGCTCACCGCCGAGCAGGTACGCGAGGTGACCCGGCTGGCGTTAGGCCTCGAGCGTGATTTCGGCGGTCCACAGGACTGCGAATGGGCGTATGCCGGCGGGAAGCTGTTCTGTCTCCAGACGCGCCCGATCACCACCCTTCCACCCGATGCCCTCTTCGACGAGCGGGTGAGCGGGAACGAGGCGACGATCTGGGACAACTCGAACATCATCGAGAGCTACGCCGGGGTCACGACGCCGCTGACCTTCACGCACGTCAGCCGCTGCTATTCCGAGGTATACCTCCAGTTCTGTCGGCTGATGGCGGTGCCGGAGCACGTCATCTCCGCGCACGAGGCGATGTTCCGCAACATGCTCGGACTGGTCCGCGGCCGTGTCTACTACAACCTCGTGAACTGGTACCGCCTGCTCTCGCTCTTTCCGGGGATGGCGCGCAGCAAGGGGTTCATGGAGACGATGATGGGCGTCAAGCAATCACTGTCTCCGGAGCTTGCGGCGCTCTTCGAGGATCTCTCGCGCGCGCCACGCTACAGTGTGTGGCGCCGGCTGCGGCTGGTCGCGTCCACCGCCTTCCGCCTCACGCGGGTCCGGCGCGGGATCGAGGAGTTCCTCGCGCGCATCACTCGCGTCTACCGGCCGCTCGAGAAGGCCGACCTGCGGGCATTGAGCTTCCCGGAGCAGATCGCGCTCTATCGGCGACTCGAGAACGAGGTCCTGAAGCAGTGGACCGCGCCCATCGTGAGCGACACCCGCTGCATGGTCGCGTTCGGACTTCTCCGCGAGCTGACGGTCAGATGGCTGGAGCGGAGCTCCGCCGTCACCAACGCGGCGTCGATCCAGAACGACCTGCTCTGCGGCGAAGGAGACCTCATGAGCACCGAGCCCACGCGACTGCTCATGCGCATCGCGGCGCGGGTGGACCGCAGCGACCCTACTGATCGCGCCCGTTTCCTCGCCGAGTCTCCCGATCAGCTCCGTGCGTCGCTGGCCGGTGGCTTCATGCCTGACATCGCGGCGGACTTCGAAGACTTCCTCGATCGCTACGGGTTCCGCTGCGCCGACGAGCTGAAGCTCGAGGAGCCGGATCTTCACGATGACCCGCGGTTCGTTCTCGCCAGCGTGCAGGGCTATGTCCGGCACGCCAAGTTCGCCGCTGACGCGATGGAAAGCCGCGAGCTCGACATCCGCCGTAACGCCGAAGACGTCGCGCACCGTGCGCTTTCGCCATGGCGGCGCGCGATCTACTTCCGTGCCGTCCGCTGGGCGCGGCGCGCCGTCAGCGACCGGGAGCGGTTGCGCTTCGAGCGAACACGCACCTTCGGCGTGACGCGACGGCTCTTCCGAGCGATGGGAGCCAACCTCGCGAAGCTTGGCGTGCTCGACGACGAGCGCGACATCTTCTTCCTCACCCTCGAGGAGCTGATGGCCTTTCATGATGGTCGCTCGGTGCTCACCGACTTTCGCCCGCTCGTCGAGGTGCGCCGCCGCGAGTTCGACGAGTATCGGCGCACACCAGCTCCGCCGGATCGCTTCGTCACTCGCGGCGCGGCCGGCGCTGCGCTGCGATATCCGATGGTGCTCGTCGAGAGCGACCTGCTGGCTGGCGCCGGAGGCGACGACGACCCCGCCCTGCTGCGCGGCACGCCCTGCTGTCCTGGCGTCGTCGAAGCGCCGATCAGGGTCGCACGCGGCATCGAGGACGCCGAGGGCATCCAGGGCGAGATTCTCGTCACGGAGCGCACTGACCCGGGATGGGTACCGCTCTTCCCGACCTGCGCCGGTCTGATCATCGAGCGTGGCAGCCTGCTCTCGCATTCAGCCGTCGTCGCCCGGGAGCTCGGCGTCCCGACCATCGTTGGCGTCAGCGGCAATCCGGTGCAGCGGTTGAAGACAGGGCAGCGCGTCCGCATGGACGCGGGCCGTGGCGAGGTGAGGATACTCTGATGGTCGACATCCTCCGCTTCAGCGCCGCAGCCGGCGACGAGCGCGATCGCTTCCTCGAGCGGTTCACCGCGGCACCCTCAGCGGCGCCCGCCGGCATTCAGCCATCGCCTCACTACGTTCGCGCCGTACTGTCCATCGCGCTCCGCCGACCCGCCGAGCTGCTCCTCGCGGTCGACGGCGACCGAGCCGTGGGGCGCGCACTCGTCGCGACTTCGCTCGCCCGGCCGGCGACGGCGGGGATGGGATTGTTGCTCGTCGATTCCGCCGACGTCATGCCGATCGGCGACGCGCTGATCGGCGCCGCCACGGACTGGGCGCGTGCAAACTCGTGCGTCGAGCTGTTCGCGCCCCTCGACGTCAACACCTGGTTTTCCTACCGCTTCCTCGTTCCGCCCGAGGGGCCCGGGGCCGAAGTCGCGCCGTTCGACTGGGAGCCCTCGCAGCCCGAGGGCTACCTCGAGCTCTTCGAGCGCCAGTGCTTCGACGTCGCCGAGCGCTATCACACCCTTGGCGGCTGGTTCTCCGAGGACGGCGAGGAGCTGAAGGCAGTGATCCGCCACACCGCCCGCGCGCATGATGCCGCGCGTGCGACAGGAATCGAGTTCGAACAGCTGGCAGATACGGCGCGACTCGATGCCCTCCTCGGCGAGATCCATCCCCTGTGCATGGAGGCCTTCCGCGACGCGCCGCTCTTCGAGCCGCTTCCCGAGGAGATGTTCCGCGCGCTGTACGCCGCCTCGGCCGGCGCACGTGATTGCTCGCTCACCCATGTCGCGAGAGACGCTTCGGGCGCGCTCGCCGGTTTCGTGTTCGCGTTCACCGATCGCGATGCGGTGATCGTCAAGACCATCGCGGTGAGCGCCGGCCTCCGCGGGCAGCATCTCTCCTCGGCGCTCGTGCATCTCGTCTTCGCGCGCGCCGCCGAGCGTGGCTACCGACACTTCGTCTCGGCGCTGGTGCGGCGCGGCAATACCAGCGACTTCCTCGCCCATCCATCGCTGGCGCATGGCGCGAGGGTCTGGCGTCACGACTACGTCCTCCTCCGCCGGCACCTGGCGGTTGGGTGAGCCGCATGGCCGACCTGCCCCCCGGCCCGAGAGGCCTCGACCTGCTGCGGACGATCGCCGGTCGGAGGACCGATCCAGTCCGGCTCCTCGTGGACCTTCGCGAGCGCTACGGCGACATCGTCCACGTTCGCGTCGGCGATACGAGCCAGTTCCTGCTCGCCAATCCGGATGACGTCAAGCACGTCTTCGTGGACAACCACCGCAACTACACCAAGGGTCCGGGATACCAGCTGCTCGCCTCCCTGCTCGGCGAGGGACTTGTCACCGCCGAGGGTGAGACGTGGAAGCGGCATCGGCGAATGGTGCAGCCATCGCTGCAGCGCGACCGGATGCATGCGTTCGTCGGGCTGATGGCGACGGCAGCCGCGGAAGAGAGTCAGCGGCTCTCGGCGCTCGCCGAGGGCGAGACGGTGGACGTCTTCGCCCTGATGATGACGCTGACCCTCCGCATCGTGGCGCGCACGCTGCTGGGCACGGACCTCGGAGGTCGCGAAGCGGAGCTTCACGGGGCGATGACCGAGGTGCTCGACCACATCGAGCGGCTGTCGACGTCGCCACTGCGATTTCTCGAGCTGCTGCCCGGTGGAAGCCGTCTGCGCGGCATCAGGCGTCGGCTCTCCTCGCTGCCGACCGCGCGCCACCGCGCCTTTCGCGAGGCGATCGACATGCTCGATCGCACGATCTTCGAAGTGATCGCACGACGTCGGCGAGAGTCGGATGGAGGCCAGGGTGGTAATGACCTCGTCGGGTCGCTCCTCGCGGCTCGCGACGAGAGCATGGGCGAGGCCCGAGCGGTATCACGACCGCTGAGCGACCGGGAGATCCGCGACGAGGTGATGACCATGTTCATCGCCGGCCACGAGACGACGGCGACGGCGCTCACCTGGTGCTTCTATCTGCTGGCGGTGCACCCGGAGGCGCGCGAGCGGCTCCGCCGCGAGGCGACTGAAGTCCTTGGCACGCGCGTGCCAGGGTTCGAGGATCTTCCCAGGCTGATCGTCGCCCAGCGGACCTTCGAGGAGGCGATGCGGCTCTATCCCCCCGTGTGGAGGATCAGTCGCTTCGCGATCGGGGCTGACCGCATCGGGCGCTACGACGTTCGCGCGGGGTCGGTTGTCGTCGTCTCGCCATACCTGCTGCATCGCGACGCGACGCTCTGGGAGAATCCGGAGCAGTTCGACCCCGACCGCTTCGCCCCGGAGCGCTCGCGCGCGCGGTCGCGCCTCGCCTTCATCCCCTTCGGCGCGGGCCAGCGGATGTGCATCGGCGCGGCCTTCGCGACTGCCGAGGCGCAGGTGATTCTCTCGACGCTCTGCCACACCGTCGCCTTCGAGCTGCTGCCGGATCGCGGCCCACCCGCGTTCGAACCGCGCGTGACGCTGCGGCCGGCTGGCGGGATGCCGATGCGTGTGCGTCGCCTGACGAGCGCCGATCGCGCACGATGATGCGCGGCTTCGCGGAAGGCGTCGTCCGTCGGCGGCGCTGGGTCATCGCGGCGTGGCTGCTCGCGAGCGTCGCCCTCGCGCCACAGGCAGCGCAGGTCGAGAGGTCCCTCGAGGTGGCGGCACGCGTCCGCGACAGCGAGGCCGCGGACGTCGAGCGCGAGCTCGCGAGCAGGTTCCAGAGCCCGTACGCGCGCTTCGCGGTCCTCGTCGCCAGCGGAATACCGAGCCCTGATTCTCCGTTGGGTGAGCGCGTGGTGCGTGAGATCATCAGCGCGGTGGACAGCCTCGACCCGGTGACCGGGACATTCTCCTACCTGGATGTTCGGGACACGCTCTTTCTTGGCGCCGCGGACAGCGGGACGTTCATCATCGTCGGCCTGAACGCGGCCGAACGGCTCGACGGGGTGGTGCCAGCCCTGCGCGTCGCGACGGAACGCGTCGGCGCGAGGCTGCGTGCTGCCCACCCGCGCATCGCACTGCGCTGGACGGGCGAGGTCCCGATCAACCACGACATCCGGCGTACCAGCGCCGACGAGGCGAGACGCGCCGAGCAGCGTGTGCTGCCGCTGACGCTCGTACTGCTCCTGCTCGCGTTCGGCGCGGTCGTCGCCTCGCTGCTGCCGCTCGCCGCTGGCGCGCTCGCGATCACGATCACCCTTGGCGTCGCCGTGGTGGTGAATCGCTGGTGGCCGCTCTCGATTCTCCTCCAGAACACCGTCTCGATGATCGGGCTCGGCGTCGGGATCGACTATGCGTTGTTGACGGTGAGCCGCTTCCGCGAGTCGCTCGCCCATGGCGGGAACGCGGAGTCCGCGGCGATCGAGTCCGTCAGGCACGCTGGCTCGGCGATCGCGCTGTCCGGCCTGACGGTGATGATCGGATTCGGTGCACTGCTGCTCGTTCCGCTCAACGAGCTACAGGCAGTCGGCATCGGGGGGATCGTGGTGGTCGGCACATCGGCGCTGATGGCGGTCACGCTGCTGCCCGGATTACTCGCCTCGCTGGGCCCGCGCGTCGAGCTCGGGCGCATCGGGCGCCGTCGATCCAGCGGAAGCCCGATCGAGCACCGCTGGCGTGCGTGGGGTCGGTGGGTCGTCGCTCACCCGGTGCTCGTGCTGGTCCTTGCCGGCACTCCGGTCGTGCTGCTCGCGTGGGAGGCGCGGCGCCTGTATCCGGAGCTCCCGCGTGGCAACTGGCTCCCGCCGACGATGGAGTCGGCGCGCGCGGTTCAGGATCTTGCCGACATGCGTCGGGACGGCGTCGTCAACAGCCTGCGCGTGCTGCTCGATCTGCCTCAGGGCGCCACGCTGCTGGACAGCACCGGCTGGATGGCGACGCGACGTCTCGGTGCGGCGATCGCGGCCGATCCCCGGGTGGGACGGGTGCGGTCGTTGACGACGGTCATCCCGACCGAGCGTCCGAACCTGATGATGTATTCCTTGCTTCCCGCGACTGCGCGAAACGCGCTCGTGACGCCTGACGGTCGCGCGGCGGTGATCGAGGTCGTTCCCGCGCAGGGCGCCGGCTTCAACGAGCTGACGCAGCTCAGTCGGGACCTTCGCAAGCTGGACATCGGCACGTTGACCGGCGCGCCGGGGGCGGAGCTGCGCGTCGGAGGCATGCCTGCCTTCAACGCCGACTACATCGACACGATTCGCGACAGGACCGCCGTCGTCGTCCTCCTCGTGGTGGCCCTGACGCTCGTCGCGCTGATGGTGGGCTTCAGGTCGGTACTGATCCCGTTGAAGGCACTCGCGCTCAACCTTCTCTCGGTGGCGGCGGCGTTCGGTGCGGTGGTGCTCGTCTTCCAGGACGGCTACGGCGGGGAGTGGCTCGGGCTCGACGGCCCGCTCCATGGAGTGTTCCCCGCGGTGCCGATTCTCGTCTTCTGCATCGTGTTCGGGTTGAGCATGGACTACGAGGTCTTCCTCGTGGCGCGCGTCGCCGAGGCGCGTCGCCGGCTCGGCGAGGCTGACGCGATCGTCGAGGGCCTCGCGAGGACGGGTGGCGTCATCACGAGCGCGGCGGCGATCATGATCGTCGTCTTCGGCGCGTTCATGCTCGGCGACTTCCTCTTCATCAAGGTGCTCGGCTTCGCGCTGGTCGTCGCGGTGCTGCTCGACGCGACCCTCGTGCGAATCGCGATCGGACCTGCACTCCTGCGCCTCGCCGGGAGGTGGAACTGGTGGCCGGGGCGACCTTCCAAGCGGCAGTCCGGCTGAGGCGCCAGGGACGTCCGATTGCGATCTGGCGCATCCGGAACGTGGATGCTAAGGGCGCGGCCTCCGGAGCTTCTGCTCGTGCGGCGGACATCGTGCTCGGGAGCCGCCGCATCGTGCAGCCGGACGTCTTCGTCGTGCCCCTCGTCGGCGGGCGGAGGCCCCGCAGCTGGGAGGAGGCCGGGTCGTTGCTGCTGGCGGTTGAAGTGCTGTCGCCGAGTACGGCGCGAACCGACAGGGTTCTGAAGCGCAGGGTGTATCAGGACGAGGGCGTGCCCGAGTACTGGCTCATCGACCTCGACACGAGAGTCTTCCTGCGTTGGCGACCAGGCGCGGCGCAGCCCGAGGAGCTGGGCGACGTAATTCAATGGCAGGCGCCCGGCGCACCGGCGGCGATCGGGATCGAGATCCCGGCATTCTTCGAGCGCCGCACGGAACGCCCGCAGTCGGGTAACGCGCTCACGCGTCCATCGCCTCCAGCCGCCTCACGATCTCCTCGCGAAGCTCGGGCGGCGCGAGCACCTCGGCGTCAGGACCGTACTGCAGCACGTGCCGCACGCCCCACCCGGTGTCGCCTAACGGGCTGGCGCCCGACCGACGACCGTCCGGAGATCGTCGTCGACGCACTGACCTGGAGCCCCGAAGGAGCGCGCGAGCCGCTCGCGATCGACCTGCGCCCGATCTTCGACGCCGTCGCGGAAGACGAGGTCTAGCGCGCACAAGGCTACCTCTCGTGCGCCTGGTCGAGCGGTGCATCGAGCGGCCCGAACATCGCCGAGCGGCCCTCCTCGAAGCGTGGATCGCGCTCGACGCGGGGGTTGGCCGCCAGCTCCGCCTCGCCCGTCCGCCGGAAGATCTCCGACATGCACGCGTCGAAGACGGCGTCCCACTCCGCGGTCAATGCCTTCCACTCCGGCGGGCCGTCGTCGACATGGAACGACTCCAGCTCGTCGAGCCCGTGCGCCCGCTCGATCGCCTCGATCTTCTCGCTGAGCTCGACGAGCCGTGGATCCTCTTCGACCACGCGGAGCATCGCTTCCTCGGCGAACTTGTAAATGAGGAACAGGGCGAAGGCGCGGTCGAGCGTGCCGGCGTCTCGGGCGCGGCGGACTTCGGCGATCCATGGATCCGGGAATCCGCTGCGCGAAACGATCCAGAACGCCTCGTCGACGAGTGCGCGGCCATAACGGTCGCCGATTTTCGTCGCGACGCGACGGACGAAGGTCGCCGGGTCGAGCGCCGGCGGGGCGTACGGTTTGCGGAAGCGTCGGCGAGGGGCCATTGTCGGAGCTCACCATAAGGGTAAGGCCTCCGGCGCGAGCGCGGCCACCCTTCGAGCGTCCGGATCAACGCTGCGCTGCCGCCGGTAGCGACGGCACGCCCTTAACAATTCCGGCATGTGCGTCGTCCAACTGGCATGACCCCGTCCCGACTCGTTTTCCCGCTGCTGCTGCTCGCCGCGGCGACGGCTTGCCGCGGCAGCGGGGCCACCACGCCTCGTGCCGGCGACACGGCGAAGGTGCCGATCACCGATCTCGCCACGGGCACCTACCTCGGCTTTCAGGGCGGCCTCTACCCGAACGGGACCAACGACCTCCCGGCCGCTCACCGTGCCGCCGGCATCGCCGGCGCGCGCACCGTGGTGCCGCTCGACACTGCCGGCACGCCTGCGCTGTCGGGCCGGTACGTGCTGCTCTCGATCGGCATGTCGAACACGACGCAGGAGTTCTGCTCGCAGTCGGGCGCACCGGGGAGCTGCGACGTGTGGAGCTTCATGGGACGGGCCGCCGCCGATCCGGCGGTGAATCGTGGCGCGCTCGCGATCGTCAATGGCGCGCGCGGTGGACAGACGGCATCGGTGTGGACCTCGCCATCGAGCGCCGAGTACGACCGCATTCGCGACGTGTGGCTCACGCCGGCGGGATTGAGCGAGAAGCAGGTCCAGGCGATATGGGTCAAGGTCGCGAACGCCCAGCCGACCCGCTCGCTCCCCGACACGAGCGCCGACGCCCGGACGCTCGTCAGGCAGCTCGGGCAGATCGCGCGCGCGCTGAAGACGCGCTACCCCAACGTCCGCCAGATCTTCCTTTCGAGCCGCATCTACGCCGGCTACGCGACGACCACGCTCAACCCGGAGCCTTACGCCTACGAGAGCGGCTTCGCCGTGAAGTGGGTGGTCCAGGCGCAGATCGCGCAGGCCGCGTCGGGTACCGTCGACCCGCGCGCGGGCGACCTGCGCTACGACGGCGGAGCGGCGGCACCCGCCGCATGGATGGCGTGGGGTCCGTATCTCTGGGCGGCGGGGACGACACCGCGCTCAGACGGTCTCACCTGGGTGCCAGCTGACTTCGCCTCCGACGGCACCCACCCCGCACAGAGCGGGCGGCAGAAGGTCGGCACGATGCTGCTCGCCTTCTTCAAGTCATCGCCGGTGACACGTTGCTGGTTCGTCGCCGGCGCGGCCTGCGAGTGACGACGGCGACGTAGGCAGATCACCGCGGGACGGTGCCGGTCGCGATCTGGTCGAGGACCCGTTGCAGCACCGGCGCCGGCTGCGCGCCCTGGATCATGTACTGCTGGTCGACGATGAAGGTCGGCACGCCGCCGATTCCCCACGAACGCGCCTCGTCGATCTGACTCTGCGTCTCGCGCACGCCTTCGTCCGACGCGAGGTACGCGGCCCGACGGCGCGGTCCCAGTCCATCGTCAGCCCCTCGGCGTGGCCCGCAGCCGCCGCGTGCTCGATCATGCGCGGCACCGCCGGCGCGCCGTAGCGCCTGCCTAACGCCTCCTTGAGCGGCGTGCCGTCGCTCGTCGCGTTGGGGTCGAGCTGATAGGGACGATACACGACCTCCACGTCGCCATCGAACGACGCCAGTGCCTTCTCCAGCCGCCGCTTGCCGATGTAGCACCAGGGGCAGACGACGTCCGAGATGACTTCAATCCGCATCATCGTCCTCCAGTTGTCATCCTTCGCGAGCCGATCTCCCCTGTCGTCCCTCGCGAGCGGAGCGAGCGATGGGCCCCGCTTCGTCGACGCGAAAGGAGGATCGGGAGCGGGGAGCTGAATTGAACCGCAATCGGGAGCTGGACAGGGAGGCTCCGAGGGGGATCGGAATCGGGAGGTGGGAGGAGAGTATGCGCGCCTGCGACCCCTCCCACCTCCCAGTCCCTGTTCCGATCGGCCCCTTCCGATCCCGCATCCCCGTTGCGGCTTCTCCAGCTCCCCGCTCCTCGCTCCCGAGAAACCCACGAGCCAGGGAGAGGAGGTCCCAGCAGGCGCTGCGCGCCCGCGGGATGACTGGGGGCCCCTTTCACGCGACCTTCGCGTTCTTCTCGATGCGCTCCAGGTACGTGACGATCTCGTCGAGCGTACTGCGGCCGCGGTCGCGGGCGTACCAGGCACGGAC
>DATAIS010000409.1:0-3065 GCA_036262535.1 Gemmatimonadaceae bacterium | reverse complement strand
AGACGAAGCAGGACCAGATCGCCCGCACCGTCGAGTCGATGCGCGAGCTCTACTCGGTGAGCGCGGAGGAGGCGCGCTCGCACGGCACGCTCAACCCGGCGCTCCTCGAGCGCGCCTATCGCGGGCTGGCACGCTCGTACGACGAGCAGCGCGGCGGCTTCGGCGGCGCGCCCAAGTTCCCGCAGGCGATGGCGCTCGACTTCCTGCTCAGGTACTGGGCACGCACCGGTACCGAGCACGCCTTCCTCATGGCGCGTGACAGCTTCGTCGCGATGGCGCGCGGCGGCATCTACGACCAGATCGGCGGCGGCTTCCATCGCTACACCGTGGACGCGATCTGGCTCGTGCCGCACTTCGAGAAGATGCTCTACGACAACGCGCTGCTGACGCGGCTCGGCGTCCACCTCTGGCAGGCCTCGGGCAACGAGGAGATCGCGCGCGTCGTGGTGGAGACCATCGAGTGGCTCGCGCGCGAGATGACCTCGGCCGAGGGCGGCTTCTACTCGTCGCTCGACGCCGACAGCGAGGGCGAGGAAGGAAAGTTCTACGTCTGGAGCGAAGAGGAGCTGCGTGAGCTCCTCGGCGGCGACAGCGACGCACTGATCACGCTCTGGGGTGTGACGAAGGGCGGGAACTTCGAGGGGCACAACATCCTCCACCTCCCCGCGCCGCTCTCGGTCGCGGCACGGCGGGCGAAGATCGACGACGCGCAGCTCCGCACGATCGTCGAGCGTGGCCGCCGCACGCTCTACCAGGCGCGCGCGAAGCGCGTCTGGCCGGGGCGCGACGAGAAGATCCTCGCCGGGTGGAACGGCCTCATGCTCCGCGCGCTCGCCGAGGCAGCGCGAGTGTTCGCGCGCGACGACTGGCGCGAGCTCGCGCTCAGGAACGGCGAGTTCTTGTTCCGGACATCGGTCCGGCAGGGTCGCGTCATGCGTACCCACACCGCGGGTGAGACGCGGCTCGCAGGCTACCTCGAGGACCACGCCGCCGTCGCGCTGGGCGCGCTCGCACTCTACGAGCTCACCTTCGACCGCCTCTGGCTCGACCGTGCCCGCATGCTCGCCGACTCGATCGTCGAGTGGTTCTGGAGCGAGGAGACCGGAACCTTCTTCGACACGGCGCGCGATCACGAACAGCTCGTGACGCGTCCGCGCGACGTCACCGACAACGCGGTACCGAGCGGAACGTCGCTCACCGCCGACCTCCTGCTCCGACTCGCCGAGGTGTACCAGGACGAGGAGCTGGCGCGTCGCGGCGTCTGGATCGTCGAGACGCTTGCCGAGCCGATGGCGCAGCACCCGCAGGCCTTCGGCAACCTTCTCGGCGCCGCCGACCTCGCGGTGCACGGCGCGCTCGAGCTCGCGCTCAGCGGCGACCCGGGCGACGCCCGCTTCCGCGCGCTCGCCGCCGAGGCTGCCTCACGGTACCTTCCCGCTCTGGTGATGGCTGGTGGCGTTCCCGACTCGGCGGCGACGCGCGACGTCGGGCTGCTCGCCGACCGTCCGCTGCAGAGTGGAGTGCCGACGGCGTATCTCTGCCGCCGCTACGTCTGCGAGGCGCCGGCCACCGACCCCGCCGCGTTAGGCACCCAGCTCGACGTCCACGCGCGGCGGCACCCCTGACCCGGGAGGAGCGATGGTCCGGCAGCACCGCTTCGCGCAGGCCTACGGATACGCCGTCTGTCTCGTCTGCGTCATCGTCGCGCTGATCAGCGGCAAGAGTGCCGTGGACAGCGCGTTCGACCTCGCGCGCCCAGCGTACGCGGGCTGGGAACGCGACGTCCCGGCGACGTTCGAGGAGTTCCGCGCCGAGCAGCGGCGGCAGGTCGACGGGCCGAATGGCCGGCCGACGACCTTCGGCGATGCACGCGACACGCTGAACCGTCCCGTGCCCCTGACCGACGAGGAGTTGCGCCGGATCTACGAAACGCGAAGGAACGAGTCGCGGGCGCGGACGGTCTTTCGCGCGACGAAGGGTCTCGTCGGCAGCCTCCTGCTCTTCGTCGCCTCGATCGCGCTCTTCGTCGGACACTGGCGCTGGCTGCGCGGCGTTCGCGACGAGGTCGCCTCCGCCTAGCGAATCATGAGCACCACCGCCGCACCCGCCGCGTCGTTCACGCGTGGACTCTTCGCCCGCGAGATCCACGACGCGCTCCTCTTCCCCTACCCGCCGTCGCTCGAGGAGCGGTCGCCGGACGAGGCGCACATCATTCGCCGCCTCGAGCGCGACCTGCGCGCGATGGCCGGCACCGTCCTCGACGCCGAGCGCTCGGATGAGACGGAGACGATGCCCGAGGAGACGATCCGCGCGCTCGCCGAGCGTGGCTTCCTCGCGCTGACGATCCCCGAGGAGTACGGCGGGCTCGGTCTTTCCACGACCGGCTACGCGCACGTGCTCGGCCTCGTCAGCGTGATCGACCCGTCGGCGGGCGTGTTGATTGGCGTCCATTGCGGCCTCGGAAGCAAGGCGATCGTCCTCTTCGGCAACGACGCGCAGAAGCGCCGCTACCTGCCGATGCTCGCCAAGGGCGAGACGCTCGCCGCCTACGCGCTCACGGAGCCCGACGTCGGATCGGACGCGCAGAACATCAAGACCACGGCGGTGGAGCAGCCCGACGGCAGCTGGACGTTGAGTGGGCGCAAGATCTGGATCGGCAACGGCCACCGCGCCGGCGTTATCGCGACCTTCGCGCAGACGCGTGTCGAGCGGCGCGGCGAGATGGTGCAGCGGCCGACGGCGTTCATCATCCGTCCCGACCTCCCCGGCTTCAAGGTGCTGCGCACCTTCCGCAAGCTGGGAATCCGTGGCTCGACGCAGGCGGAGCTCGAGTACACAAACCTTCGCGTTCCCGCCGACCACGTGCTCGGCGAGGTCGGTCGCGGCTTCGGCGTCGCGGTGAACGTGCTCAATGGCGGACGGCACTCGCTCGCCGCGGGATGCACCGCCGGCGCGCGGCACCTGCTGAACGAGATGACGCGCTACGCCAAGCAGCGCGTCCAGTTCGGCCAGCCGATCGCCGAGTTCGAGATCACCGAGCGCAAGATGTCGATGCTCGCCGCCGA
>DATAIS010000408.1:0-2917 GCA_036262535.1 Gemmatimonadaceae bacterium | reverse complement strand
GCGACGGCGCTCGTCCGCGCGCTCGACCAGGAATGGGTGCAGCGCCAAGTGGACGCGACCGCCCGCCATGGGATGCAGCTTCCCGCCGCGCTGCCGCGCTACGGGATCGTCGGATTCTGCTGGGGCGGGTCGGTCTCCTTCGCGCACGCGGTCCACTCGCCGACCGTCGGCGCCGCGGTCGTCTACTATGGCACGTCACCAAGCACCGCGTCGCTCTCCGCCGTTCGCGCGCCGGTGCTCGGCCTCTACGGCGAGGACGACGCCCGGGTCAACGCGACGATCCCCGCCGCCGACTCGGCGATGAAGGCGATGGGAAAGACGTACACCTGGTCGAAGTTCGCCGGCGCTGGGCACGGCTTTCTTCGCGGCCAGGATCAGCGGGGCGGCGCCAACCTCGTCGCCGCGCGACAGGCGTGGCCGATGACGATCCAGTTCTTCCGCACCAACCTCGATCGCTGATGGCATTGACGGTTCTCTTCCTCGGCAGCTTCGTGGCGGGGCTGCTCTTCGGCGTCGGCACCATGCTCTGGGGCGTCGAGAAGCAGCCACGGAACGTCCCCGCGGGGACGCCTGTCCCGCTCCGGGCGCGATTCACCCCGGCCAACGTCGCCGCCTTCGCGACACTCTTCGGCGCGGTCGGCTACTTGCTGCACCGTTACACAGCGCTCGGCGCCGCGCCAATCATCGCCATCGCGGCAGTGCTCGGCGTTGCCGGCGTCGTCGGCGCCAGCCTTCTCATCGCGAAGTGGGCCGTCCCCGGTGCCGCCAGGGAAGTCGTGGACGAACGCTTCGTCCTGATGGGCCAGCCGGCGCGCGTGACGCGTGTGATCGGTGGCAGTGGCGGCGAAGGAATTGCGTACGAGATCTCGTACGAGGCCGAGGGCCGCCGGCACACGATGCCGGCACGCAGCCTCGACGGAGCACCCCTGACGTCCGGTTCGGATGTCGTGATCGAGCGCGTCGAGGGCGGGCAGGCGTACGTGGAGGCCTGGTCCACCGTCGAACGTCGGCTCTGAGCGTGATGCGTTCGGTGCGAGGTGCGCGGAACCATTCTCCGCACCTCGCACCAGCCGCCTTGGGCGGCGCGTAGTCGAGCAGGAGGGTCGCATGTCAGACGCGGTCTTGTTCGCCGTGCTGTTCCTGGGGTTCTTCGTCCTGCGGATCATCGCCGCGACGGTCTTCTTCTTCTACATCCTCCCCACCGGCGTCCGCTGTCCGATGTGCGACTCGGTGACGCTGCGGGTGAAGTCGCGCGGCTGGAATCTCCTCATGCCCTGGTTCCGCACGAGTTGGTGCTACGAATGTGGATGGGACGGGTTGCTGCGCGGGCCGCGCACGGCGGATGACTATGCGCTCGTCGCGAACAGCCTGAGCCACTCCGGCCAGTTGCCGCTCAGCTCGAAGAAGTCGTCGAAGTAGGTCAGCCCCACCTCCTCGAGCTCCTCGATCAGTGCCGTCAGCGACGGCTCCTCGTGGATGGGGCCGATCGCGATCGTCTGCCCTTCAACCCGGAACTCATCCGGAGTCAGGTTCAGGCGCGCATCGATCCGCGCGCGCGTGAGCCCCGCGCGCTCGAACGCCTCGCGTCGGATGAAGAGTGTCGGCGCGCCCGATGGTGCGAGCAGTGGCATGCGTGCTCCCGAAAAAAGTGTGGCGCGTGGCTTCTGCCACGCAGCATAGCACGTTAGCCATTACCTCGATGCCGCACGAAACTGCCCTCATCGCGAGGCAAAGCTGCGGCCCGCGCCCGGGCGTCAGGACGCCGGGCGCTGAGCTAAATTCCGTTCATGAGCGGCACCCGCGAGCGGCTGGAAGCGTCCTTCGACGTCGTCGTCGTCGGAGCCGGGCATGCTGGAACCGAAGCAGCCGTTGCCGCCGCCCGGCTCGGCGCACGCGTTGCCCTCGTGACCAGCGCGCTGGAGACGATCGGCCAGATGTCGTGCAATCCGGCGATCGGCGGCGTCGCGAAGGGAACGGTGGTCCGCGAAGTGGACGCGCTCGGCGGCATCATGGGACGCGCGACGGATCTCGCGACACTCCAGTTCCGGATGCTCAACCGCGGCAAGGGACCCGCGGTCTGGGCGCCGCGCGCGCAGTGCGACCGCGGCCTCTACCGCCGTGCGGTGCGCTCGCTGCTCGAGGAGCACGCCAATCTCGCGACGATCCAGGGAACGGTCGCGCGGCTCCTCATCGATGACGGCGTGCGCGGCATCGAGACGCTGGAAGGACGGCGTTTCGGCGCGAAGTGCGTCGTCCTGACGACCGGCACCTTCCTCCGCGGGCGGATCCACATCGGTACCGAGACGAAGATCGCCGGCGGTCGTGCCGGCGAGGCACCGGCAGTCCATCTCGCCGAGCAGCTCGAGGGGCTCGGCCTCGAGGTCGCGCGCTTCAAGACGGGGACGCCGCCGCGCATCGACGGCCGCACGGTGAACTACGAGGGGCTCGAGCGACAGGAGAGTGAAGTCGAGACCTTCGACTACTCGTGGTCGCACTTCTGGCCGACGCCGCGTCGCACCGGCGAGCGCACGCGACACCCGGAGCAGATGCCCTGCTGGATCACCTGGGCCGGCGACGAGGCGAAGCGCGTCGTGCACGAGAACATCGGCCGCTCGGCGATGTATGGCGGCGCGATCGGAGCGCGTGGCCCGCGCTACTGCCCGTCGGTCGAGGACAAGATCGTCAGGTTCCCCAAGGCCGAACGCCACCAGATCTTCCTCGAGCCCGAGGGACACGACACCCACGAGCTGTACGTGAACGGGCTCTCGACGTCGCTGCCGCCGGAGGTGCAGATCGAGATGCTGCACGCGGTGCCGGGCCTCGAGGACGCGCGGATGACGCGCGCGGGCTACGCGATCGAGTACGACTACTACCCGCCGACGCAGCTCGACCAGTCGCTGCAGCTCCGCGCGCTCCC